>CAZFLL010000306.1:0-1505 GCA_964519865.1 uncultured Chitinophaga sp. | reverse complement strand
TCATGATCAACTGGGGTATAATTGGCTGTGGTGATGTGACTGAAGTAAAAAGCGGACCGGCGTTTAATAAAGTGCCGGGTTCCAAACTGATCGCGGTGATGCGCCGGGACGGTACCCGGGCGGCTGATTATGCCAGGCGGCACCAGGTGGACAGATGGTATACAGATGCCGATGCTCTTATCCGGGATCCCGAAGTGAATGCGATCTATATTGCCACACCACCCGATGCCCATGAAAAATACACGCTGGCAGCTATTACGGCCGGTAAGCCCGTGTATGTAGAGAAGCCCATGGCCCTGAATTATGCCGGGGCAAAAAACATGGCATCAGCTGCGGCTGAGGCGGGGGTAAAATTAACAGTGGCCCATTATCGCCGTCAATGGCCCATGTTCTTAAAACTGAAAGCCCTGCTCCAACAACAAGTGATCGGTGAAATACGACTTGTCCAATTACAGTTCTGTAAACCAGCCCAGACAGCCACCGAACTGGCGGATGAAAAAAATGCCTGGCGGGTCAATCCGGCGATCTCCGGCGGCGGACTTTTTCATGATCTTGCCCCACACCAGCTCGATATTCTGTATAATTTATTTGGCGAAGCGAAACGGGTGTCAGGGCTGGCCGCCAACCAGGGCAGGATCTATACCGCAGATGATATTGTAACCGGGACGATCCGTTTTGCCAGTGGTATCATATTCAGCGGGACCTGGTGCTTTACGGCTGGTGAATCCAGTGACTACTGTGAGATCATTGGCAGTACCGGCACACTCCATTTCAGTTTTTTCAGTAAGCAGGGAATCCGGCTGACGATTAACGGGCAAACAACTGTGTATGAATTTGATCCATTGCAACATGTGCAGCAGCCTATGATCGCGGAAACCGTAAACTTTTTTGCCGGGAAAGCGCCCAACCCCTGTACCGGTGAAGAAGGAGCAGAAATCATGCGCTGGATAGCGCTAATGGCCAGGAGCTGAATACCCCGGATCTGTAATAAAGATTGAATCAGCAATAATAATATACTGTCACTACATTTGTATGGCGACTTTAACTCTGCTCATTTTATAAACATCAGAAGCAATGGCCACAGAAAGTACAGTCAAGGAAATAATCCAGAAAATCGAACTGGAATCATTTTCAAATAAAGTTGCCATGGATATGGGTGTACGGATCATTGAACTGGCGAAAAGCCGGAACCAGGCCATTGCCGTGGAGATCAGCCGGCTGAATCATACCGTATTCCTGTATGTGGATGACGAACTGCCGGCCGATAAGCATAACTGGCTCCGGCGGAAAGCCAATGTGGCGAAACACTTCGAAGAAAGTTCACTCGCTGTGAAAACCACGCTGGAGAATCGGCAAATGAGCCTGGAGAAACCATTCGGTTTGGAGGAGAAGGATTATATCGCGAAAGGCGGATCGATCCCTGTGTTTGTAAAGAATGCCGGGATGGTCGCCACGATCACCGTATCCGGATTAAGGGATTTTGAAGATCATGATATTATCATTGA
>CAZFLL010000305.1:0-1514 GCA_964519865.1 uncultured Chitinophaga sp. | reverse complement strand
ATGCCAATAACGGCACTACCTTCTCTATCCGTGATAAAGAGGATGCGGATGATTATCGTTATTTCGCGGATCCTGACCTGACTCCCTTTCACCTGGAAGATAGTTTTATTGAAAAAATGCGTGCCTCGATTCCTGTATTGCAGGAAGAAAGGATAAAAAAATATACGGCCTTACAACTTACCGAATACGATGCCACTGTGCTGACAGAAGATAAGGCCATGGCCGATTATTTTGAAACCATCCTGCAACAGGGCAGCAACCCAAAGGCAGCGGCCAACTGGATGCTGGGTCCGGTAAAGTCATGGTTAAATGATCAGAATAAAGAGATCACTGAATTCCCGGTACCTGCAGTGCAAATGGCCAGGCTGATACAACTGGTGGAAACTGGTAAGCTCAGTTTTTCTATGGCTTCCTCAAAACTGTTTCCCGAATTAATACTGCAACCCGCGGTAAGTCTGGAAGCCATCGCCACAGAAAAGAACATGCTCCAGCAATCAGATGCGGCGGATATTGGTCCGGTGGTGGATGCGGTATTGGTTAAACTTGCGGATAAAGTGGCCGAATATAAAAAAGGGAAAAAAGGCTTGTTAGCCCTGTTCGTAGGGGAAGTGATGAAGCAAACCAAAGGCAAGGCCGATCCCAAACTCACCAATGAGTTATTACTCGAACGTTTAAAATCTAAATAATGAGAATTGTTTTCCTCGCAGTTGTTCTTTCCTCATTCCTGCTGTCCTGCAAAGGCAAAAAATCTTCTGGCAGTTTTGAAGTTACCGGAACGATCACTAATCATACAGCCCGGATGATCTACCTGGAAGAAGTGCCAATGGTGACCATGAAGGGGGTACTGGTGGATTCAGCTGAGCTGGGGAAGGATGGTAAATACAAACTGAAGACAGGGGCCACGGAAGCCATGGTGTATAATATCCGGCTCGACCAACAGGAATATCCGATTGCAGCGCTGATCAATGACGCCCCCTCCATCCAGCTGGATGCCAGGTTCAGCAAGGAAAACAGCCAGTTTGTGGAATCCTATGAAGTAAAAGGATCACCAGTCAGTCAGCAACTGAAAGAGTTCATGACTGAATTCAATACAAAACTGCAATCCATTTTTGTACTGGCCCGCCGGGCCGACAGTTTAAGTAAGCTAAACGCACCGGATAGTTTGTATGCGCCATTGAATGCCGAAGGAATGAAAATCTCCGGGGAACTGAAATCCTTTACACTCAATGCCCTTCAGCATAGTAAGAATCCGGCCTATAGCATGATCATCGTTGGTTATTACCAGGGTACTTCCAGGAACCAGAACCTGGGACTGCAGCCGATCACCAATGAAGAGGTGAATAAAATAATTGAGGATCTCGCCGCTGCTTTCCCATCCCATAATGGAGTGGTCAGTATTAAAAACATGCTGACCAAAGAAAAGCAGCAGCAGGAGCAGGTGCAGACCCTGAACCTCGTAGGCCAGTCCGCCCCGGAGATCAGTCTGCCTGATCCGGAAGGGAAGGAAATAAAAT
>CAZFLL010000304.1:0-1522 GCA_964519865.1 uncultured Chitinophaga sp. | reverse complement strand
CACATCCCGGGGAATAAGGGTTTCCAATTAATGGAATAAATCCAGTTATTGTAAATAAAACATAATTTGTACTTTGTTCGAAACCCGAGACCGGGAATATAATACCGTTTCTATGAGTGCCTATAATATATATATAGTGGAAGATGACCCCTGGTATGGGGAAATCCTCGATTATCATCTTTCCCTGAACCCCGATTATAAAGTAACCCGTTTTGTTACCGGAAAGGAATGCCTGGCTAAAATGCACTTAAAGCCCGACCTGGTAACCATCGACTTCTCCTTACCTGATATTACCGGTGATGAGTTATTTAAAAAGATAAGGGAAACCAATCCACAGGTGCCGGTTATCGTGATCAGTTCCCAGGAAGAAGTGGGTGTTGCCGTGAACCTCCTGAAAATGGGCGTTAATGATTATCTCCTGAAGGATGAAGCGACCAAGGACCTGTTATGGAACAGTGTGATCAGGATCCGGGAAAACCAGTCATTGAAAAAGGAAGTAGAGCACTTAAGGGAGGAATTGGGTCAGAAGTTTTCCTTTCAAAAAACCATGATTGGTCAGAGTGAAAGCCTGAAACGGGTATTCAGCCTGATCGGGAAGGCGGTTAAGACCAATATCAATATATTGGTTTCCGGAGAAACCGGTACGGGGAAGGAAGTAGTGGCCAAAGCCATTCACTATAACAGTGACCGGAAGAAAAAGAATTTTGTGGCGGTGAATATGGCCGCCATCCCGAAAGAACTGATCGAAAGTGAATTGTTTGGTCATGAGAAAGGGGCATTCACCGGTGCTCTTGCCCGGAAACCCGGCAAATTTGAGGAAGCGAACGGGGGCACGATCTTCCTGGATGAAATAGCCGAGCTCGACCTCAGTCTGCAAAGTAAGCTGTTACGGGTATTACAGGAACGCGAAGTGGTAAGAGTGGGAGGGAATGAGAAAATAAAACTGGATATACGGCTGATCACCGCCACCCACAAGAACCTGGCCCAGGAAGTGCAAAAAGGTAATTTCCGGGAAGACCTTTACTTTCGCATCATGGGTCTGCCGATCGAGCTTCCGCCCTTGCGTGACCGCGGGAATGATATTCTCTTACTGGCGAAACATTTTGCGGACGAGTTTGCCAAAGACAATAACCTGGGCACGATTCAGTTCAGTAATGAAGCCAAAGACAGACTGATGAGCCATCCTTTCCCGGGTAATGTACGGGAACTGAAAGCCGTCATTGACCTGGCCGTGGTGATGAGTGAGGACAATGAGATCCGCGAAGGGGATATTACTTTTTCTTCCGGCAGGCGGGATGATTTTTTTGTAACCGAGAATAAAACCTTACGGCAGTACACCTGTGATATTGTAAAACAGTATTTAAAGCGCCACAACAATGATGTGGTGGCCGCGGCGAATGCGCTGGACATCGGTAAGAGCACGATCTACAAAATGATGCAGGCGGGGGAATTGGATTAGGGAGTCGCCTCTGATTGAAAGGAAATGGTCTCAGATCAATCCTTTGGTATAAGCGATACGAAG
>CAZFLL010000303.1:0-1582 GCA_964519865.1 uncultured Chitinophaga sp. | reverse complement strand
GTATTCATAAAATACTGGAGCAGATCAATGCCCTGACGAAGGAGAATAAAGCACTGACCCAGCTGAAAAAACAACTGGAAGATACCCGTGAACGAAAAGAAACGGCGCAGTCAGGCCAGGATAAACTGGTGAGGGAAGAAGGCGTGATCAATCAACAACTGGATAACCTGACCCAACAGCTCGATGGTTTGAAAATAGTCGTGGAGCAGATCACTCCTGAAGACAAGGACCTGTTGCTTCAGTTTCAGCATCAGCAATCCGAGTTTATGAACCAGGTAAGCCTGGAGAACCTGGATGTTCAGTTCAATACATTCAGGGAGGCCAAACAGGCCGGGTTGGAAAAACTGAAAAGTGGTTTACAGAAAACTGAAACCGCCCTGAACAGGGCCATCTATCTGATCAAAAACCCTTCCGGTGCCTTGACCCAGAAGTACCCCGACTGGAGCGGGGATGTGGTTGGATTCTCCGAGGATGCACAGTATGCCAATGAATATATTGAATGGATGGACAAACTCAGTTCAGAGAACCTGCCCAAATACAAACGTGATTTTGAAAATTATATCAGTGATACCATCACTTATAAGATCGGTGGGCTGAATGAAGAACTCGACAAGTGGGAACGGGAGATCAATAACAGTATCATTAAACTGAACCAGTCATTAAGCGGCATCAACTTCAACCGTATGCCCGATACCTATGTACAACTGCGTAAGCAACCCGTACAGGCCGGTTCTGAGATCAGGGAGTTTAAGATGCAGCTTCTCGATGCTTTACCGCAGGCGGCCAACTGGCAGCAAAGCAGTTTTGAGGACAAGGCCCTGCATTTCACCCGGAAGATACAGCCCCTGATCGCCGAGCTGGATGCCAGTGACACTTACCGTAATAAAGTGATGGATGTACGGAACTGGTTTGAGTTCTGGGCTGATGAAAAATACCGGAGCAACAATGAAACCAAGAAGACCTATCGCCAGATGGGTCAGTTGTCGGGTGGTGAGAAAGCACAGCTGACCTATACTATACTTTGTTCCGCCATCGCCTACCAGTTCGGCATCACCCGTGAGGGAAGAGCCAGCAAGAGTCTGAGGTTTATTGCCGTGGATGAGAGTTTCAGCAACCAGGATGAGGAAAAAGCCACTTACCTGATGGAGCTCTGCAAGCAATTGCACCTGCAGCTACTCGTGGTAACTCCGAGTGATAAGATCCAGATCGTGCAGGACTTTATTGCCCATGTGCATTTGGTACAGCGGGTACAGAACCGGCATAGTGTGATCTACAATATGACGATCAAGGAGCTGAAGGATAAAATGGGAGACGGGGATCCAGAAAAGGCAATAGTGGTGAAAAAGGCGAGGAAGGCGGCAGTGAGCTGAGTATTTCAGTCGTGTATGGCAGTTACACTCAGCAGAAAGCCTGTTCCTTTAACTGTTTCCTGACTACGTCGTAAATATCATTTTTGCTCCTGTTTTTCTGACCTTATATATTTTCCATTGCAGTAATACCAGCATAACAACCAGGCAAACCAGGGCAATCCATCCTAAGGCCCAGAGCTGAGACCGTATATCGTTTAAAGTGCCTCCATATA
>CAZFLL010000302.1:0-1622 GCA_964519865.1 uncultured Chitinophaga sp. | reverse complement strand
TTCCCTGTAAGAAGGCTTTGGCAAATTCACTTTTATTTTTTTCCTCTCCCTTTAAAAGATCGGCTTCGGAAAATAATTTTTCTTTATAACCCTGCAGCAATAGCTGCTTCATAGAAGCACCACGCTCACTCAGGCTTTCCATATTTACAAAGATCTCGCCATAGAGCAGGCTCCATACTTTGTCCTTGGTGTAGAAATAATAGAGTGCGGCATTGTAATAGTTGCCGCCATAACCCGGGTCATTCCGGATGCCGTCTTCCCATTGCTTGATAGCGGTCATGTCTTTGGTGGACCAGAGTAACTCACCATACTCGCTGTACAAGGGGCCGCTTTTGGGAAATTTCTTCAGAGCCTTCTTATACATTTTATCACAGTCCTTCACCTGTTCGAGGGCCTTGTATACATTCCCGGCGATCTGGTAGCAGACCACATCGGCATCATCGCGGTCGATCAGTGATTTCACCCCATCGAGTGCTTTTGTATAATCCCTTTTTAAATAAAAGCTCATCACCAGGTCTTTCTGCAATTCCAGGTTTTTCTCATCTTTCTGGAGTGCCCGGGTGAGTACAATAATGGCATTGTCAAAGTCGCCGGTCCGCATAAAGGACTTCGCCGTTTCATGCAGTTTTTTTATTTCTTCAGGCTGGGCCGAGGCGGCCAGGGATAAGGAAAGGGCAATAAAGAGGAAAATTCGTTGGATCATAGTGCAAATTAAACAAGAAGAGACGTACTGAACGACGTCTCTGTTGCAAAATAACAAATATTTCAGCGTTTAACCGGTCAGATCAGGTGGGTCAGCAGGCCATCCCGCAGTTTTGGCTCAAACCAGGTGCTTTTGGGAGGCATGACATTACCGCTATCCGCAATATTGAATAATTGTTCGATGGTTACCGGGAATAAACTGAAAGCCGCCTTCATTTCCCCGCTATCCACTCTTTTTTCCAGTTCTTTCAGTCCGCGTATTCCCCCTACAAAGTCGATGCGCTTATCCGTACGCTGATCCCTGATGTCAAGGATCTTATCCAGTATATTGTTGGAAAGAATGGTTACATCCAATACCCCGATCGGATCCTCGGTCCAGGTACCTTTGCGTGAACTCAGGATATACCATTTTCCATCCAGGTAAAGACCGAATTCGTGTAAATGGGCGGGTTTTACGGCTTCCGGACTATGGGTGACATAAAAGTCATCCTGCAATAAGCCCAGGAATTTGGAAGGAGTTAAGCCATTCAGGTCTTTTACCACCCGGTTATAATCCAGGATGGCCAGCTGACTGGCCGGGAAGATGGTGGTCAGGAAATATCCGGCATCCATACTTTCGGGCAGGGCCTTGCTGACTTTGGCCGCCGATGCAGCCCGGTGATGACCATCAGCAATATAAGTGAAGGGTACATGCTGAGCGAATTCAGCCGTAATAGCATCAATTGCTGATTGTTCATTCACCACCCAGATCGCATGCTGGATACCATCGGCCGCGGTAAAATTATAAACAGGCTGGTGGTCCGATTGCCAGGCATCGATCAGCTGGTTCACGGCTTCCACATCGCGGTAGGCCAGGAACACATTACCGGTCTGTGCCCGGATGGTGCGCATATGATCGATACGGTCCTTTTCTTTCTCCG
>CAZFLL010000301.1:0-1623 GCA_964519865.1 uncultured Chitinophaga sp. | reverse complement strand
TCCTGCAGTACAAATTCCAGTTCGTTTACATTAATAGTGGGATAGATCGGGGTCAGGATAGCGCCGATCTGCTGAACGGCCAGGTCCAGGTAAACCCATTCAGGCCTGTTTTTAGCCAGGATGGCAATTTTATCACGGCCTTCTGCGCTCATATCACCGCTGCTTACGCCCAGGCTGAGCAGACCGGCACTGAGACGATCCACGGTTTCCTTAACAGCCGCTGTGCTGTGTTTTTTCCATTGCCCGCCTTCTTTTCCCGCCATCATGATGTCCAGCGGCGTTCTCTCCAGGTGATATTCCAGGCAGTCAAATAGTCTTTTGGGCTCCGTCATTGCAATCGTTGTTTTTTGAGATGGGAACAGGTCTTAACTGGTGTTGAATATACAAATTTTTACCAAACAAGGATTGGTGATTTCAGTTCGGAAGGAGGGAGATATAGAGGATAAAATTTTATCTAAAACAGTCAATTTTCAGGGGGCAGAAAAGGCGTTTTTACGCAAGCCGGGTTTCAGGACTGCGCATTGTCCCCCGCTGGCGGGGGTACGCCATCCGGTCAATTAGTCTTTTCAATTGGGGGTGGACAAAAAGTAGCCCTTTATAAAGTTTATTTACCTCGCAGACCGGAATCTGTTTCCTTTTCTTTCTTCTCTACCCACTCTTCAATCAAACCGGTTACTGCGTTAATATGTTTTAACACCTCTTCATCAGTAAACCGCAATACTGTATAGCCGGCTTCTTCCAGGTCTTTTTGTTTTGTTTTATCCTTAGCAATAGTGGCGGCTTCCAGATGGGTACGCCCATCTACTTCAATAACCAGTTTTAGTTCGAGACACATAAAGTCAGCGATGTATTTTAAAACAGGGCGTTGCCTCCGGAACTGGTACCCCTTAAGTCTTTTAGCCTTTAAAGCATATTTCCACAAGCAGGCTTCCGCCTTTGTCATTTCCTTTCGGAGCTTATTTGCATAAGGCTGAAGATAGTTCCGGTAATGATTATTGGAATAGGCCATTAGCTAATATATAGGAGTTCGCTGGTAAAAAGCAGGTGGAAAAAACGAGCAATTCCTGTTTTTTCCGGAGTTCGGATCGGTGAAAGTTGCGTGGGGTTTGCTTAATTACCAGATATGGTTGTCCACCCCCAATTGAAAATTTATTATGACTGAACACCCTCCCCCGCCAGCGGGGGACAGCGCGCAGTCCTAACCTTTGAATGGCGTATAGTGTCTCGTACTTCTAACCTCGTACTTCGTACTTAATTAGTTGCCTGGTAATACTGTCCCTGGGGCATTTTAAAAATTCTTGATTTCTGGAAATTGCTGAAACTGGCGTATTCCTCTGCATGGGTTTTGGTCCAGTTGTCATAAGCAGCGAGGTTTTCGGAGGCGCCGAATAACCATTGATTATAGGCATCGAACATACCTTCCTGCAGCAGCTGCTTCTGGTAGTCGAAGAGTTTGAACGGAAACTTACCGGCATTGTTTTCATACCAGTCGAGGATGAACCGGGACCGGATCATGGTGAGGGTTTCCGTGGTAATGCCTTTGGCAGAAAGCGAAGACTGTTTGCTGATTCCCTGTAAGAAGGCTTTGGCAAATTCACTTTTATTTTTTTCCTCTCCCTTTAA
>CAZFLL010000300.1:0-1650 GCA_964519865.1 uncultured Chitinophaga sp. | reverse complement strand
TGGCCACCAGTACCAGTCTCACCGGGTAATGACTTAAACGCAAAGCCAGTTCCGCGCCTATTCCATAAGAGGCGCCTGTGATCAGGATCGTTTTATTGGAAACAGCTGCTGCCAGTTTATCGGGATTAACGGGTCGAACAGGAAATAGAAAAGAATCCAATGGGTGGTGGAAATTATATGGATCCGGGGAGGCGGGCATGGTATGAAGGTATGGATGTTGGGAAAAAAATCAACACCTGCCTTGTCATTATCTCGCCACGGTTGCCTGGTTCACCACCTGATTGCAGTTGTTCAGCTCATAATTTGGTTTGTTTCCATTGGCCATACCGGAGTTTTATTTCCTTTTATAAATCACCAGTTCATCCTGTGACCGGGTGGTCAGGTATTTTTTACCATGGACTTCAACCTGCCCTTCTGTTTTATAGTGACTCAGGTTGTTGAAGTTCCGGTCCCAGGACAAGACAAATGTATTGCCACTGAGAATGGTCAGGAAAAGATCCCCGTTATCCAGGAAACGGATAGCGCGGATTTCATTGCCCCGGTTGATAAAGAAGGCCTGGTTTTCCAGTTCGTATACTCCGGGTTGCAGTTCCTTGTAATCCACCACACCCCCATTATTTCCCAATATGATGCGGTTAGTTTCGGGTTGCATGATGCTGATACAATCCGGGGAAGGGATCAGTTCCACCCGTTCCGCCTTGGGCAGTTTCCAGGCCACATATTTACCATGGTCTCCACCACCTACGAGGTAAGAGCTGTCGGGGGAGAAAGCGGCAATGGTCATCCCGAAGTTGTGATTGATATCGTTGTAAAAGGTCTCCACATAACCCTTCAGGTGGGTCGGATGTGCCCAAAGAGTGAATTTTTTACCATCCGGGATATGATAGAGCTGTGATTTGGTGGAATAGAAAAAGCAGGCCAGGTACTGGTAATCAGCGGAGATATCGTAATAGCGGTTGCTGCCGCCATATTCAAATTTGTAAAGAACGCTACCGTTAAAATCAAGAATAAGGTTTTCATTATTGCCGCCTTGGGTGATGACCCATTCTTTATCAGGCAGTATCCGGATTTCAGAACTGTTGGGCATTACTATAGAGGATAGTTTTTCCCCTGATTTGTTATACGTAATAAGATTTCCCTGGTAATATATATAATACTGCTCTTTTGCTGCTGAATAAGCCAGGCGATAAATATGATAGTCTTTGGGCTTCTTGTTTTTTTTATCTGTATCAACAAGGAGGGGCAGTTCCAGTACGGTATGATCGGCCCGGATGAGCAGATTGTTGAAATAAAATTCATCTGTCTCTTCAATGAGTCCGGATTTTGCCCACCAGAGATTGCTGTATCCGGCAGGTACGGTTATTTCATAGTCCAGCACAATCGTACCATCTGAATCCAGTTTTATCAGTCGCTTGTTTTCACTCCAGATCAGTGTTTCCTGTTTGTTGTTCACCAGGACACCATAATGTTTAAATGAAGAAATATCGAGCCGGAGAGTTTCTGTATAACTTACTTTATCTGAAAATTCAAAACGGGCGTTCCTGTTTTCTTTTTTAGGGAAACTGACCGCAAAAGGATTTTCATACTCACCGGTACCGGTCAGACGGCAAAGCCGGACGAACTGCTCCATCCCCTGCATAAAACTCCGGG
>CAZFLL010000299.1:0-1672 GCA_964519865.1 uncultured Chitinophaga sp. | reverse complement strand
TTTTTCTATGCCATCCCCCAGCCCATTTTTGCCGATAGTGTGGGCAAGGCCGGTTGTGCTGCCGATTCAGTCATTGTATATTTCCCAAAAAAAATTGCCTGTAATACGATCAGTCCGGATGGCAGTGATTTTTCAATTACCGGTCCGGCACCCCTTACTGTGGCTACGGCCTACGGCAATTGTATAAATGGCAAATCGGATTATGCGATCGTTAAATTCACCAGGCCTATTTATGTAGGTGGCACTTACCAGCTTACCCTGAAAGCCGGCAATGATGGCTCTGTAATCCTGGACGAATGCGGCCAGGAGATGCCCCAACACACCCGTTCTTTTGTGGCGGCTGATACAGTAAACGCGGGCTTCACGTATACTGCTTCACTCGGGTGCCTGCAAAACACCTACACATTTACCCATAACGGCGCGCATAACGTAAACAGCTGGAACTGGACCTTCAATAACAATATCCGGGTCAGCACTCCTTCACACAGTATTGTGTACCCCGCCACCAGTACCAATGATATTCAGCTGATCGTAAGCAATGGAACCTGTGCAGACACATCCAATTTGCAACTGGTACTGAACAATGAAGTGCGGGCCTCCTTTACGGCTCCGGATATTATTTGTCCTGAAGATCCGCTGACTGTCACCAATACAACTACCGGCCTGGTCACTTCCTGGTTATGGAAATACGATGTCACTGGTACCAGCACCCTGAAGGATCCGCAACCTTATTTATTTCCTGCACGGAATATTGAAACCTATTATACAGTAAAGCTGCTGGCCTATAACAGCAACCTGGGTTGTGTGGACAGTGCCCGCAAAGTGGTCAGGGTACTTGATTTCTGCCTGATCGATGTGCCTACCGGCTTCACGCCCAATAACGACGGACTCAATGATTATTTTCAGCCGCACAATGCGTTCAAGGCTGATAATTATGATTTCCGGGTCTATAACCGCTGGGGACAACTGGTCTTCCAGTCACGCAACTGGCAGGAAAAATGGGATGGCCGTTTCGGCGGTGCCCTGCAGAATCCCGGTGTGTTTGTCTGGATGCTGAGTTATAAGAACCGCGATACCGGAAAGGACGTTTTCCGTAAAGGAACCGTGACCCTGATCCGGTAAAAATTTTCATTTGGGTGTTTTTTTCGCTTGCGCTATCTTTGCACATGGCAACAAGAAAATCTCCCCCCAAACCCAATTACGCGAAATTTTTTGGTGAAGGTCTGACCTTCGATGATGTCCTGCTGATGCCCGGCTACAGCCAGGTACTGCCCCGTGATGTGGAAATCAAGAGCCGCCTGACCAAAAACATAACCCTCAATGTGCCCCTGCTTTCAGCCGCCATGGATACGGTGACTGAAGCCGCCCTGGCCACCGCCCTGGCCCGCGAAGGCGGTCTCGGCATCCTGCACAAAAACATGCCGGTGGACAAACAGGCCGAGCAGGTTCGTAAAGTAAAAAGAAGTGAAAGCGGGCTGATCATTGACCCCGTAACCCTGCACGCCGATGCCACGATCGGAGATGCGTTGAGATTGATGCGCGAGAATAAGATCGGGGGCATTCCCATTATAGATAAAAGTGGTAAACTGGTGGGTATCCTCACCAACCGTGACCTGCGCTTTGAAGATGATCCCAAGCGGAAAGTGAGCGAAGTAATGACCAAAGAAAATCT
>CAZFLL010000298.1:0-1672 GCA_964519865.1 uncultured Chitinophaga sp. | reverse complement strand
CGGACCTGCCTATGCCGGCAGGCAGGTCACACGGATAGACACGGATTTTATAGCCGCTACCCGGTAATTTTTTATTGGCCACGAAAGCACACGAATGGACACGAAAAATACACCTAGCACGCGTTCGTGTGTTTTCGTGTGATTTCGTGGCTACCCTGTTTGCCGCAGGCATTCTTTTGCGCAGCAAAAACTTGTCCTGCTAAATTTTTTGTGTGGCCGGCTGTTTAATCGTGAACGTAAACGTAGTACCCTGACCTTCCGTGGAATCAATATGGTAATCGGCCTTCAGTTTATCCAGTATCTCTTTACAGATATATAATCCAAGCCCGGTGCCTGGTGCAGAGGATGTGCCCCGGTAAAACATTTCGAATACATGGGGCAGACTGGCAGCCGGAATGCCTTCACCGTTATCCGTGATTTGTACCGTAAACTGGTTACCGGTATTGGTAAAAATGACTTTTACAAAACAGGCCAATCCTCCTTTTTTACGGTATTTTACGGAGTTCGTTATGATATTACGCAGCACTGTGTCCAACCGGCCCTTATCACAACGGATGCTCGTACTTCCTGTATATTCTTCTGTAATAGTACAAGGACTGTTTTCAGTTGTCTGAAGCCCATTGGCAATTTCCCTGATTAAGGGTTGTATATCGAAATGTTCCACCAGCAGGGCCGTTCTTGAATTGCGGGAATAGACCAGGATCTCCCGTATAATGTCATCCAGGTTACTGATACTTTTATCTGCCAGGTTCATGTATTTTAATACTTCTTCTTTTTCGTTGATCTTCCGTTTTGAAATATCGATCAGTCCACGGGTGAGCATCAGCGGCGAACGGAGATCATGGCTGACACTGTACACAAAACTATCCAGTTCACGGTTCGCTTTGATCAGCCTGTCATTAAGACTGTTGTTGAGGGCGAGGATATAAGCCACTTCAATAAATGTGGCGATAGCTGAGCCAGCGATATTATAAAGAAGATCATAATTAATGCCCGTTAATGCTCTTTCGGGAGCCGCTGGCAGGTAATGCAGATCAGCGATAATAAGGAATAAGACAATCAGCAGGATGGCCAATGAAAAGAGGTAGCCATATTTTCTTTCTTTACCCTGGAAAGCTATCAGGGTACCTACACTGATCGGGATATAGAAGGCCAGCACGCTGTCGTTAATATGTACGCCATAAGGAGATGCCGGAAAATAGAACATCAGTGCATTCAAAAGGATTACCTGAAACAGGTTAAACACCTTGGAGGCTAAAAAATACCCCTTGTATTGTATAAAGTAGGCCAGGCTGGCAAATACAAATAAACAGCTGTTTAATGCCGTCTGATAAGTATAACCCTGCAGGAATGTTATAATGGCAAATCCCCCTCCCCAGACCATTTCAATATATATCAACCCCTTGTGTACATGATTCCCTTCACGGACCAGGAAATTATCCCGTAAGTTTTGATGATCAGCAAAATGAGCATCAACATCCAGCAACTTTTGTAAGGAGGTAAGAATCTTCATGCGCTCACACAGCAAAATATGATACGGTGTGTCCTGTAAAGTTATTTCAGCATCTTGTAATATACATACAACCTGATATTAATCATATTGCCGTGTACTTAGTGGTGACTAAGTACTTAGTTTGCCGGATCTGTTTTTGGATTCCCCTGCTTTTCCGTA
>CAZFLL010000297.1:0-1679 GCA_964519865.1 uncultured Chitinophaga sp. | reverse complement strand
CCGTTCCATCCAGGATTTTCCGGCCTTTATTCACCAGTACAATATGATTACAGATCTCTTCCACCTGCTCCATCCGGTGCGTACTGAATATAATCGTGGATCCGTTCTGGGACAGGTTAAAAATTTCATCCTTGATCAAATTGCTGTTCACCGGGTCAAGACCGCTGAAGGGTTCATCCAGGATGATCAGCTTGGGTTCATGGAGTACCGTGGTGACAAACTGCAGTTTCTGTCCCATCCCTTTCGAGAGGTCCTCCACTTTTTTATTCCACCAGCTGTCCATTTCAAACCGGGCAAACCATTTTTTTATTTTAGACTGGGCATCACTGTGACTCAGTCCTTTCAGCTGGGCCAGGTACATCGCCTGTTCCCCGATCTTCATTTTTTTATAGAGCCCTCTTTCTTCCGGCATATACCCGATATGCCCGACATCATTAATGGGGTCAAATTTTTTACCATCGAAAATGATCTGTCCTTCATCCGGGTAAAAAATCCCGGTGATCATCCGGATCAACGTGGTTTTACCCGCCCCGTTGGGACCGAGTAAGCCAAAAATCTGTCCCTTATCTACGGACAGACTGATATCGTCCACCGCCTTTTGTGTGGCGAAGTATTTTTTAAGGTTCTGGAGTTCAAGAATGGCCATAAAGCTTGGTTTTGAGATGTAAAATTAGTTTTCTGCACGACTTCAAGCTTTATTTTCGGTGAACTGCATGGGCAAGGGGGTGAAATGCCTATAAACCTGCCTGCCGTCAGGCAGGTTTAGGAGGCTTTTATTGCAATTACAGCAGCGACCCTCTCACCATCCATCGCTGCACTTACAATACCTCCCGCATATCCGGCGCCTTCCCCGCATGGATATAGATTTTCGATCTGCGGATGCTGCAAGTTGTCCGGATCCCGCGGAATACGGACAGGTGAGGAGGTTCTGGATTCAGTAGCCACCACCAGGGCTTCATTGGTTAGGTAACCTTTCATTTTTTTACCGTATTCCCGGAAACCCTGTTTGAGCCTTTCGGCCACGAAAGCGGGCAACACATCATTCATGGAGGCGGATTTCAATCCGGGCAGGTAAGAATAGGCCGGCAGCGAGGATGAAATTTTATTTTCTGTAAAATCAATTAGTCGTTGTGCCGGGGCTACCATTTTCCCACCACCAATAAGAAAGGCTTTTTGTTCCACGGATTGCTGAAAATACAGGGCGGCCAGCGGACCAAATTCAGCAAAAGCCTGAACATCTTTTTCTTCAATACTGACCACAATCCCGCTGTTGGCATAGGGGTTATTTCTTTTGGAAGGACTCCATCCGTTCACCACTATTTCCCCGGGAGCCGTGGCAGCCGGGGCGATAATACCACCCGGGCACATGCAAAACGAAAACACCCCTTTCCCATCCACCTGCTGCACCCAGCTATACGAAGCCGGGGGCAGGTATTCACTACGAATAGTACAATGGTATTGGGCGCTATCCACCAGTGACTGGGGATGTTCGACACGGACACCCAAAGCAAAAGGTTTCAATTCAACAGTGATCTGCTTACGATGCAGTAGTTCAAAAATATCCCGGGCCGAATGACCGGTGGCCAGAATGACGGAGTCTCCTTCAAAAAGATCACCGTCCGCTGTTTTAACGGCTTTGATCCGGTTATCCTGCAACAAAAGATCAGTTACTCTTTTTT
>CAZFLL010000296.1:0-1692 GCA_964519865.1 uncultured Chitinophaga sp. | reverse complement strand
GCCACCAGGTGCCCATAATTATACGAAGGAACAATGATTGAGATCATATACAGTCCCGCAAGGGAATTATTATTCAATGCTGATCAGTTGCTGAGTCCGGCTGTAGGCTTCGGGCTGTACTCAAAATATTTTTTCAGGGCCAGGAATCTTTTCTCAATCAATTCATATGATAACCAGGACAGCAAAATAAGCATTCCGAGATTTTCGATCAGGTGCAGTTTTTCGGTCTGGGCCACTATTACATCCGGCAACAGCGGATCCAGCCAGGCATTCAATGTATACTTGTTGATCAGGGGTACGAAATTGTGGTAGAGATAAATTCCATAACTGATCTTACCCAGGAAAATAAGCACCCGGTTGTCCAGTATCCAGTTCCCTTTTAAACGGCCTTCCGCTGAATAATATACAATATAGGCCAGGAGCCAGAGCGCCATCAGGGAAAACAAGGTCCGCAGGGGGATAATATCATGTTTGAACCGCCATAACCCGATGGCAAATAGGATAACCGCTGCGATTGCGGCCGTCCCAAAATAAGGAAGGAATTTCTTTATCCTTTCCCTGCCGGAAAGTTGTAACCAGGCCAGCAGTGCCCCCATACCAAAAGAATCGAAGCAGGTAAACGTAAGTACTGTACCCAGGAGTCTGTGCCATACCAGGTAATTACTGATAACCCCGGTCAGGATAAATGCGGTGATTAATCCGGGCAGCCAGCGTTTCGGAACAAAGAGCAGGAGCCATGGCCAGATAATATAAAACTGCTCTTCCACCGCCAGTGACCAGAGATGGGACATGATCCCATCCCAGCCATGATAAAACATAAACCAGTTGGAGGTATAAGTGGCATACCAGGGAAAAGCGATCTGAACTCTTGTCTTGGTGTATTCAGCAAACAGGAGAACAGTGAAAATGGCGATGTAATAAATCGGGAATATCCGTAAGGTCCTGCGTACATAAAAACTCTTCAATACAGATGACCTGGTTTTTATACCTGCTTCCACGGAATATTTATTCTCAAGAAGAATACGTGATATAAGAAATCCGCTTAAAACAAAAAATACATCTACCCCAAGTTCACCATAAGGGATGCGCTGGTGAAGGCTTGCTTTGGGTATCCAGTGTTCAATTAAAACCAATAAAACAGCTATTGCCCTGATGCTATCTAACTGCCGGATATATTTCATTAATGGAAATTAAAAATCACAGGAGCGCCCGTAATCTGCCAGGTTGGAAATGCCAGGATTATGATCAGGTGCCTTTTACTTTTTTCAGAAAAGACCGGACTATTTTAATAATACGCTTTGGTAAAATCTTTTTAACCGGTGAAAGGATAATCATTTTCCTGTATGCCTGGCTATTAAAAAACCGTGAGTATGCATTCGGGTAAAGCATCTTTACTTCATTCTTAAATGTTGTATACTCTTCTTTGTTTTTCTCATACAAGTTGTGAAAACTCATATTCACAGTATAAGAAATAAAATGCCTTTGCCAGCTATCAATTTCACTTGATTTCTCCGGCATTATCACTTTAGCATAATTTGCAACATTGTCATAACAATCCAGGCTTTTAATTAATTTCCCCGCATTGATTGGAAATCCTGCATTATCAGTATGGCCAATCTGTAAATAACAGGGCCGGTTAACAAATGCGACCTTTCCAGTCAGCATAATCCGGTAATTCGAGTCAAGGTCACC
>CAZFLL010000295.1:0-1709 GCA_964519865.1 uncultured Chitinophaga sp. | reverse complement strand
CTCTGGAGCCCGAAAGAAAAAAGGGACTGGAAAAGTTTTTCTTCAAAGGTGGAAGATCATTTCACCCGGCTGGATATGGCCGGTGTGAAATATGCACCCAGCCTCTATGATCCGGTAATTACAGCCGAGAAAAAAGACAGCAGTACCGTACTCGTGAAACTGGGTACCGAACTGGAAGGACTGAGTATACATTACAGTTTTGACAATTCATTCCCGGATCCTTATTACCCGGTCTATACGCAGCCCTTATTGGTACCCAAAGACGCATCTTCCATGAAACTTGTCACCTCCCGCAATGGGAAAGTTATTGGACGAATGATCACCATTACCATGGCCGAACTGAAAAAAAGGGCCGGAATTAAATAATATCCGGGTCGTATAACCGAAAGCGACTATGTAATTACACCTATTTTTAAATATTAATTGTGCCGCTGTTTCATTTCTTATAGACCCTTACTTAATTTTATAGCCAAGGATAAGGTCCGGTTTCTACCGGCAGGTTTAATGGTTATATGTTCAAGATTCAAAAAAAACTGGTTGCAATAACCAGTTTTTTTATTTTACGAAGTTTTGAAAACGGCTCAGCTCCACTCTCCTGAATCGATCTGATTACCGGCCTGCTGGCATAATTCCTTTATAACAAAAATAAATGCATGTGTTCTGACCTGGATTTCCCGGTACGTATCAGGATGTGCCTGGCGGGTATTGGCTTCAAGCCACTTTACTTCTTCATCCAGGCTAACTGCTCCCACTACATTCAGGGCGAACTTGAGTTTATGTACCAGCCGGGCAGTTTTAGCCCAATCCTTCCTCTCCAGGGCCTGTTCCATCTCACTGATAATTTCATTGGAAGAATCACGGAATGAATTCAGCATCATCCCTACAAAAGCCCGGTTGTTCTTACCAATCCGGAGCAGGTATGTAAAATCGATCTCCGCATGCAGTTTATTGACCATTAGTTGATCTGGCGCCTGGGGTAACGGTATTTCCGGCTCAGGTGTTTTCAGATTATCACCCATTACCTGAAATAATTCTGCTGAAGTAAATGGCTTTGCAAGTACCTGATTCATTCCCGCCTGCATATAGGTGATTTTGTCAGACTCACCCGCATTGGCTGAAATGGCTATAATGGGAATCCCGCAATTGGGATTGGACAAATCGGTCCTGATCATACGGGTGGCTTCCACCCCATTCATTACGGGCATCTGGATATCCATCAGGATCAGGTCAAATTGCTGGCTCCTTGTCAGACGCACCGCTTCCTCCCCATTACTGGCTATAATCAATTCTGGCTTCCATTCCCGCAGCATTTCCTGTATGAGAACCTGATTCAGTTCAATATCATCCACCAATAAAATCCGTTTACTGTTCATCTGACAACCTGTTTTTTAAAATTCAGCAAGTGGTCCCGTGATTGGCAAAAATACAGGCACGGGCAGGAAATCTGCATTAGTTTAACCTTTTTCACCAGAAACAGGCCCGGATCTCATTTACTAAGATAAAATCAGTAAGCATAAGTACTTATTTTCCATTTTCTCTTTTCAATAAATAAGTATGAATTTCTAATTTTACTTAGTTCGGTTATACGAACTAATTTTAACACCAATATCCATATCCACCATGAAACGAATTAAAGTATACCTCGTAGACGACCACCGGATGATGCTTGATATGTGGAACTCCCTGTTAAGCATTGATAGCCGTTTCTC
>CAZFLL010000294.1:0-1717 GCA_964519865.1 uncultured Chitinophaga sp. | reverse complement strand
GCCGGATCTGCAGCGGTCCGGTGGATGATTAAGTAGATACGTAATTTACTTAATTTTTAGGAGAAGCGGCTGAAAAGCTGGAGGCTGGAGGCGAGAGGCGAGAAGCTAGAAGCGAGAAGGGGGCGTGTCAAGGGAAAATTCTCTGCTGTCAGCCTCTTTCCTCTTTAGGCTCCTTCCAGCCTCTCGCTTGTAGCTTACCGGCACGATCTTATACCCCTCGCAGGGCGGTACCGGTTTTTAAAGGGACTCCAAACGAAAATCATAGGAAGGAGACAAAAAACGGTGTAACTTTTTCTTACAATTTACCGCTATGTACTGACTACAGCACCCGGGTAAACCACTACCCGCATTTGTACCGGGGCTCTGTCTTTCCGGTACCTCCCTTTTATAATCATCTTTAACCTGGCAACAAAGTATATGTCTGCCGGCTGGTTTCTCTTTGTTCCCGGGCAAACAGTAAAACAAACGGTTATGAGACCTGTTGGCATTATACAGCAACCCCTGGTATGGTTGTTCTCCTTTCTTCCCCTTTTCCCTTTTTCTTATATATCAAAGGCACAAACAACCGGGGTATGGGAAAGAGTTGAAGTAAAAGAGCGGATGACCGATGTGGTGGCCGGGAAAAAAAGAAATCCGACATTTCAGTTCAGCGCAAAAGCTGATGATATGGGCATGAACTTCGAAATGAGTTCAGTCTGGTCGAATGATAAAAAAATACATACTTACCGGGGGCATGTGGCCTGGAAGTGGACCAATCAGAAAGGTCCGGCCACACTGATCCCGGGTGAACAGGTTACCATTGAAGGAATCATCAGTAACCTTACTTCAGAACCCAGTGCCTCCATCTGTGCCTATGCCAATTTTGGTACCTGGGGTTTTATGAAACCAAAATCTGGAAAAAGTGGTGACGAATGTGCCAGGCCCAATGGAAGCACCACGATCATTGGCACTTTTCCCGTGCCTAAACAACCAGGACTGAACCGTGATGGAACCCAAAATCCCTACATCTACCTGAAATTTTCATTACATGGAGGTAATGATTCCCGGTTTATTGAACGTACGATTACTTACAAATGGAAAAAAATTATCGGGCAAACACAGCAGCCGGCAGACTCCACGCCCCCGGCTGTTCAACCCCCGCCAACACCGGTGGTAAATAACAATGCTCCACAGGCCTGGACTGAAAAATCAATATATAAAGTGGGCGAACCCATTGTGGTGAAGTTTAAAAACCTGCCTGGTTATACCGCTGACTGGATTGGTATCTATGGAGCAAAAGCCTATCATGCCAATGAATATATTGAATGGAAATATACCAATGGTCTGAAAGAAGGCAGTATGGAATTCAAAACACCCCGTTATGGTCCGGGTGATTATATGTTCCGCATTTATGAGAATAACGGGTATAAGTTGCTGGTGCAGACGGTGGCGTTTAAAGTTAGTCAGTAGTCGGAAGTCTGTAGTCGGGAGTCAGTAGTCAGTGCTGTATTAAATTATTTGCCTGCCAGAATAGCTATAGCTGCTTTATGTTTTTTTACTTTTGACTTTTGACTCCCGCATTTACTCCGTTACGGTGGGCAGGTCTGAATTTAAACCCTGCCTGCGCTCAGGAAGTCTATCTTTATCTCCGTCTCCCCTTCAATAACAAGATCCGCCAGCACCTCCCCTACCACCGACACAAACTTAAACCCGTGTCCGCTGAAGCCCCAGGCTACGG
>CAZFLL010000293.1:0-1763 GCA_964519865.1 uncultured Chitinophaga sp. | reverse complement strand
AAGGATAATTTTTCAGCAAATTGTCTTCTTTGCTCCTCCTCTATCTTCCTGTTCTCTGTAACAATTACCGCAGCCATTGAAAATGAAAAAACAAAGAGCCAGAAAAGCACTTCCGAAACATTGAGCTGCAGATTAAGCCCTGAGAAATACTCCTTACTCATCAGCCAAATGAAAATAACCAACCATATCAAAACAAAAAGGTTAAGTTCCACTACGGCTGTATTCTGCGTGAAAGTAAGGATAGCAAGTCCCAATGTGGCCGTAATGATATAAACCATGTAAGCATACCCGGAGGCATATTCCATTACCATCTTCAGGATAACCTGGGCCAAAAGGAAATAGGATAATGCAAGGGTGGCTAATATCAGGAACCCAATTGCGCTGTAACGCGAGAGGCTGAAGAAGTTAGTTACATTGAAAGATATTTGTCCATCGGCCACCAGACTCTGAAGTATCCTTGCAAAAAGGAATGTGATGAATACCAGTACTGATAACAAGAGTATACCAGCAATTGCATTCGACCCCTGGCTTTTATATTTTGGAATGGAAGATTCTGAAAAGCGGCGGTTGATATAAAATGTTATCCAGCAAAACAGCAAGGCGTTGATAAGGAGATCACCTAATGACCCCAATAAAAAGCTGGTACTATAGATTGCCGGATCGAATAATTCAAACTGACGGAGATCGAGCAAACCCGGGAAAAAATAAATCACTAACCGGATACCGATCAATACTAGGAATAGAAATGCCAATCCTAATCCCAGTCCTTTAGTCAGATAAATGCTATGTGCTACTTGATGTATAAACCAGAATAAAAGGAATACTCCTACCAGGATGCTAATCACCATCCACCAGCTTGAAGGGAGTCTGGAAGCCGCAACAGGTTGCAAATAGAACAAAGTATTACCATAGGAACTGGAGACTTTGAATTCGGTAGCTATAGCACTTATAGAAACACTTTTAAGGGCATTGGGAAAAGAAGCGAATTCTGTTTGTAGGTTCTCTATCTCAACAAAGTATTTCCAAAGAACAGGGATGAGGGCTTCGATGGCATATCGTTGGTTCCGGATACTGATGATCTTGCTTGTATGAACATATACCCCATTCTTTAATGTCACCATTCTGCTTACATCAGTTTCCTGCATCAGGTTAACGGGGGGCACAGCTATTTGGGTGTTCCAAAATAATAATTTCTGTTCGTTGGTATTATCGAGGGAATAGATAAAGAAACCATAGCCCTTCTTTTCTTCCAGCAGGGTATTCAACAGCTTCTGGTCGTAGGTTTGGCGGATAAGGGATTGAAGTACGCTTGAATCTTTGCACAATTCCTGGAAATCCTTTTCCTTTTGCTGGATATCGTTTTGGATGCGGGTGGTATAATAGTGAGCCGACGTATCGCTCACCACATATTTATTCAAAAGGAATACGGTAGTGAATATTATGACCGCTGCCAGTAGCAGGTAACTGTTTCGTTTAGCCAGAATGGTCAGCAATTGCTTCAAGTGCCCTTGTTTTGTTTTTTGATCTGGTTCCAGAGCTCGTCCATTTCGGTCAGACTCATGGAAACCAGCGAGGTTCCTTTTTCACTGGCCGCCTCTTCCATTCGGGTGAAACGGTATTTGAACTTCTTATTGGTCCTTTCCAGTGCGTTTTCGGCATCTACCTGCAAAAACCGTGCGTAATTGATCAGGGAGAAGAATACATCCCCCAATTCATCTTCCATTTTTGAAGTATCCTTTGTTGCCACCGCTTCTTTTAGCTCT
>CAZFLL010000292.1:0-1767 GCA_964519865.1 uncultured Chitinophaga sp. | reverse complement strand
CCCACTCCCATTCCGGGGGCATGGGCTGGCTGACGGCAATAAAAAATGAAAAGGTAAAAGCGATTGTTGCTTATGAACCGGGCAGTGGTTTTCTCTTTCCGGAAGGAGAAGTACCTCCTCCCATGGAAAGTGCGGGAGGCACATTAACTGCATCGGGGGTGCCCATGGCCGATTTCCTTAAACTCACCCGGATTCCCATTGTTATTTATTATGGTGACAATATCCCCGATAAACCTTCAACGAATCCCGGGACTGACGGTTGGCGGGTACGACTGGCGATGGCGAGGTTATGGCGGGATGCGGTAAACCGGAATGGCGGTGATGTAACGGTAGTTCATCTTCCTGAAGTTGGCATCCATGGCAATACACACTTTCCGTTCTCAGATCTGAATAACCGGCAGATAGCTGATCTTATGTCGGAGTTCCTGCATAAAAAAGGGCTGGACAAATAATACTGAAAATAATTCCTTACATGAAACTGATTAAATCTCTTATTATAGTAACTGTATGTACTGCCGCTTTAGTCAGTCAGGTAAAAGCACAGGAAAAAATGACTTCAACTATCCCATTAAATAAAAAAGAACTGAGCATAGTTCCCATTGCTGCTCTTACGGCAAAAGGTGATATGCCAAAGCTACAGGCGGCCTTACAGGAAGGACTGGACGCCGGGTTAACCATTAATGAAACAAAAGAAATATTAACGCAGTTATATGCCTATGCCGGTTTTCCCCGTAGCCTGAATGCCCTCCATATGCTGATGACGGTGCTGGAAGACCGCAAGAAAAAAGGGATTACCGATGAACAAGGTAAAGAGGCCAGTCCCATACCCACCGGAAAAACCAAACTACAGGCCGGTACTGAAAACCAGACCAGGTTAGTCGGCCAACCGGTAAAAGGAGCAATCTATGAATTTGCACCTGTGATTGACCGTTTCTTAAAAGAACATTTATTCGCCGATATTTTCGGAAGGGATATCCTGGACTATAAAACCCGTGAAATCACCACCATCTCCGCCTTAGCGGGATTAGGGGGTGCTGAAAACCAATTGCGGTCACATATAAATGTTGGAATACATACAGGACTTACAGCTACACAACTTGATGCAATCGTGTCTGCGCTGCAATTGAAAGTCGGGATCACTGAAAGTCAATCCATGAAAATTATTGTACAGGATATTTTAAAATCTTCTATGAAGAACGGGCCGGCAACCGGCCGCCTGCAAAATCCTTTTACCCTGGTATATGACGGAGCCATAACTGAAAATGTAAAGGGACAAGTAAATATCAGGCCGGTAACTTATAAAATCAGGGATATCAATATTGCCGCCAACATCTATACTCCACCCAATTATGAACCCGGTGGTCATTACCCGGCAATTGTTGTGGCCCATCCAAACGGAGGGGTAAAAGAGCAGGTGGCCGGTTTATATGCACAGGAACTGGCGAAGCAGGGTTATATCACCATTACCGCGGATGCGGCCTACCAGGGGGGCAGCGGGGGTGTGCCCAGGAATACAGACAAACCGGCAAACCGTATTGAAGATATTTATGCGATGGGCGATTTTATATCCCGGTTTGACGGGGTGGATACTGCCCGGCTTGGTTTATTGGGTATTTGTGGCGGGGGTGGGTATTCTTTAAAAGCTGCACAATCCGATAAACGGTTTAAAGCCGTAGCCACATTGAGTATGTTTAATACAGGACTGGTCAGGCGCAATGGATTTATGAATTCACAAATCTCCAGCATCCAGGAAAGATTGCAGCAGGC
>CAZFLL010000291.1:0-1769 GCA_964519865.1 uncultured Chitinophaga sp. | reverse complement strand
ACTTTCCCATCCATTTTCCAGAAATTATCGGAAGGAGGATCCAGGAATAGGATCGGGGACAGGAGGGCTTTAAAGAAAAAACCACCTCCGGGAGGCTGGTAGCGGTAACCGGCACCGGGGATAATGTATAATTTTTTATCAGAGAGACTACCGGCAGCAAACAGTTTTTTGTAATTCTCCACATAGGGCACCACGGTCAGGCCAAACTCGAAATGATGAAAGCCATCGCCCTTGAGAAAATTAAGTCCGATGGGCAGGGCAATCACATTATCGAACAGTGAAAAGCCCACCCGGTAGGTATCGGTAAAATGGGCCCCCAGGCGATAAATGCGATCGTAGTTAATGGAATAAAAGGCCCCTTTGCTGGTACCCTCCGCGTAAATCGTATTACGGGCAATTGCCACATCCTGTGAATAAACAAAGGGATGAAATGAGAGAAGGAGAACAAAACAGAGACAATGGAGCCTGGTTTTTTTTGGTACACGGATTAACTGTTCGATCATAGCTTAATATTTTGTTTGATGTTTAGTCGTTTAGAGGGGCTTTACCTTAATCACGCCTTCTTTTATCCCCCGTAGCTAAAGCGAAGGGGGACATCCTCTCTCTTTTCTCCTTTAACCTCCTTAGCCTTATTTCGGTTTGGTGATGATTACTTTAAACCGCATCACCCGTTGGTAATCGAAAAGTATATCCAGGAAATAAAGTGAATTTTCCGGGATCACATAATCAAATTCATACAGATCTCCTTTTTTTACAAAGGGAATATATCGTTGTCTTTTCAGGGCGAAGGTATCCTGTACCCATACTTTTTTCCGTTTGTTTATTTGTTCCCAGCCCCAGACCTCCGCATTGCGGTAGAGATTGGTATTGACCTGCAGTTTTTCAATTGTTCCGGTATATTCAAACCGGAAATGAATGGTATCGCCTTTTTGGCCATTGATCATACCTGTCTGCGGGGAGATGAGTTTGATCTTACTGAGAATATCCGGATCAAAATAAGGGTTGGCCGCAAACTTCTCTTTGGTATAACCCGGTTTAAGCACCCAGCGGGTGTATTGCGGAAAATGATTCCGGGAAAATTCAGCAAAGGGGGTCAGGAAATAATAGTCGTTGTATTGTTTGACAAAGCCATTGAGTTTACCGGTGTTTTCATCTTCAGTGGTATAACCGGCCGACCAGGTGGCATCCAGCAGGTGCCAGGTGGTATCGAGCCAGATCACATTCCAGCTATGGTTCACCGGACCGGCATTCCCGATCTGGTAGAGTTTGGTCTTGGTATGCCCGTTGATCGTGGCGGCTTCCAGTCCGGCGATGTCGCACATACGGGTAAAGAGCCGGGCATAGCCATCACTCACGGCTTTGCCTTTTCGCAGGATGGTGGCCAGGTATTTCTTTTCCCAGTTGGCCAGCACTTCATCACAATCCTGTCCGGATTTACATTCAGGGGTTTCAATATCCTCCTCTTTATTAAAGAATTTCCAGTCGAAACGTATATTGTCCGTGATCCAGATAAAGATGGAGCGGGCTTTGGAAAGTTTATCGTTGTAGGGGCTGGTGAGTTCGGTGGTCAGTTTTACCAGGTCGCCATCGTAGCGGATGCTCCTGGCCCGCTGGTCCACCTGGCTAAAGTCGGGCCGGGCAGTCTGGGCTGCTGCACCTGTATATAAACAGGTGAGGATCAGGCACAATAAGGTCAGGCGGCAGGACATGGGTTGGTTACGGGTTCGGGGAAGTAAGGTACGTAATTAAAGCGGGAAGAGCAAGCTACG
>CAZFLL010000290.1:619-1800 GCA_964519865.1 uncultured Chitinophaga sp. | reverse complement strand
TTCTTTGCCGTGACGATCCATTCGATATATTCCTTTTTATGGGTGAAGGCCAGTTTATTAAAATAGTCAAGCAGGGCTTTATTTTTCTTCAGCGCCGCTGCCACGTCATCCGGTAATTTTACTTCCTTAGTAGAAGGGTTTACCCAATTAAAAATTTCCCGGACTTCCTTTGGTTTTGCTTCTTTCTTTTTATCCGCTTCTGTTTTGGCGCGGAAACCAAATACACTCCAGGTTTCATTAAACGATATCAGGCTGATCCAGGTGAGTTTATCGCCTTCTGCGAGCAGGCAATCCCAACCTTTATCCCTGGTCAGATCGGTCTGTATCTTTGATGCCCCTTTTGGATAGTACACCCATACTGTTACTTCCGGTTTTACCAGCTTCATCACTTTACTCATTTCTTTTTCCAGCTGGGCCCGGTTTAAGACAAACCAATGTACCTGCCCGGCATTAGTTCCTTTATCGGTTATGGTTACTCCGGAAGGCAATTTCCCTAACCCCTTTTTAAAATCATCCGGGGCATGCAGGGTGAGCAGGGTAGTACCGGCTTTGATGCGGAGTTTATCGGTAATAGGTGTAGGCATATTTGAAAAGTTTGGCAGAAACAGGTTTACTAAGATACCTATTTGGAAAGGCAAAATTAAAAGTCAACAGTAAAAAAAATCAAAGCGGGACCTGAACTATTGACCTCGTTATCAACTGCCGACTGCCAACTGCCTGCTGCCAGAGCCTGCATCGCGCCCAAAACCAAAATTCCTGGTTCTTCTGGAAAAATGACTTCGAACTACAAACCTGCCTTTGCCGGCAGGCTACTAACTACGAACTTTTCCCAAAAACTGCCATTTTTTCACCCACCCCCCTCCCGGCACAATGATTGACAATAGATAGCGAACTCAAAAATTAGAATCATGGGAAAAATCATAGGAATCGACTTAGGAACCACCAATAGCTGCGTTTCCGTAATGGAAGGCAATGAGCCGGTGGTTATTGCCAATGACGAAGGGCGTCGTACAACCCCGTCAGTAGTGGCTTTTCTGAAGAATGGAGAGCGTAAAGTGGGTGACCCGGCCAAACGCCAGGCCATCACCAACCCCCATAATACCATCGCTTCGGTGAAGCGTTTTATGGGCCGCCAGTTTGACGAAGTGACCGAAGAAATAAGCCATTGGAGCTATAAAGTG
>CAZFLL010000290.1:0-609 GCA_964519865.1 uncultured Chitinophaga sp. | reverse complement strand
GTAATGGAAGGTAACGAACCTGTGGTTATTGCAAACAGCGAGGGTAAACGTACTACGCCATCTATTGTTGCTTTTACGGAAAACGGTGAGCGCAAAGTTGGCGAGCCTGCAAAACGTCAGGCAATCACAAATCAAACAAAAACTATTTACTCTATCAAACGTTTCATGGGAAGCAGTTTTGGTGAAGTTGATAAAGAAATTGGACGCGTACCTTATAAAGTGGTAAAAGGCGACAATAATACAGTTCGTATTGACATAGATGGCAGACAATATACCCCCCAGGAAATCAGCGCCATGGTGCTTCAGAAAATGAAGAAAACAGCCGAAGATTACCTGGGCCATGAAGTAACCGAAGCGGTGATCACCGTTCCGGCCTACTTCAACGATGCCCAGCGCCAGGCTACCAAGGAAGCCGGTGAAATTGCCGGTCTTACCGTTCGCCGTATCGTGAACTAGCCGACCGCTGCTGCCCTGGCTTATGGCCTGGACAAAGGCCGCCACGATCAGAAGATCGCCGTGTTTGACCTCGGTGGTGGTACATTCGATATCTCCGTGCTCGAACTGGGTGACGGGGTGTTTGAAGTAAAGTCAACCAATGGTGATACCCAC
>CAZFLL010000289.1:619-1805 GCA_964519865.1 uncultured Chitinophaga sp. | reverse complement strand
CATATGGCCTTTTTGTATGGATGCTGCCGTGGCAGAATCCTGGTTTCTTTTTTCCCCCTTTGCCAGGAGTACGAACCAGTATTCCCGGATATTCATTGCAGGTTTTTTTTCATCCTGGGCAGACAGGGAACTGCAAAAAATAAACAGTGAAATCAACAGATAAATAATTGGAGCAGGTTTCATAGCCAAAATTTTATTCAATATAAATGCTTTGATGGTATTTACTGCCGCAAGTCGTCAATAAGATTTAAATTTGCGCTTCAATAAAGCATCCCATGAGTGAAGAGAAGAGCCTGAATTTCCTTGAAGAGATCATTGAAGAACATCTGAAGGAAGGTCGTTATACCTCTATTGTTACCAGGTTTCCGCCAGAGCCAAATGGATACCTGCACATTGGCCATGCCAGCAGTATCTGTCTCAATTTCGGGCTCACCAAAAAATATCCGGGATATACTAACCTGCGGTTTGATGATACCAACCCAGATACTGAAGACACGGAATATGTGGATAGCATCAAGGCGGATGTGCGCTGGCTTGGATTTGAATGGAAGCACGAGCGTTATGCCAGCGACTATTTTGACCAGCTTTTTGAATTTGCCCTTAAACTTATTGATAAAGGGCTTGCCTATGTTGACGAATCCAGTTCGGAGGAGATCGCCTCCATGAAAGGCAGTCCTACCGAGCCAGGCAGGAACAGTCCTTTCCGCAACAGGACCATTGAAGAGAACCGCGACCTTTTCCTTCGAATGAAGAACGGTGAATTCCCAGATGGCAGTCGCACGCTAAGGGCAAAGATCGATATGGCCCATATCAACATGCTGATGCGTGACCCTATCCTGTATCGTATCAAAAGGGCGCATCATCACCGTACCGGTGATAAATGGTGCATTTATCCCATGTACGATTTCGCTCATGGCCAGAGTGATTCCATTGAGGAGATCACTCATTCCATCTGTACCATGGAATTTGTCCCACACAGGGAATTGTACGACTGGCTTATAGAAAAACTGGGGATCTATCCTTCCCATCAATATGAATTTGCGAGAAGGAATATCAATTATACTATTACCAGTAAAAGAAAATTATTGCAGCTGGTCAATGAAGGTCATGTTACAGGTTGGGATGATCCGCGGATGCCAACTGTGAGCGGATTGAGGAGAAGAGGGTATACCCCCGAAAGTATCCG
>CAZFLL010000289.1:297-609 GCA_964519865.1 uncultured Chitinophaga sp. | reverse complement strand
AATTTTGCGAACGTATTGGCATTGCGAAAAGGGATAACCTGGTGGATGTAGGGCTGCTTGAATTTTGTGTAAGGGAACACCTGAACAGGATCGCGCTGAGAAGGATGGTGGTGCTGAACCCACTGAAACTGGTGATTACGAATTATGATAAAGGAGAGGAGATGTTGACCATGGAAAATAACCCTGAAGATGCCTCCGCGGGTATTAGGGAGATCCCATTCTCTGCGGAATTATATATCGAACAGGAAGATTTCATGGAGGAGCCCCCCAAAAAATATTTCAGACTGGCTCCCGGGCAAATGGTGCGTTTAA
>CAZFLL010000289.1:0-287 GCA_964519865.1 uncultured Chitinophaga sp. | reverse complement strand
CATTCGCGAATTAAGATGCGTTTATATACCCGCAAGCCGTAGGGGCCACGATACCAGTGGAATAAACGTAAAAGGGACCCTTCATTGGGTCAGCGCCAGGCATGCCATTAAGGCTGAGGTAAGACTTTATGACCGGCTTTTCAGGGTTGAAGACCCAACCGATGAAGAAGGTGATTTCAAGGAATACCTGAATCCAGCCAGTTTGGTAACTGTAGAAGGCGCATTTGCGGAGCCTTCCCTGGCTTCGGCAGGCCACCATGACCGTTTTCAGTTCATTCGAAACGGAT
>CAZFLL010000288.1:0-1810 GCA_964519865.1 uncultured Chitinophaga sp. | reverse complement strand
TTTGGGGAGGATATACCATTTACAAAAAGAACAGCCAGCCAGAAATAGCAGCTGCGCCGGGGAAAAACAATACTGAACCGGAAGTAAAACCGGATATCCCACAGGGATCCACCACCCCTGCCCTCAACAATACCGCGCCCGGACCAGCAACGGTGAATACCGTAACTGCCCCGGCTGGTTCTTACAAATTTGTCGTGGAAACAGCCGGAAAGCAAAGAGCCCTCGCCCGTTACCAGAAATTAAAAAGCCTGCCAACGGATATTAAACTTGAAACCACAGACTCCGTAAATTTCAAACTCTATTTCTTGCTCAATGCCAGTCCGGCTGATACAGCCAAACTGCTGGACTCGCTGAGGACATATTATACACCGAAGTGGAGTAAGGCATTTATTGAGCGGTAGGACATCAGGGATCGTGATTATCAATCGGATTTCAGTCTGGCAAACAGACGTTAAACTAAATAAGAAGAAAGGGTTCCCAAACGGGAACCCTTTCTGTTTCAGCGGATTGCAACTATATAACCTGGAGATAACCCTTACAATACGGTTTCCCGGGTGGTAATGTTGCCGGGCATGTCCCGTACCTGCACCACTACCCTGCAGCCTGAAGGACTGCTGTTGTAAGTGGTTGCGGTATAAACCCAGGCATCCTGTTCTCCCTGGCGGATTGCAAAACCTTCTTCCAGGAGGTTATCGCTGCTGTTGAATACCTGCACCCGTACTTCCATCAGTTGGGTATCATCGGTTGCTGTAACCGTAATAGGATTCCCGATATCACCGATATACGCAGCGAGGTCTACCCCGCTGATTACCGGGGATGTGAAAAAATCCCTGAGTGCAAGGTTGTATGGAGTAATGCCTCCCGTTGCACGCGATTCGTAGATTTCCCGGATCGCCGGATTTTTAATAACCGATTTCGCATAAGCTGCAGCCTCGCGGAATTTATCCCGCACCTGTTGCTGTGCCGGGGCGACTTTACCCGACCGGGCCGCGATCTTTGCGATGATCGTTTTGCCGTTTCGCTGGCGGAACTGGAGAAGATCGCCGATCTTCCCGCTTACGCCATGAGTGACTACATTATAATTTACTCTTGCCATTTTGATTAAAATTTAAATTGTTGAAAAAATTGATTGCGTAACGGCCGGCCGCGGTTCCGGAGGGACTCTTCCACATTCACAACAACGCTAGCAGCTGCTGTTCCTGTTTCGTATGCCCCGTACCGTTACGACACAAACATACAATGCCCCGAAACGCATCTCCAAATCCCGTTGCCGTTACTGCCGATTTTGCCGTTTATGACATATTATAGCTGCTCTTGCCGTTTTTGCCGGATATGTACAGTCTGGCCACATTCTAACTATAAAAATGGATGGATTTTCCTGTTGCTTAGCTGGCCTTTAGCTGGCTTTAAGCTGGCCTTGAGCTAGCCGAAAGGAAAACAGGGCAGAAATGGTACTGCTGACCAGCCCAAAATAAAGAGCCCCGCCAGAAGCGGGGCTCAGTCAAAGTCGTTTTACATTCCCGGATCAGGCGACCATATAGCTTAACACCAATTCTTCTGACAAACCGGTAAATGAGCAGAACTCACTAACCGTGATAAACTGGTGTTTCAGCTTTCCTAAGGCTTTTTTGATCGTCTGCAGGTGGTGCCTGGCAGTCCGACCCTTTTTGCCGGTTATGTTCTCCACGTCTCTTGGATGTATAACGACCCTTTGGGGAATTGTCATGTGCTTTTTCATAATAAAAAAAGGCATGGCCAGACATTCAAAAGGTATCCAACTAGTATGGCATTAAATTACAACTATTTTAAA
>CAZFLL010000287.1:0-1819 GCA_964519865.1 uncultured Chitinophaga sp. | reverse complement strand
CTGTCTACCAGCAGGGTGGTCATTTCATCGGCGGTCAGTTGTTCATGCCTTGGCGATTCAAGGCTGGTCCGGAAGGCCCGGTGCATCCCCAGTAACCGCATCTGTCGCATCTTGTCAAGTGTGTCTGTGTTCATTTGTTTTGATTTTAAGAGTAAAAAAATAGTTATTGATAGTAGTCATTGCCCCGGATGTTGGGATGAGCCGGCATCTGACTTTTGTGTTCCAGTTCTTCGTCCGTTAGTGTATCCAGGCGTTTTTCAAGGATCTGCATCACAATGGCATAATTGTACACGCCGTAACTATCGGCCCGCCTGCAAGCCAGTATCAGCCGCTCCTGACCCACTTTACGGGCCAGACTGAGTATCCCTGAGCAGGACTTATACGCCTGTTCAGGATGCTGCTTATGCTCAATAACACGCAGGATATAGGCCGCTACTTCCTGATCGATCCTGGTCGCCTGTTCGATAAATTTTTCAGGTGTCCAGTCGCTCAGGAACCGGTGGGCCGTAGCCAGATGGTCATCCGTAGTGGTGTAATGATATTTTCGGAACTGTCGCTCATGCACAGCGATCCGTTCGTATTTGTAAAACACTTCTACCCGGTCACGGGTAAACTGAAGCTTTACTTTTTTTCCAATATATCGGTATGGAACACTGTAGTAATGCTTGTCTATCGCCAGGCATATATGGCCATTTTTCATGACCGTTACAACGGCCTGCTGCTTGAACTCGTAGCGGTATACCGGCAGCGGTTGGAGCACCGACCTTTCTACTTCCTCGAACTGCTGTCGACGACTGTAGTTTCGTCCCTTAAAAGGAGCGTTGTTCAACTCTTCCAGCGAACCCCGGATGGCGATATTGAGCCCTTCAAGGGTAAAATATGTGCAGGCACTAAGCTGCGTATACACCTTACGGTACATGATCTTCACCATGCCCTCTACGAGTGATTTATCCTTCGGCCGGTAGGCCCTCGCGGGCACGATCGCTGTACCGTAATGTTCGGCAAAGTCAGCGAAGGTTTCATTGATGGTGGGCTCGTATTTACTGCTCCGGGCCACCGCCGATTTTAAATTATCCGGCACAATGGCCGCCGGTACGCCCCCGTAGTACTGAAGGGCGTTTTCACAGGCGCCGATAAAATCCTGTCTGCGCTGCGTTGCCACCGCTTCCAGATAAGTCAGCTGACTACAACCCAGTATCGCCACAAAAACTTCGACCTGCTGTACTTCGCCGGTTTGCTGATCAGTAATGCTTAGTTTTTCTCCCGCAAAGTCGATATACATCTTATCGCCCGCCTTATGATCCATGTGCATCACCGGCCGGGCACGACCAATATAGGAGGTAAAGTAATCATGGAACTGCGTATGCCCATAACCTTCCGGGTAATCCAGCCGGTACTGACGGAACAACAGTTCAATCGTTACCCCTCGCTGCTTAAACCGTTTTTCCAGATCCGGCAGGATCCGCTGCAGTTCATCGTAGCGTTTACCCAGGTCCGGAGGCCGGCTGGGTACAAAAAGTACCTCCAGATCAGCATCCTGCATCCCGCTGATGTCCTCAAAGGTCAGCTTCTCCTGCAAAAACTTACGGATATACCGCTTCACCGTATTGCGGGAAGCACCCGTCTGCTGGCTGATAAATACTTTACTCTTGCCTTGCGTAAAAAAGCGCAGAATCTGTCTTATTTTAGACATATCAATTGTTTTATTAGCCATCTGTAGCGGGTTTTATACCCAACTATCAGCTATTATGGCCAGTAAAACAACCTTTATAAATGAGGCTCCAGGGGGTGGTCAGTTTGCTCCGGAAAAGGGTGGTCA
>CAZFLL010000286.1:0-1880 GCA_964519865.1 uncultured Chitinophaga sp. | reverse complement strand
GTACCTTCCAGGAAAGTACGGCCGATCAGGCTGTTCCTGGTATCCAGGTTTTTATTCAGTTCAGTTTCATAAATCACATGACGGCCGGGGAATGCACCCTGAGGACGGTTAACAGCACCGGCATGCACGCCATAATCATAAACCTGAGCACCTTTAATATCTAAAACCGGTGTACCGTTAGTGGTATAGGCATGTACCGGGTAAATAGGCCCGATACCCCTGGCAAATACAAACGGGTTAATAATACTGGATGTATTATCATCACCGGCACTGGCCTGGTTCGAAGTCACAAACACCCCGCTCAGGTTGATGCCGGACCTTAACCAGTTTTTCAGTTGTGTATTCAGATTGATACGGGTACTGATACGCTCATAATCCGATTTCATCACAAATCCTTCATCTTTCAGGTAATTGAATGAAATAAAATAATCCGTTTTATCCAGTTTTGAAGAGGTGCTAAGTGCCACTTCATTCCGTTTCCCGTTTTTGGAAAGCGGGCCAAACCAGTCAAAATCCTTATATAAAAGGGCGGCTGAAGGATTTAATTTACCATCCGTACCCACAATGCTGGCATTGGGCACATTAAACGGATTGTAAATTAACTGGGTGGCTATAGTATTGGAAGCCTGTAAGGCGGCCGCAGACTCGGTAAGACCGGTTCCGGAAGTTGGATACATCAGGCTGTTTTTTAAAGCCCTCCACATTACCGGGTAATAATCCATCGTTCCCACCTGTTTATATTCAGCAATACCCCGCTGAGAAATACCGGTGGATGCAATCACATTAATTTTTGGCGCCCCTTTCTTTCCTTTTTTGGTAGTGATCATCACCACGCCGTTAGCGGCACGGGCTCCATATAAGGCAGTGGATGACGCGTCTTTCAGCAGTGAAATGCTCTCCACATCGTTGGTGTTTAAATCCCCGATATATCCTTCATAAGGGAATCCGTCCACCACATACAAGGGCGAATTGCTGGCATTTACGGAACCAAAACCCCTGATGCGGATGGCCGCACTGCTGCCGGGCTGGCCATTACCAGAAGTGGCAGAAATACCGGGTGCTGCCCCGGCCAGTGCCTGGGAGATATTGGTCGCCAGGCGGGTCTGTAACTGGTCAGCTCCAATCACCGCAACAGAACCGGTAATCGATTCCTTTTTCTGGTTACCATAAGCCACTACAATCACTTCCGATAAGGCTTTGGAGGAAGAGGTCATGGATAAATTGAAGGTTGTTTTTCCGGCAACAGCCACTTCCATTTCGGTATAATCCACCAACGTAAATAACAGGGTTTTGGCGTTGGCTGGAAGGGTTAAACGGAATGTGCCATCCACACCGGTGGTTGTACCAATGGTGGTACCTTTCACGATAACAGAGACTCCTACCAGTGGCGTGTTGTCTTTTTCGTCTGTTACTTTTCCCGTAACAGGCGTTTCCTGTGCCATGACGCACAAAGAGTACATCAGGACAGTTGTTAGCAATAGCAGTTTTCGCATGAGCAATTTATTTTATTGTAAAAGAAGATCCAAATATAGAATATATAAGACTGTTAGAAGCAGACGTATATCAGTTTTTACATGAACGGCAGCATAACAGTGGCTATAAAAACAAAGACAATGAAAAAATTTAAATCCTGTCATCTGATTGTCATAAAAAAACATTTTCTGTGTAGCTTAAATTCGACAAGAAGTGTTTGAACAGAAAAAATGATACTTAAATCCGGGCAGGCTTGTAATTTTTTTCAGGAAGCGATGATGCCTTACCGGATATTATTATGGATATACTACTCTTTTATTTCACCCAACGCCGGTACTTACCGGCAGGGGCCGGATCCCGGCAAATTGTGTATTCCCCGGGTATTTGTAGTTTTGAGTAAATACTGA
>CAZFLL010000285.1:0-1885 GCA_964519865.1 uncultured Chitinophaga sp. | reverse complement strand
TGCCCTTTGACCAGAGGATGGGGCCCTGGAACAGGCGGAATACAGAATCTTTGAAGGAATAAAACATACTGTCACTCACCGCCTGCATGGAGTCGGAGAATATCCGCACATTCCGGTAAGCTTCAAAATAGCGATCGGTGCTGTCTTTCTTATCCGGGTCTTTCCCGGCCATACTCAGTGAATCAGTTTTAACCGCACCGGAATCCTTAACTGCAACAGGTTTTAATTTCACCAACGGACTTACTTTTTTTGTGCTATCCTTCAGCAGAGTAGTTGGAGCGGCCACTACAGGTATTATTGCGATACTGTCTTTTTTTACTGAATCAATAGTTGTCTTTGCTGGCAGGGACACAATTTCCTTTACAGATTGAACAGAATCTATTCCTCTGGCCGGCGGGTGTAAGGCCATCATGCTGTCCCGCTTGTCTGCCCCCTTGTTGTTGCTGAGGTTAATGACCTGCACACCCTTTACCGTATCCTTAGCCATTGAATCTTTCCTGGCATAGAGATCACTCAGCCGGGCGGAAAATAAGGTATCGGCCGTTACATAAATGGAATCATTGTCCTGTTTAATGATCATAAGTGGTTTCCGGGTGGCCAGCAGTCTTTCATTTTTATTATCCCGGAATACTTCGCCCGCCAGAATAGTGAAGCCCTGGGCTGAATCAATGATGACCACATTACCCCTGGCCTGGGATGTGCCGGAACTGTCATCCATCGCCACCTGATCACCGGTAATATATAATTTCGATTTGGTATCCCTGATCACCGGCCGCTTCCCAAACTCAGCTTTACCAGTTGCCATATTGTAAAACCCATCAGTGGTTTCAATAATGCGGCCACTGGTATCCTTAATAATTGTCTGGGCGATAAAACGCGTGGTCTGGCTCTGCGTATTGTACAGCAATGAATCGGTGTTGATATCATAAGCCGGATCCTTCATGATCACATTCTTCTTGAAATAAATATCCTTCAGGTTGGCATAATACCAGCCTTCCTGGCTGGTCAGCACCGTTTTTTTATTGACCACCCGCCCGCCATTTTTATAAATGCCGATCTCGGTCTTCATATCATATTCCAGGTCGGGGGTGGTGAGGATACCCTTCCCATCAGTGAGTTTGACCCCGCCATCGAGATAAGCCAGTTTCTTATCGATCAGGTAACGGAGGTGACTGGAGGTTATATTCACTGTATCCTTATCCTTAATATGCACATTACCCCAGGCTTCAAATATTTTAATCCCGTTATTGAGCACGCAACTGTCACAGTCGAATAAGCTATTGCCCTGTTTCAGCCGTACATGGCCTGCAAGGATCTGCAGGGTGGTGCTGTCATCCACTTTCAGAATGGTAAACCGGTCGGAACCGAGGATCTGTATATCAGTGAGTGAATCGGCGGTGGCCTGTGGATTGATGGGGGTAGCCGCCGGCTCCTTTACCTGTGCAGCAGTCATTACAGGGATAAACAGTACACCTGTAAGCAGTAATCCAAGAAATAATAGGAAGCTCCGCATTAATTACCAACTGCCGAAACAGTATCTTTTTTCGCAGGCGAAGTTAAAGGCCCGGTTTTATCTTTTTGCCAAAAATGGAAAGATTAACGTAGCGTTTAGGATGGGTGCGCAGGTCATCGATCAGAATTTCCGCACTCAGGATCGCATCATTTAACTTATTGTACAGGGTCCGGTCATTCATTAAAGCGCCTAATGTGCCATCGGAACTGTTCAGTTTGGCAGCCGTGGCTTTTAATGAACTGATCATATAGTTCAATGAGTCAATGGTGGGCTGCAATTCCAGTGCCGCAAATTTCTCACTGATCTTTTTGGCATTCCCGATCGTGGCAGTGATATCCGCGCTGTTATTTTTCAGGCTTTCGGTCATGGCCT
>CAZFLL010000284.1:0-1902 GCA_964519865.1 uncultured Chitinophaga sp. | reverse complement strand
ACGTACTCCTTTACATACATTCCGTATGGATATTGATTATGCCAACGTGTTTGCCCAAACCGTATATGGTAAAATCGGTATCAAGGTATGGATCTGTAAAGGTGAAGTACTGGCCAAGCGTGACCTGAACCCCAACTTTGTTGGTGGCAAGAGTGATGTAAGCGACCGCCGGGAAGGACGTGGTGAACATGGTGGTGGTGATCGCCGCGACCGTGGAGACCGCCGGGATGACCGCAGGGGCGGTGGTGGCGGAGACCGCAACCGTGGTGGTGGCGGAAGAGGTGAACGCAGGAATTAAGAAAGCAACGAGCAGCGAGTAACGCGTTACGAGCTGTGGACCGTTTCAAATAAAATAAAGAGTTTAATTGCTTTAGGGTAGGAGTTTGAAACTCGCTATTCAAAGCTCAAAGCTTAAAAGAAATGTTACAACCGAAAAGAACAAAGCACAGGAAAATGCAGAAAGGCCGCATGAAAGGCGATGCCAAAAGAGGTACAACCATTGCATTTGGTTCTTATGCTTTAAAAGCACTGGAACAGCACTGGATCACTGACCGCCAGATTGAGGCGGCCCGCCAGGCGCTTACCCGTGAAATGAAAAGGGAAGGTAATGTATGGATCCGCATTTTCCCTGATAAACCGATTACCCGTAAACCTGCTGAAGTGAGGATGGGTAAAGGTAAAGGTAACCTGGAATTCTGGGCGGCCGTGGTTAAACCCGGACGTATCATGTTTGAAATTGATGGCGTAAGTGAGCAGGTAGCCCGTGCCTCCCTGGCCCTGGCATCCGGTAAACTGCCGATCAAAACAAAATTCATTGTACGCCGTGACCTGGTTACAGCGTAATAATTAATAAATCGTACATCGATGTCAAAGAAAGCAGAATTTGTAAAAAGCATTCACGGAATGAACGAGCAGGACCTGAAAGCCCGTCTCGAAGAAGACAAACAACGCCTGAAAAAGCTGGAGTTTGCCCATGCGATCTCCCCGCTGGAGAATCCCATGACCATCCGCGGACTGCGCCGTGAAATTGCCCGGCTGCAAACAGAACTGAAGTTAAAGCAACAGCAAGCATAATTAGTCTGAAGTCCGGAGTCGTGAGTCGGTAGTCGATTCTGACAGCCGGTCGTCTAAAAAAAATAAAATGGAAGCAAGAAACTTAAGAAAGACCAGGATCGGGGTGGTAACCAGCAACAAAATGGCCAAGACCATTACCGTTGCCGTTGAAAGAAAAGTAAAGCACCCGATCTATGGTAAGTTCGTAAAGAAAACCACCAAGTTCCATGCGCATGACGACAAAAACGAATGCAGCATTGGTGATTTAGTAAAAATCATGGAAACCCGTCCGCTCAGCAAAACAAAACGCTGGAGACTTGTGGAAGTGGTGGAGAAAGTGAAGTAAGAAAAGCAACGAGCCGTGAGTTACGAGTCACGAGCCGTATAGATTAATAAATGTATTAACTGCTCGCAGCTCAAAGCTAAGAGCTCAAAGCTTAAATAAAATGATTCAGCAAGAAAGCCGGTTAAATGTAGCGGACAACAGCGGTGCCAAAGAGGTGCTTTGTATCCGTGTACTCGGCAACAGCGGTCAGCGTTATGCCCGGATTGGCGACAAAATCGTAGTAACGGTAAAAGATGCCATCCCCCAGGGTGGTATTAAAAAAGGTACAGTGGCCAAAGCGGTGATTGTACGTACCACCAACAAACTGCGCCGGAAAGACGGTTCTTACATCCGCTTTGATGATAACGCGGTGGTGATCCTGAACCAGTCAGATGAGCCCAGGGGTACCCGTATCTTCGGCCCGGTGGCCCGTGAACTCCGTGATAAAGGATATATGAAAATCATTTCCCTGGCTCCCGAAGTATTATAATTGATAAAAGGGTAATACCCATTAACGCAAGATA
>CAZFLL010000283.1:0-1905 GCA_964519865.1 uncultured Chitinophaga sp. | reverse complement strand
GATCATATTGTCTTTGCGGCCCCGCCAGGTGAGAAGACCGTTCTCTCTCACCGCAACAAGGTCACCGGTGGCAAACCACTCACCGGGTGTGACATTGGATAAGGGGGATTTAATCCATAACTCCTCTGCCCCGCCGTTGATTTTTTCAAGTTTGTATTGGATGCCTGTCAGCGGACGGCCAAGAGCATGTACCTCTTGCTGCAGTTCATTATAACTGGCCATAAAGGAAGTGCTGACTTCTGTACTTCCGTAAAAACTAAACAGGTTTTTGCTGAGCGTGTTGCTTAGTTCAGCCAGGATTATTTCATTTAAAGGAGCACCGCCGCTGATGATCAGCCGGACCGGGTGATCCTTTCCGGCCAGTGTTTTAGATAACTGGTAGAGGGAAGAAGGAACCCCGGTCAGCAGGTCTGTCTTTTCCTCGCAGATCAGTGAAGCTAATGCAGCCTGATTGTGTTCTGCTGAAACCACTGCTTTCTTTCCCATGATCAGGGCAAAAACAAGGGAGGTATAACCGAAACCATGAGTAAGCGGGGTGGAGATAAATACGGCGTTTCTTTTATGAATGCCGGTATATAAAACCAGGTCGGCAAATGACTTGAGCCAGTAAAAAGCACCTGGTTTTTTGGGAATGAGTTTCGGGCGACCCGTGCTTCCTGAACTGGGAAAGATCAGGGGTGATTGTTTATGTGAGGCCGTCAGGTGGCCGACTGTTTTCCTGGCCTGAACGGATATTTCTTCTAAACGATAACTGTTATCAGGCAGCATCCCCGTTATTTCATCTGTAAATAAAATGGCACCGGGATAATCAGTCCGGATATGCAGGAGATCCTTGGCGGGTGTTTTGGGGTGAATCAGGATCAGCGGAATCCCGGCTGCCTGGAAAGCATAGAGCCAAAGTGTATGGGGACTGTTATTGCTACAGGCGAGAATAGCATAGTGACCTGCCGGGACCAGTTTGCTTTCCTGCAGGTAGGCCGAGAGGGTTTGTACTTCTTTCCAGAGACCAGCAAAGGTATAAACCTTGTTTCCATCCGACAGGGCCGGTCTGTCACCATAACAGGCCGCGGCCCAGTGCAGCATCCAGGCCATATTATCTCCGTATTTCTTCCGGGCCCTGAACAGTCGCCAGAGCACGGGGGGAGACAAAAAGCCCAGCCTTGCCAATTGCATGGTGAGTCGGATCATGCGTTGTTATTTTTTCAGTCTGCGCAACTGCAGCCTGTACCAAAGGTTGGGTACAAGTATATCGAGAAAGCGGGGGATGGCAATACACCAGGGACGGTATTTTCGGCGACGCCGGATGATGCTGTGCAGGATGGCATCGGCTGCTTTGGCAGCACTCATGGCGGGTCGTTTGTGGTTTTGTTCAATGATCATACTCATGCGGGTTCTCACCAGCGGGAGATACACCTGGCAGAGGGAAACACCGGCTGCTTTCATTTCCGGTTCAGCACAGCGCAGCCAGTGATCAAAAGCGGCTTTACTGCTGTGATAAGCGGACCATCCCGCAGTGTGAGGCAGGAAAAGACTGACGGTCGACACATTCACAACAATTCCTTTCTTCTCCATTAATCCCGGCAGGATGCCGAGGATTAACTGCACCGGTCCGGTGAAATTAATGGCACTGCTTCTTTTAGTATCATGGAAGCGATCCGTACTGTCCGTTAATTTCCGGTAAATAGAATGACCCGCATTGCTGATCAGGATATCGATACGGATGTCTTTTGATTGCAGGTCTGCCAACAGCTCGTCAACTGCCTTTTCCTCACGCAGGTCGGCATTATATATAAACACCGTTGCATTATCCGCGCATTGGCTCCTGATTTCTTCCAGTTTCTCCTTTGTCCTGGCCACCAGTACCAGTCTCACCGGGTAATGACTTAAACGCAAAGCCAGTTCCGC
>CAZFLL010000282.1:0-1936 GCA_964519865.1 uncultured Chitinophaga sp. | reverse complement strand
GTTCGGGACTAAAGAAGTTTAATTATTGCAGGACGGTGATTGCGTGGAATGAAGGAGGTGGGAAGTTCCGGGTGGAAGCGATGCCGGTGTGGGTGCAGTTATCGGGCGTGAATGCAGTGGAGATAGCGGATGTGAACGGGGACAAAAAGCCGGACCTGGTGCTGGGGGGCAATAAGTTTACGTTCCCGCCGCAGTTCGGCAGACTGGATGGCAGCTATGGACATGTATTACTGAATCAGGGCAATGGCAAAATGGATTATGTAGAGAACCGGCAAAGCGGGTTGAGGGTAAGAGGAGAAGTAAAAGTGATCAGATCAATCAGGGTCAACAATAAAACCTGCCTGCTCTTTGCGGTGAACAATGAAAAACCGGCACTATACAAATTAAGCAATTAATATTTCTGCGGAATACATGAGGCGTGTTTCATTTTTTGTTTGGATAACCCTGGGTGGTTGGCTTATTCTTAGTTCCTGTGGAAACAAGAAGGATGACACAGTACTGTTTACCCTGCAGGACAGCACACATACAGGCATCACATTTATAAATACGGTACTCGATAATGAAATGGATAACAGTTTCCGTTTCCGGAACTTTTATAACGGGGGCGGAGTGGGTACCGGTGATATCAATAATGACGGACTGGCCGATCTGATCTTTACCAGCAATATGGGTGAGAATAAGCTCTTCCTTAATAAAGGAGAGATGAAGTTTGAAGATATCACCGCCAACAGTGGATTCCGGCAGGACAGTTTATGGAATACCGGCGTGGTGCTGGTGGATATCAATAATGATGGCTGGCTGGATATCTATATCTGCAGTTCTGGCCGGATCAACGACGGGCACCGACGGAATAAATTATATATCAATAACCACAATTTAACCTTTACGGAAAGTGCCGCTGCCTGGGGACTTGATCATTCCGGTTTTTGTACCCAGGCCAGTTTTTTTGACTATGACCTGGATGGCGATCTCGATTGCCTGCTGATCAACAACAGTCCGCTTCCTTTCAGTTCACTGAACTATGCTTCCATGCGTGACGAGGATATCAGCCAGTGGAAGGTGAAGGAGGAATTAAAGGGAGGTGGTAATCACCTGTTCCGCAATGACAATAATCATTTCACAGAAGTAACCAAAGAGACAGGCCTGCATCCCGGGCTGATCAGTTTTGGATTAGGCGTATCGGTTGGGGATATTAATAATGACGGGTACCCGGATATTTATGTGGGGAATGATTTTATTGAAAAGGATTATCTCTATATCAATCAGCAGGACGGCACATTCAGGGATGAGCTGGAAAACTATATGCAGCATATCAGTATGTCATCCATGAGTACTGACCTGGCCGATATCAATAATGACGGGTACCCGGATATTTTTACCACGGATATGATCCCCGATGATGATTACCGGCTGAAGACCACCGGTACTTTTGACAATATTGATCTCTATAACAGTAAACTGAAAGCCGGCCTCTATCACCAGTATGTGCGCAATACCCTGCAGGTGAACAACGGCAATGGAAGTTTCACTGAACTGGCCAACTACGCGGGGGTCTATGGTACCGACTGGAGCTGGGGGGCGCTATTCCTGGATGCAGATAATGACGGGCTGAATGATATTTTCGTTTGCAACGGGATCAACCGTGATCTTACAGACCTGGACTTCCTTGATTTTTTCTCCAATGATGTATACCGGCAGTCCCTGCAAAACGGCGGCACCGGCTCCGTCAGTGAAATACTCAACCGGATACCTGTTACACCTTTACCCAACCGGGTATTTCAGAACAAAGGAAAATTCTCCTTTGAAGATGTTGGTATGAAATGGGGATTTGAAAAGCCTTCCTTTTCGAACAGTGTGGCTTATGCCGACCTGGACAATGACGGCGACCTGGATCTTGTTATTAATAATGAGAACCAACCGGCCTTTATCTACCGCA
>CAZFLL010000281.1:0-2001 GCA_964519865.1 uncultured Chitinophaga sp. | reverse complement strand
TCAGCTATAACTGCTTTGATTTCCATTACAGAAGGTACAGCAGCAATGGTGGTGGTGCTTGTAAAAGGGCTGGCATGAAAACTGATATCCTGGGCCGGGGCGGACAGCTGCAGGAAAAGGGCAAAAACGGATAAAAATTTAATAGACATTTCTCAGGCTTTTATAATCATTTGTTAGCCCACAGAAATATTGGATGCTTCGGGGGATTTAACGGTAGTCCTGCTTTATACAGCCTTCCCGGATGGAAGAAGAGGGTAAACCGGGTACGGACGAATATCGTAGTTTTACGTGGTTAAATGTGGTTTTCCGAATCGCAAACAAACCTAATCCTTGTACGTAATAAATGCAAGTATTTTTCGATAATTTTTTAAGATAAAAGGTAAATACTTCATTAACAGGGACGAACCTTTAATACCTTTGTCCGTTAATTAGCAGGAATGAACCAGGTTATCCGGGTCAAGGACCTAAGCAAGCATTTTGGCGACCTCAAAGCGGTCAGCAATTTGTCGTTCACCGTCGGGGAAGGGCAGGTGTATGGTTTCCTGGGACAGAACGGCGCCGGTAAATCCACCACCATCCGGATGTTGATGACCCTGATTGAACCTACTGAAGGGGAAATTGAGATTTTCGGGATGAATCTCCGCAAACACCGCAAAGAGATACTCCGCCAGACCGGTGCCATCATTGAAAAACCGGACTTATACAAATACCTTACTGCCAGGGAGAACCTCCGCATCTTTTCCCGCCTGAGCGGGGTAAAGTCCACGGATAAACAAATAATGGATCAGCTGGCCCTGGTCGGATTGGCAGAAAGGGCAGGGAGCAAGGTTAAAACTTATTCTCAGGGCATGAAACAACGCCTCGGACTGGCCTGCGCCCTGATTCATAATCCCGGACTGATTATCCTTGATGAACCCAGCAATGGATTGGACCCACAGGGAATTGCCGATATGCGGCAACTCCTTATTCATCTCAGCCGTGATCTGGGAAAAACCTTAGTGGTCTCCTCCCATTTGCTAAGTGAGATGGAAATGGTGGCTGATAATATGCTGATCATTCATAAAGGAGAAAAAGTAGTCGAAGGTAAGGTCAGTGAACTCCTCGATCCGGAAAAAACGGTGGTGGAACTGATGACACCGGATATAGCCGCTGCCATGTCCATATTGAAGGAATCTACCTGGCAGCATGCGCTGAAAGAACCGGTAAAAGGAACGATCCGGCTGGAATGTAACCGGAATGAGATTCCCACCCTCAACAAAATGCTGGTGGAAAAAGGAATACCGGTACTAAGTCTCCGCCCACTGAATTCACTCGAGGATTATTTCTTATCATTAACCAAAGTGTAGATGTTTACAGAGCTGTTGAAAATAGAATTGTACAAGATCTTCAAGCGACCCCGCACGTTTATCGCCTTCGGGGCGATTGCGGTTATTATATTACTGGTACAGTTTGCCCTGAAGGTAAACGGAAAGGATTTTGTCCAGTTTTACACCGACAGCCAGGCCGACACCTTTGATATTCCCTACGAAAAAATCCTGAACGGTTATTTTGTATGCGTGGCAGTACTGCATATGATCCTGGTACATGTGCCCCTGCTGGTGGCCCTGATTGCGGGAGATATGATTTCCGGGGAAGCAGGGTTGGGTACATTACGCCTGCTGGCTGGTAAACCGGTAACCCGTACACAACTGATTATGGCCAAATTTTCAGCCAGTACCGTATATGTCATTTTATTACTGGTCTGGATGGCCCTGTTTGCCTTGCTGGGCAGTATCCTGATATTCGGCACGGATGACCTGGTGGTGTTCAAGGAAACAGATATGCATATCATGAAAGGCGGGGATGTGATCTGGCGTTTTTTTGCTGCATTTGTATATGCAGCACTGGCCCTCACCACCATCGCCGCCATGGCCCTGATGTTCTCCGTATTTTCAGAAAACTCACTGGGTCCGATTGTTGCCACTGTTTGCGTGGTCATTGTATTTACCACTGTACAGCAGC
>CAZFLL010000280.1:0-2001 GCA_964519865.1 uncultured Chitinophaga sp. | reverse complement strand
AAAAGACAGGCAATGACAAAGAAGATACGGCGCATAACAGGGGATTAATTTGCATAAAGATATAGCTCCGGCCGGAAAGGTTGCAACCTTCCTGTTATGAAAAATAAAAGCTCCCGGTAAAACAACTAAATTGCGGCATTAATTGCCTGCTATGTCATCAGTCTTTCATTATGGTACAGAATCACTAACCACTTCTATCGCCCTGTCCATTGCCGCGGGTTCTGTCCGGGGTATACTCGGTGAGGACGCGGTACGTAAAATAAATGCCAGCCAGGATGCGGTTAAACAGATCGTGGCGGAACAAAAAACTGTTTATGGCATCAATACCGGTTTCGGAATCCTGGCCAATACGGCCATTTCCCCGGAAGATACTGCCACGCTTCAGTACAAGATCCTGCAGAGTCATAGTGTAGGGGTAGGCGACCCGATCCCGGCTGAAGTGGCCAAGCTCATGCTTATTACCAAAGTGCAGGCACTGGCCCAGGGGTATAGCGGGGTACAACTATCTACTCTGGAACGAATCATCTGGCATATTAATAACGAAGTGATTCCCGTGGTACCTGAAAAGGGCAGTGTCGGGGCCTCCGGCGACCTGGCTCCTTTATCACACCTCTTTCTTCCCCTGATCGGTTTAGGGGCGTGTTATTATAAAGGACAACGAAAAGACACTGCAGCCATTTTTAAGGAAACCGGAATGGCACCCATTGCACTCGGACCCAAGGAAGGACTGGCCCTGATCAATGGCACCCAGTTCATTTTATCCTTTGCCATTAAAGCAGTGCAGCGCATGCACAATTGTCTCGAAGCCGCGGATATTATCGGTGCCATGAGTCTTGAAGCCCTGACAGGGACCAAGGCGCCTTTTGATGCCAGGCTGCATGAACTGCGTCCTTATGCCGGCAATAAACTGGTGGCCCAGCGGCTGCGATTATTACTGGAAGGATCCGAAATCATGCAGAGTCATGTGGATTGCGGACGAGTACAGGATCCCTACAGTCTCCGCTGTATGCCCCAGGTGCATGGCGCTTCCCGGAATGCGTGGCTGCACCTGAAAGAGCTCACCAGTATTGAACTGAATGCAGTAACCGATAATCCCATTATACTGGGGGCCCATGATACGATCAGCGGGGGTAATTTCCACGGACAGCCATTGGCATTGCCCTTGGACTATGCCTGTTTTGCCGCGGCAGAGATCGGGAACATTGCTGACCGGCGTTGCTATTTATTACTGGAAGGCAAATGGGGACTGCCCATGTTGCTGATGAAGGATGTGGGATTGAACAGTGGGTTTATGATACCACAGTACACCACAGCAGCACTGGTTACCGAGAATAAAACCCTTTGTTTTCCGGCCAGCGCCGATAGTATTCCCACCTCACTCGGACAGGAGGACCATGTAAGCATGGGGAGTATCAGCGGACGGAAACTTAATAAAGTACTCGATAACCTCGAATATATCCTGGCCATAGAATTATTATCGGCCTGCCAGGCGATTGAATTCCGTAGGCCGCATAAAAGTTCGGCCTTGCTGGAATATGCGCATGATTATGTGCGGGAATTCGTCGGCTTTGCCGCAGAAGACCGGATTTTCGCAGATGATATAAACAGGGTGGCCGGGCTGATCAAGGATTTTTCGTTTGTGGATAAGCTGAATAAGTTTGCGGAGAGCCAGGGAATTAACCTGAATGAAGGATTTCCCGGATTTTAGCCTTTAGGATTTTGCCTGCGGCAAATGTGTTAGCCACGAAATCACACGAACTAACACGAAAAAGAATACAGAAAGGCAGGCCACGGATCACACGAATTAACACGGGTTATTTGCCTGCGGCAAATGAGGGGCCACGAAATCACACGAATTAACATGCCTGTCCCGCCAAATGCGGGGAAAGAATACAAAAAGGCAGGCCACGGATTTCACAGATTCACACGGATTGAATACAGGTCATCAATAATAAACCGAAATATATCCGTGTCTATCCGTGTAACCTGCCTGCCGGCATA
>CAZFLL010000279.1:0-2005 GCA_964519865.1 uncultured Chitinophaga sp. | reverse complement strand
TGTTCAGGCAGATCGATCGACTCCAGGATCAGTGCAGAAGAAAGTGCTTGTCCGTATAAGGCGGAGTAACCGCCTGTACTGAAAACGGTGCCTTTGAAAATAAAGGGCGAAAAACGGCCAAACTGGGCAATATTGGGTACGCTGCTGAAAAAGAAATTATTGACGAGGGTGCCGTCGATAAATGTTTTTGTTTCAGCCGCTGTTCCACCCCGCACAAAGAGGCCCTCACTCTCTCCCACCTGTTGTGCACCAGGCAGGGTTTTCAACGCCTGTGTGATGTCGCCATTGGCGCTGGCGGTAGTAACGATATCAATCGGATCCAAGACGGCAGCCGCTCTTTTGCGATCACTGGCTTCGAAAGTACCGGCCGATAAAACGACCGCGGTGAGTTCACTGATTTCCTGTCTGATCACTACATCTATCGTAAGCATAGCGCCCTCGATCTTTACGGTTTGCTCCGATGATTTATAACCGATACTGGTTACCAGCAGCACTTGCTGGCCTTTTTCGTAGGTTTTAAAAGAATAATGTCCGGTGGAATCAGTAGTAGTACCATCATAACTATCCTTGATGGTTATACTGGCTCCGGGTACCGGGGTATTTTTATTGTCCTTCACAACTCCTTTTATGGTTACCTGTGCCACGGCAGCAGGTAACATTCCTGTCAGGAGGATCAATATGAATAATTGGTAAAAGATTCCCTTTCTCATATTCCAGATTTGAAGGCAAACGTAAAGTAGTTTATATTATAAACCAAATATTTTTTACAAAAAAAAACCGTCCCGCTTTTGGCAGGACGGTCGGAACCCCTATGAAAAATATTGTATATTAATTCTTTACGATCTTCTGCTGGGCAGTCTGGCCATCGCAGGTAACCCGTACGATATAGAAGCCCGGAGCCAGGTTGCTGGTATTGATAGTCTCCGTCTGGCTGCAACCACTGGCTGACTTACGGCTGGATACCTGACCATTTGCATTGAACATTTCAAATACAGCCGGCTTATTCTGCCAGTTATTCGGTACGGTGATACGCAGTTCGTTCATCACCGGATTCGGGTAAGTCAGGATACTGATGCTGTTAGCGTCTGTTTTTCCAAGGCGGATAATCCTTGTCTCAGAAAGTTCAGATTTGCCATCAATATCTACTGAACGAAGACGATAGTAAACTACAGGCACCTGGAAAGAACTTACATTATCGGAATAAGCATAATTGGCTTGTGTGGCAATTGAACCATTCGCAAAAACCAAAGCAGTCTGGCTGAAATTCACGCCATCTGTGCTACGCTCCAATTCGAAATGGCTGACATTGATTTCAGATGCTGTTTCCCATTTCAGGTTTACTTTTTCCTTAACCAGTGAAGCGGTAAAAGCGGTCAACTTAACCGGCAAGGTAGAAGGAGCCGGATAGTTAAATCCTTTCAGGTAAAGGCTGTACTGACGAACAGAGGACGAATTATTTGTTTTAGATACCCCATAAGCAACAGAAAAAGTTGATACATTAGTATTGTTTACCGTAAACATATTATTATAATAGGCTGTATCAATCCCGTTTCTTTCAATTCCCAGCGTATTCTGCCCAATAATTGTATGACCATTTTGAGATACAGAAATATCAGTGCTTAACGTCATATAGTTCATGGCGGGCGCAGTCCCCATATTGATCTTTACATACTCTTTCAGGGAATTATTTCCATCAAGGTCAATGGCTGTAGCAAATACCTCCTGCAGGGAAATTTGTTGATTGGTGCCTTTTTTGTAGAACCGGAAAGAAAACACGGCGTAAGAGATGCCACTGCTATTACCATTCTGCACGGCCGGCTGAAAGGCTGTCTTGTAACCAACACCATTTGAGTTATCATCAATCTTATTCACCTTTGCACCGTTTACCAGGCTGTCAATACGAACAATCGCATCGGTCGTATCATTTACAGATGAAAAAAAGTATTCTGCGTTCAATTGCAGATCATTTCCCCCTGGCCCTACCAGCTGAGGGTTTTCAAACTTC
>CAZFLL010000278.1:0-2017 GCA_964519865.1 uncultured Chitinophaga sp. | reverse complement strand
TGGGAGTTTCCACAACTCATCAGATGTGCGAAAAATAATCCTGTACAAAAATTAAATACTATCTTCTTCATTGCTGCATTTTTTATTTTTAAGAATGTCTGAAAATCCGGTCGGTAATATCTACCTGAGGGGTTTCGGTAAAACTGCGTATAGCAGCAAAGGTTCCTTTCAAAAAGCCTGCCTGTCTGGCAGGTGGGACTCCCTTCGGCAAGCTCAGGGTGACAAATTAAACTTTCTTGGCAAGGGCTCCCTTCTCGTTTCTCGCTTCTCGCTTCTCGCCGCCCTTACCTGATCACAGTCACCATTTTCATCAATCCATCATAATACTGTTTTGCCATTGGTAATATCACTTCATAGACAATCACATGATCTTTGTGAATATGGCTGATATGCGCGACGGCAACTACACAGGAACGATGGATGCGGACAAACATATCCTTTGGCATAAGTTTCATGGTATTCATCAGGGATGAACGCACCATGTAACAGGATTTATCCGCCATATTGATATGTGTATAGTTATTCTCTGTAACGAGGCATACGATAGCTTCCGGATCAATCTGTTTCAATGATCTTTTGTGCAGGATAAAGAGAGGTTTCGCCATAGTACAATGCAGTTAAAGGATTGGTTCTGCCAATTTAAAAAAAACTGTCCGTACGGCAGGAAAACAGGCCATTTTCATCCTGGTTTCTCGGGTACGGATCCAGGGAGGCATCAGGGACGAAGTAGGGAGGAAGTAGGGAGGAAGCAGGGAGGAAGTTTGACCGGTTCTGATTTTGAAACGGTAAGCCGCTGAAAATCATCAATTTATTTTCGGCCGCCACAGGTTTTTACGAACACCACCACATAGTTTTCCGAAGACCGCCTCATTTTTTAAAATCGGGCGATCCGGGAATTTAGTTTTGTGTTATCAATCAAAGCCGGGGTGTTCCGCACAAGGAAACCGGAGTGCGAACCGGGAACCTTGCTCCGGCAATGATTGGTAAGAGAGGGGAGAGTGGAGAGAGGAAAGCGGGTTGTTTTAAAGGGAACAAATCCTGAGTAATGGGACAGGCCAGCCATTCAGACTGCCCCGGCACTTTAGTGATCTTTCCCGGCAAGCCGACCTGCTCAACACCGTCTTTGCCGGCAGCCAGGCTCACTATTCACCCCTCGGAGAACAAATCAATAACTTTTTGTAACAAAATTTAAAAAAAAAATTATGGCTACTTCAAACAATAGTATCATCACCGGGCGACTCAGGGGGTCGATCGGTAAAGAACTGGTCTTCCGTGAGTGGGAAGGCAAAACAATCGTGGCAAAAGCTCCCGGGAAAAGAAAGGGAGCACCCACTACCGCCCAGGCGGAAATCCAGGAAAAATTCTTCATGGCCTCCCGGTATGGGAAAGCGATCAGTTCCAATGCTGATCCGGCATTATCCGATGCATACAGGGCGGTATTACGTCCCCGTCAGCAACTTTATGCCCGGGCCGTGGAGGATTTCCTGAAATCGCCTGAAGTGAAATTCATCGATACAGGCAACTACAACGGCAACGCCGGCAGTACATTGCTGATCCGCGCAATTGATGACTTCCGGGTAACTGAAGTCAGTGTGGAGATCTATGATGCTTCCGGGTCCCTGCAGGAAAGGGGTAATGCGGTACAGAATGTCAACGGGCTCGACTGGACCTATACAGCACAGCTGGACAACAGTCTCCCGGCGGGCAGCCGCATCAAGGTGACGGCGAAGGATATACCCGGGAATACGGGTTCACTCGAAACCGTTATCTGATCTTCAGCAGCTATGCCGGACGCGGCATGGCTGCTGTTTTTCTTTGATGGATAAGGTATTAAGCCAATAAACACCCTTATCAAATGTCAGAAAATCCTGAGCAATTTTATTGATGTTTATTTCGATTGGGTCAGGCATGATTTGCGGCTGGTGAATAAGCTGTTACTGAAGTGTAATGTGCGGGGCCAAGTTTGAAGAAAATCCTATATCAGCGCTTGCCGTTCTTTATCCACTGACAGGTTTTT
>CAZFLL010000277.1:0-2036 GCA_964519865.1 uncultured Chitinophaga sp. | reverse complement strand
CCCTTTTAAGTAAATTCATGCCCAGATTTATCTGTACATGAAAAAAACCTTATCCGTTTTTGTCTTTTTCCTGGCACTGGTATTTTGTGCAAATGCTCAACCACCCTGTAACACGAAGGGTGACTTCTCCATCAGCAGGAATCCGTGTGCTCCCTACAATGTAGGATTTTCCACCAATGTGGTTGGCCAGAACAATATCCGCTGGAATTTCGGGGATGCAGCTGGCGCCAGTGGAAACTCAACAATTACACATACCTATACTTCTACCGGAAATTACCTGGTCAGACTAATAACCGACTATCCGTCTTGTTCGGATACTGTAACAAAGACTATCACTCTGGATATTCTTGCCGATAATCAGTTAATCGGTACGGCGGATACAACGATCTGCATTGGCAGCTCCAGGCAACTCAGGTCAACTCCCGGTTTTCAGTTCTGCTGGTCCCCGACAACCGGACTTGATAACCCGGCATCGGCCAACCCGGTCAGCTCTGTTACCCACAGTACGACCTACTACCTGAATTCCTATACCACAGGTACAAACCTTATCGCGAATGGAAATTTCAGCGCTGGCAATACAGGGTTTCAGTCTGAATACCAGTATAATCCTTCTTCCGGTTTTGATCCGGGTGTTTATACCGTGACTTCCAATTTACCCGCCTGGCATCCTTCCATGCCGGCATGCGGGGATCACAGTTCAGGGAATGGGAAAATGATGGTGGTGAATGGCGCAGAAATTCCGAACGTAAAAGTCTGGTCACAAACAGTCGCTGTCCAACCCAATACCAATTACGCGTTCTCCACCTGGCTGCAGCATGTAACTTCTGTAAACCCGGCTATGCTGCAATTCTCGATCAACAATACCATTATCGGTCCGGTTTTTATAGCCAACAACACAGCCTGCATCTGGGACCAGTTTTACACCATCTGGAATTCAGGAAATAATACGAGCGCCTCCATTGCCATAGTTAATCAGAACCAGGTTTATACCGGGAATGATTTCGCGCTGGATGATATTTCGTTTGCCCCTTTTATTTTCAAACAGGACAGTGTAAAAGTCATCATTGACAAACCGGTTATTACCAGTTCAGCTGACCAGGAGATCTGTATCGGCAAATCTGTACAGCTGAACACAAACGGGGGCACAAATTACAGTTGGACGCCTGGCACCGGACTATCCTCAACCAGTATTCCAAACCCTGTTGCATCGCCGCTTCTTACCACAAAATATTATGTGGCGGTCACAAACAGCAATAATTGCCGTGCCGTGGATTCAGTACTGGTTTCTGTAAACCCGCTACCCGTTATTTTGGTATCAAAGTCCTCAGACATAAGCTGCGGCAGTGATAACAGCCGCCTGACTGCCAGCGGCGCCGCTCAGTACAGCTGGAGTCCTGCATCAGGCTTAAACAATGCCATGATCCCTAATCCAGTTGCCACACCAGCTGATACAACCACATATACTGTTACTGGTACTGACTCCAAAGGGTGTATCAATACCGGTAGTATTACGGTAAATGTCAGTACGACGGGCAAAAGTCTTTACCTCATGGCGAATGCATTTACTCCGAACGGGGACGGCATTAATGATTGCTATGGGATCAATTACTGGGGTACTTTTATAAAGCTTGATTTCAGTATTTATAACCGGTGGGGCAACCGGCTCTTCCATTCAACCACACCAGGAGATTGCTGGAACGGTTATTATCAGGGAATGAAGCAGGACCCGGCTGTATATGTTTATGTTGTTAAAGCAAAAACCTTATGTGGGGATGTATATAAAAAAGGGACTTTTACCCTGATCAGGTAAGCCCTGATTTCATTTTTTCCAGAAGCCGATTCATGCACTTGCAAAATGACTACCCGTTGTCAAAAATATTAAATGAAAAGAAGCTTACTCACCATCCTGCTATCTGTTGTAACTGTTTTCGCGAACAGCCAGCCTGCCTGTAACCCTAAAGGGGACTTTTCATTTACACGCAACCCTTGTTCTGTATTTGAAATCACCTATGCCACCAATTCAACCGGCTTCAACA
>CAZFLL010000276.1:0-2042 GCA_964519865.1 uncultured Chitinophaga sp. | reverse complement strand
ATACCAGGTGGGTGTGACTGTCACACCAGGCAGGCAGTACGAACTGTGCATCCGCATCAATGACTGTTTTAAATTGTTTATGGGGGTGCCGGAGTTCTTTCATTTCCCCGAGGCCTGTGATAATCCCGTCTTCAATAATGAGGTAGGCATTTTCAACTGTTGGCAGCCCGGACAATTCCTTTCCACGAAGACAATCATTCTCTTCCCGGGTATTGACCAATAAACGGATATTGATAATGAGCGTGGCAGCCATAAGGCTAAATTACAGGGAAAAGTGCAAGCTGGTAAATAAAAATGCCCTGCCATAAAAGGCAGGGCATCAATTAATTTATATGATCCGGTTAATAGGGCAATAAGGCGGTATGGCTGTTACCGGCCGGGCCTGTCCAAACGATTTTCATGTAATAATTGCCGGCACCAGGACAACTGGTGGGGGCACCGTTTGCATCCAATCCAAAAGTTGCCGATGCTGTATAGGAGGAGGTGGTATGTACCACTTTGCCGCTTCCGGCGCGGAAGGCACAATCCTGTTTCAGTACAACCGGTTCTGCAATAGTGGTACTGAAGGGCCGGCCGAAACGGTTGGTTCCCCATTCCGCAATACCGGTTATACCTCCATCACTATGGGTACCAGTGATGGTGATCGTTACCCCGTTATTGTAGGTGAATACCCGTTGACGGGCCACCTGCCAGCTGCGTTGTGTGGCATTGTCAAAGGTTACGGTCATATTACTGCTGGTAATGCTGTGTGTAATGGTATTCAGAACCGGCAGGTTGATCAGCAAACCACCACTGACATTGGTGTAAGTCTGCGTACCGTTTACGGTTATACTTTTATTATCAATGGTACGGGTGACTTTATAATTCTGAAAACTGACACTGATTGAAGCCCCGGCATTTTTCCAGCGGGTACCCTGTGCCATGGAAATCACAATCACCCCGGTACGGGTACGGTTGCCCAGGCAGTTGTTGCCATTATAGGTAATCGTGATGGTACGTGGGTTACTCATTGTGTCTACAGCAATATCCGCGTCGCAGATCAGTGAATTGATATCTCCGGGTCTGCTGGTAAAACCGGCTGTGGTTTCCAGGATGACATTGGCATCATTGGCTACAGCGTCCACTTCACCGGAGAAACGGGACTGATCATCCGAATGGGTGGAGGTTTCAGCGGTAAAATCGGTGGTGTTTGTATTAGAAGCTTCTTTTTTACAGGAGGTAAAAAGGAATGTAAAGGAAAATGCCGCGATGGCAATTGGTAAGATCCTTGGTTTCATATTCGGGGTTTAGATTATAAAATGGTCAAATTACTGTCAATAGACGGGTGCTGTTGTCATTTGGTTTAACAAGAACCCAGTTTTTTTTTAAAAATCAGCGTGCTGAACAGTAAAACGGGAAAAAGCCGGACTTAGTACGGTCAGGCATTGGAAAAACTACGATAATCGGGATGAAAGTTTACGACAGGTGAGCAAAAAAACTAAAGTGTTTTCATCAGCAGCCAGTCATGCTGCAGGTCATCCCCCAGGAGGAAATCATGGACGCCGAATTTTTCAAAGCCCCAACGCTGGTAAAAGGAGATGGCTTTTTCATTTTTTTCCCAGACACCTAACCAGATGATTTGTTTCCCGGCTTTTATTGCATGATCAATACAGGCTTGCATAAGGGCAGCACCTATGCCTTTGCCGATCATTTGCCTGATCGCATAGATCCTCGTTATTTCGATAGCGGATTTGCCATGAAAAGCAGGCCAGGTCTCCCCTTCTTTCAGCTTTGCATAACCGGCCGGTTCGTTATTATAACTGGCCAGCAGGAAATAATTCCCCGACTGCCCCACTTCATGAATCAGCATTTCACGGCTGAACTGCACGTTCATGAATTTATCCATATCTGCTTCTGTATTATAGGAAGCGAATGTATCATAGAACGTTTTCCGGCTCATGTCGGCAATCAGGGGGGCCTCATCGGTATTTACATAACGGATGCTGATCATGTGTAAGAAAAATTTAGAGCTGAAAACTGAGACTGGCTGATTTATACCAGGT
>CAZFLL010000275.1:0-2057 GCA_964519865.1 uncultured Chitinophaga sp. | reverse complement strand
TTGTCTGAAGCCGGATTGCCCGGGTTGCTGGTTTCTGTTGCTTTGCCATCTTGAATTGTTTCTTGGTCAGGGCGCAAAGATACAATCCGCAAAGTGAACCAGTTTAAAATAGCGGTATATCCTGTATATTAAGTTGTACAGGAAACAATTGTTTGTAAATAAAAAGGCCGTGTGGAAACACAGCCCGTTAACGAATGCTTGCCACTAAATAGTGGTTACGGAGGGGTTCGAACCCTCGTAAAAGGTCTTGCGGACCTTTGCCTCTCCGCTCGGCCACGTAACACTTTAATTTTGGGCAACGGACAGTATGGGTGAGTAAAGAACACTGCCGCTGCCCGGTATCTTTGATTATGGTTGCCTTGCCGTTAACCGGATCACCAGGTTGTCCGGAAGTGTCGTCAACTCCACTGATTGTTTTTTATAATCCCGGTGCTCTGTCACCACTTCCAGTGGAAATTTCTTTGTCGTTTCAATACTGAATTCCCCTTTTACTTTGGTCAACGCCTCTTCTTCTCCCAAAACAATATATACCAATGCCCCCTGAACAGGTTTACCGGTTTTTTCCGACAATACAATTCCTTTCACAGTAATCAGCCGCTTTCCTGCAACCGGGACAAAACTGCTGTTCAGCAAAAAAGTGAGCAACAACAAGACCGCTACTGAATTTTTCATTTTGCTAATTTGATTCAAAGATAAGATGCATTAAATAGTCTACCAATTTTATAGACTTATAATTATTAAAAATAACCGGCCTCACTGCCGTCCTGGTTAACGGTAGAGATAAGCATAGTACCGGTTACCGATACTGCGGTAAAAAACAAGAACCAGTAAAGCCAGGCCAAGGAGAAAAACGGTCAGGTTGAAATAAGGAAAGCTCACCCAGGCCAGGATACCCAGTATGCCAAGCCGGGCAAATTCGAGGTGAAATATCCAGCGCCGTTGTTCGAGCATACTGCCCGTGGTAATGACACTCAGTACAATAAACACAGAGAGCAGGGTCAGTTGGGGCGTGTTCAGGTAATGCTCAAACAGGATGACCAGGAATAAGATGCCCAGTGATAAAATCGTCTGGAACCGGATATAATTAAACAGGGCGGGGCTATAAGAAATATTCACTTCCTTATAGGAAAGTTTACGCTCCAGGCTCTGCCGGATGCGTGGGTCAATATCATCCGGTTTACCAAATACAACCCGCCATTTCGCCCTGAAACCCCTCGCCCTCCTGAAAGCAATGGCCATTTCAAGCAGGAAGTGGAAATGCTGCCAGAGAAAACTATGGCTGTTCAGCGGCTTGGTCAGCCCGTACACCGGCTTTTCTTTTTCTTCGGCGAAAGTGCCCAGCAGTTTGTCCCAGATAATCAGTACATCCCCGTAATTTTTATCCAGGTATTCAGGATTACTGCTGTGGTGTACCCGGTGATGTGAAGGGGTGACCATAAAATATTCGAGCCAGCCCAGTTTACCGACAAGTTGGGTATGGGTAAAAAATGGATAGGTGCCGTGAATCAACAGGAACACCGTAATCATTGCCGGGGGAAAACCCAGCAGGGGTAATACGGCCCAGAACAGGCAACGGGCCGTGGCCTGCAGCACAGTAATCCGGGCTGATACAGTAAAGTTATAGTCATCACTCTGGTGATGTACCACGTGAACCGCCCAGAACAGGTTGACTTCATGTCCGAACCGGTGATACCAGTACCACATAAAATCGGTGAAGAGAAAAAGAAGGACCCAGGTCCAGACGCCGGGATGAATATCGAAGAGGGCGAAGTGCTTGTATATCCAGGCAAAAAAGAAATAAAACACCCCGGCGGAAAATATATCCGTCAGCCGTTCCACAATACCCACATTTACATTCGCCACGGTCTCGTTAAACTGAAATGGCTGACCCAGGCCATTTTTACGTGACAGGTAATATTCCAGGTACATCAGACCAGTAAACAATGGAACGGCAAATGCCAGAATATTCAAATGCATATTGACGGGATTTAATTACAGTTGTCCTCTTGACACAGCATATAATTCATACCAATCCTGGCGGTCCAGGCTGATATTGA
>CAZFLL010000274.1:0-2113 GCA_964519865.1 uncultured Chitinophaga sp. | reverse complement strand
GCTCACACTGTTTTCATCAGCTCCTTAATCCTCGCCAGATGCTTTTCACTGACTTTCCAAACCGGCAAACGGAAGGTATTCTGACACAGCCCCATTTCACTGAGATAGGCTTTTACGCCACTCGGGCTTCCTTCGGCAAACATGGAGGCAATGATATCCAGGTATTTTGAATGGAGTTTTTCGGCTTCGGCAAATTTACCCGCCAGGCAAAGCCTTACCATATCGGAATACTCTTTGGGATAGGCATTGGCCACTACGGAAATCAGTCCTTCGGCACCACCCGCGATCATCTGCAGGGTGATCGGATCATCCCCGCTGATCACCATAAAATCAGCCGGTTTATTTTTGATCAGCTGGTTGATCAGGTCAAAATTACCACTGGCTTCCTTGGTGGCGAAAATACTTTTACAATCCCGCGCGATACGCAGGGTAGTCTCTGCCAACACACTCATACCCGTACGTCCCGGTACATTATACATGATGATCGGCAACGGTGTCGCCGCATCCAGGGCTTTATAGTGCTGGTACAATCCCTCCTGGTTGGGTTTGTTATAGTAAGGACTTACTGAAAGAATCGCATCATAACCACTGAGGTCAAACTCGCGGAACTGGCGAACCACTTCATGGGTATCATTGCCACCAATACCGGCCACGATCGGTACCCGGCCGGCCACTTCATTCTTCACAAAGGAAAAAACCTCCTGCTTCTCGGTCCCATGCACCGTAGCACTTTCACCGGTAGTGCCCAACACCACCAGGTACTCCACCTTCCCTTCGATCCAGAAACTGATCAGCCGTTTATAGCTGTTCCAGTCGATAGTCCCGTTTTCATTAAACGGGGTAACAATGGCGATGCCGGTTCCTGTGAAAGTTTTACGTAAAGACATTTTAGCTGAATATGAAATTATAGTTTATCAATTAATCATTTACTTGCTGTGAAACATGATAAAGTATGAGGGTTTGGAATAAGCTGCGAGTTACGAGCTACGAGTTGCGAGCAACCTCCTGCGAAGTTCACCCTTAATATTTCTATCACACTTTTTCTTCTGAGAATCTGACTACTAACTACCGACTACTAACTACTAACTAGACCTCCTCCCAGAATCCCATCTTCCCAAACTTCTCAATCCGGTTATTCACTCTTTCCTCCACCGTTTGTTTTTTCAGTTCATGAATCACGGGCATCAGGAAGTTCTTCAGTATCTGTGCCGATTCATCGTAATCCCAATGAGCCCCTCCGGGAGGTTCAGGGATAATACCATCGATCAGGCCAAAGCCCAGCATTTTATCGGCCGTCAGGCGAAGTTGTTCCGCCGCCACTTCTTTTTTATCCCAGCTGCGCCAGAGAATGGAAGAACAGCTTTCCGGACTGATTACCGTGTACCAGGTGTTCTCCATCATAAATACTTTGTCCCCCACACCAATACCCAGGGCACCACCGCTGGCTCCCTCCCCGATGATCACACAGATCACGGGTACTTTGAGCCGGATCATTTCATAAATATTCCGGGCAATCGCTTCTCCCTGTCCCCTTTCCTCTGCTTCCAGTCCGGGATAAGCGCCGGGCGTATCGATCAGGGTGATGACAGGTTTATTGAACTTTTCGGCCAGGCGCATCAGGCGCAGGGCTTTCCGGTATCCCTCGGGGTTGGCCATTCCAAAATTGCGGAGCTGGCGCATTTTGGTGTTGATTCCTTTCTGCTGGCCGATGATCATCACGGTTTCCCCATCCAGGGAAGCAAATCCCCCGATCATCGCTTTATCATCCTTCACATTACGGTCTCCATGGAGTTCCACAAACTCAGTCGTCATTTTATCAATATACTTCATCGTATAGGGGCGGTCGGGGTGGCGGCTCAGCTGAACCCGTTGCCAGCTCGTCAGGCTCCGGGTGATTTCCTTACGCTTCTCGATCACACTCTCTTCCAGTTTGGAAATCACTTCGCTGTAATCCACCTTACTCTTTTCCGCTTTCTGTTTCAGGTCATCAATCTCCTCCAGGAGGTCCTTGATGGGCTTCTCAAAATCGATATACTGCCGGTTTTTATCGGATGGCATAGGCTAATTTATAGGCCGCTAAATTAAGGATTAAATAATAACAAGGGACTGATGC
>CAZFLL010000273.1:0-2116 GCA_964519865.1 uncultured Chitinophaga sp. | reverse complement strand
AATATGGGTAATCTCTTTTTTGTCAATAAAAACAAGCTCGATTTTTATAAAAAGCAGGTGATAGTCGGGAACCCCGTCAGTAACATTATCACCCTCAGTGTCTCCGATAAATTTTATCAGCAGGACCAGAAAATCACCACCGGTCCCTATGCCCTGCAGTTTGACCAGATCACGCCGGTAACGGATACCTCCTGCCTGATCTTCCGTAACGGGGTGCTGGTCTATTTCAGTATTTCCATGAAGAATCCTGAGCGATTGTCTCTTCCGGATCCGGGAATCAGATGGAGCTTTAAGTGTGGTAATGAAATTTTCCTGGCCGATAAGAACAATAATTTCTGGCTGTTTAATAAACCCTTCCGGGTCTTTAGTAAAGTGAGCCTGCAGCAACGGGGGATCCATTCTGATACGGATCCTGGCAATTCAATCCTGGTATGGGATAACGGTATGGATTTTCCCCTGCTGGTTAACAAGGAAAAAATCTGGAAAATAAAACTGGAGAACGGGGTGCTCTACTCCGAGCTGATCTGTGACCAGGTACCGCAGGATGTGCTGATCCGTTATGCGCAATACGATGAAAAGCTGAACACCCTTTTCCTGGGTACCGATTCCAAAGGCATTATCGTGATCCGGGAGAACCTGGTGGAGCCGGTTCGGAAAGTAAGAACCACCACTAATGAGCGAACCTCCTACTACTCACAGGTTGAACTCCCGGATGGCAGTATCATGACCAACGAAGGACATATACTGGGGAAAGTCAACCCCACTGCCCCTCTTTCACTCAAGGGTCCATACAGCATCAGCACTTTCTTACAGGGTGATTCTGTATTCTGGTTTATACAGGCGAGCAAAGAGCTGGGTTTCTCCTGCCTGCATAAGTATAATTTCAAAAATGGTCAGCTGAAGCCTTACCCTAAAATAAGGCCCGACTATGCACAGATGGTCATGGCCGAATCCGGCGGGCAATTATATATGGCCAATGAAGCGGGTATTTTCAGGATGAAGGAAGATAGTTTCGAAATGGTCTATCCCTACCGCAGTTCGGAACAACTGAGGACCCATTTTGATATGAAGGAAATCAGTCCTGGCGTGCTGGCCATAGCCAATTGCTATGCCTTATTGAAGTTTGATACAAAGACCCATAAACTGGATACGCTTTATACCGATGGCAATTATTGTGTGCGTACCATCTGGACCTATAAGGATTATATTTTCTTTGGTACCTATGGCAACGGGCTTTATATCAGTCATAAAGGCCTGGTGAAAGCCTTGCCCCTGGATAAAAACAGGCACCTGTTATTCACGCACTGTTTTGTGGATGATGGAAACGGTTATTGCTGGATCAGTACTAACCGGGGTTTATTCAAAGCCAGTATTGATGACATGATACAAGCCTATGAGAAGAATGAACCGCAGGTATACTATCATTATTTTGGCCGGAATGACGGGATGGAGATGACGGAGATGAATGGAGGATGTACGCCCTGCGCCCTGGTGATGAAAAACAAAACGATTTCCTTTCCCACCATGGAGGGCTTGCTCTGGGTAAATCCGCAGACAGCGATTCCTGTATTACCCGATGGGGAAATATTTATTGATGAAGTGACGGTGGATAGTAAGCGCATTGATCCCAATGCCTTTGCCAGTGAAAATGTCAATGCCTTTCACCGTGACGTACTGATACGTCTTGGGTTTTCGGCCTGGTGCAATAAAGAGAATATCTATCTTCAGTACCGGTTGAATAATGAGAAAGAATGGAAAACGGTGAACACCGATAACGGGGCGCTGATCCAGCTGGGCAACCTGGAGAGTGGCGACTATACACTCCTGATCCGTAAACTCAATGGTTTTGGAATCAACAATTATTCCTACCGGCAATTCAGTTTTTCTGTCCCGGCCCCCTGGTACCAGCGCTGGTGGTTTTACCTGATCAGCACCGGAATTGTCTTCGGCGCCCTCAGTCTTTATTTCCGTTACCGTACACGCCAGTATGAAATCCGTCAGCAGAAACTGGAAGAACAGGTCTCTGAAAAAACAAAAGAATTGCAGGACCAGAATGAAGTCCTCGAAAAAAACAACAGCATCAAGACCCGCCTGATCTCCATTATCAGTCATGATA
>CAZFLL010000272.1:0-2137 GCA_964519865.1 uncultured Chitinophaga sp. | reverse complement strand
CTTTTCCATTATAGTTTGTTTGGAATTATTTAGTTTCTTGTTTTATAAACGACCTTAAGTCCCCCTTTGGTGGACCTGCCTGCCGGCAGGCAGGTTTAGGGGGCCTAAAATTTGAGATCTTTCGGTTGTTGTGCTCCGTGCGGATGCTCAGCACCGGCGTATACAAATAATTTTTTGTACATCTTACGTCCGAGACGGTTTTTAGGAAGCATTCCTTTTACCGCTCTTTCGATCAGTACTTCAGGACGGCGTTTTTGCAGGTTGGCCGCAGTTTCTTCTTTACGTCCGCCGGGGTAACCGGTAAAGTGGTCGTAAATTTTCTGCTCCATTTTGTTGCCGGTTAAAACAACTTTCTCGCAGTTGATCACAATGATATAATCACCTGTGTCAACGTGGGGGGTGTAGCATGCTTTGTTCTTACCACGTAATACAGCGGCAATTTTAGCACACATACGACCTACGGTTTGATTAGTACCGTCCACAACATACCAGTTGCGTTTTACGGTAGCCTCGTTCGCGTGTTTGGTAGTGAAATGTAATTTGCTCATTTAGAAAAAGCTTTGAGCTGTGAGTTTCGGTTTTTGAGGCCGTTTCCTCCAGCGGTTAGTGAATAATCAAACAGAGCTATCCCTCTGCCTGGTCCCATCCCAACCCGGTTTAAGGAGTTCTTTTGGGGGTGCAAAGATAAGAATGAGCAGTATTCTAACCTAAGAAAAGGAAGAGAATTTAAACTAGCACCCTTGTAACTGTGTGATTATCAATAAATATTTTGATGATATATTTTCATTGATTCCAAAGTTGGCAAGTTACCAACTGTTTTTTAGCTTCACCCAGGGAATTATTGACTTACCAGCTTAGTAGCCGATTACGATAAACTCAATTTTTTCAGATTCCCGAAAGAACTTATATGAAACAATGGTACCCATTGCTCAATGAGGAAGAATACAAGGAAGCCTCTGCCAGGCTGGAGGAAATATACCAGGTCGATTCAGGTTCCCCCGACTATAAGGAAATGAAGTTGCTGGCCCTCCTTATTAATGAATACGAAAAAAAATATTACCAGCTTCCCGAAGTCGATCCGGTTGAAATGATCAAAATCCGCATGGAAGACTTTGGTTATACGGCCAAGGACCTGGCCCGGGAATATGGTGATAAAGGAACAGTGAGCAAAGTGCTGAACTATAAACAGGCTTTATCCCTGACCATGATCCGCAAATTCAGTAAACTCCTCCGGATTCCGGCAGACGCCCTGACCAAAGAATATAAACTGCAGTCCTGATCACTCCGCCCGCTTCACCACCACCCGCATATTGGTCAGGTGCGTGATCTTAACCGGCAGGGTATCCCCTGGCTTTACCCCGGGATCCGTGCCTTTCTCCACCGGCAGCTTGGCCTGCATGCCACCCTCAAACAGATCCAGGTAAATGGCATGGGGCGAAATACGGGTTACCACCGCGTCGGCATCTATATCATTCTTGAAATGCTGCAGGGCTTTCTTATAAGCGGATGAGAAATTATGCGAGAAGAGTTCGGCCACAATCGCATTGGGCCTTTCCAGGTTCAGTAAGCGGAAAAAGATGGCCAGGTTCTCGGCCGTTTCGACTGGAGGCTTTTCCCAAGGCGACAACTGGATCGGGAAGAAAATATAACTGTCGATCTCCTTTACAAAATAGTCATCCTCCACTTTTTTCAGGTAGCCGGAAAAACGGTTCTCAATCGCCGCCCGCTGGATCAGCAGGTCGAGCCGGGTATTATGGAGAAACTTAATATTATAAGCCGTCATCTTATCGCCCCTGTCCGACAGGCGCAACTGGAAGTTCACCGTATCGCCGATCCTGAAATGCTGTGTCTTACGGCCGGTCTCTTCCACCCCCGTTTTACAATTCACTGATTTCTTCTTAGCCCCCACTTCGTATTCAATTGTGGCAAAATTCTTTTCGTAATTAACAAATGAAATGGTTCCCTTTAGTATCTTTTCTTCCATAATATTGCTTTCCGACCCTGCGAAGGTACGTGAAGCAAATCAACCACTATAAACCATAAACCCTCAACTCTCAACCCTCAACTCTAAACCCTCAACTTTTTATGTCAGACCGTAATCTCGGCCGTTCCGTTTTTGGTGATCCGGCCAATGCCG
>CAZFLL010000271.1:1063-2210 GCA_964519865.1 uncultured Chitinophaga sp. | reverse complement strand
AGCCGGCAATTGAAAAGAATACTGGAGCACAGTACCGGGGTGGATGGTTATATCATGGAACTCTACCTGGATGCACTGGCCGGTTGTTTTGATCCGCATACCAATTATTTTTCGCCACAGGGCAAACAGGAATTTCAGGAACAGCTGAGTACGGAGGCTTTATCACTGGGGCTGGACCTGGATGAAAATGAGAAAGGGCAGGTTATTGTGGATAAACTGGCACCCGGAGGCCCGGCCTGGAAATCCGGAGACCTGAATAAAGGGGACATTTTGCTGAGTATGCATGGGGAAGGGAAAGAGAGTAAGGATCTGACCGGTGCAGGATTGCAGGAAGCCTATGAGGAAATGGAAAAGGCGTCCGAAGGGAAAGTGATCATAAAAGTGCAGAAAGCGGATGGTACCATTAAGACCACGATGTTGCGTAAGGAGAAAATTCAGAATGAGGAAAATGTGGTGAAGGGCTTTATACTGGAAGGAGAGAAAAAGATCGGGTATATATTATTACCCGGGTTTTATACTGAATGGGAAAACGAGACCGGTTCCAGTTGTGCCAATGATGTGGCAAAGGAAATTGTAAAACTTAAAAAGGAAAATATAGACGGGCTGATCCTGGATGTGCGTTACAATGGAGGCGGATCAGTCGGGGAGGCCATGGAAATGATTGGCATATTTGTGGATGAAGGACCGGAAGCCGGGATTAAAACTAAAGAGCCAAAAATAGTATACCTGAAAGATCCGAACAGGGGAACCATCTATTCCGGGCCCATGCTGTTGCTGGTGAACGGGCAAAGTGCTTCCGCTTCTGAAATGCTGGCGGCTTCGTTACAGGATTATAACCGGGCGGTGATCGTGGGCAGCCCCACTTTTGGTAAAGCTACCATGCAGCAAATGTTTCCGTTGGATACCATGATCAAAAAGCCAACCCAACATGACCTTGGCCGTGATATGATCAAGATCACCACCGGGAAACTATACCGGCTGAACGGGGAGTCGGCCCAGATGACCGGTGTGCTGCCGGATGTGGTATTGCCTGATGCTTTTGACGGGATCGAATACCGGGAAAAATTCAAACCCAATGTACTTAGCAGTGAACCGGTGGCAAAGAACAGTTATTATAAACCATTGCCGGCATTGCCACTGGCCGAAT
>CAZFLL010000271.1:0-1031 GCA_964519865.1 uncultured Chitinophaga sp. | reverse complement strand
AACGGATCATTGCCCTGATGATTGCACGTCGTGATAAACAGGAAACCATTTCCCTGAAGACCGAAGAATATGAACAATGGGCCCGGCAGAATGATAAAGAATTGTCCTCCTTAAAAGGAAACGGCCTGGCTTCCGGAAAACTGTTCAGGACCGGGAATCATGCCGCCGACAAAACCTCCTTTACCAATAATGAATATGCCCGGGAGATCAACCAGCAATGGCTGGAGGAAATCGCGGAAGACATTTATATCCAGGAAGCCTTCCTGGTCATTTGTGATTTAATCAAACTTCGCACTCCTTAACTAAACCATATAATATGAACATTTATTTCAGATCCATTCCCGTTTTAATTCTTTTTTGTTTCCTGATCCGACCCGCACAGGGTGTGGCCCAGTCATTTGAAACACCGGTAGAATACCTGGATTATATCGGCAAGGCCAACGAGCAACTGACCTTGAAATACATGGTCTATCTCAGCAGCATTTCACACGGAAAAAGTGCACGGAAAGTGGAGAAACGCCGGTTGGAAGTCCTGGATGCCATTCATAATACCCGCATGAATATTATGGGAATGCCCCCGTTTAAAGGCGATAAATCCTTCCGGGATACCACAGTTGCTTATCTGAAAATCCTGAACAGTGTGTTCAATGAGGACTTCAGCAAGATTGTTAATATGGAAGAAATCGCGGAGCAGAGCTATGATGGTATGGAAGCGTATATGCTGGCACAGGAAAAAGCCAATGAAAAACTCCAGGAAGCCAGTAAGCGGCAAAGTGAGACCCAAAAGCTTTTCGCCAAAAAAAATAATATCAACCTCCTGGAGAATACGTCTGAACTGGAAGCCAAAATGAAAATCGCTTCGGAGGTGATGCACCATTACAATGAAGTATACCTGGTATTTTTCAAATGCTATAAACAGGAAGCGTACCTGATGGAGGCGGTGGCCAAAAAGAATGTCAATGGTATTGAACAGAATATAAATTCCCTGCAGACTTTTGCGGAGCAGGGGCTGGAAAAGTTAAAAACCCTGA
>CAZFLL010000270.1:0-2250 GCA_964519865.1 uncultured Chitinophaga sp. | reverse complement strand
AGCCCACCGGGCAGGGTACAGGGCTGGGGCTGAGTCTGAGTTATGATATTGTGAAGGCCCATGGTGGAGAACTGAAGGTGGAGACGAAAGAAGGAGAAGGAACCTCATTTATTCTTGAATTACCCGTTGTATAGACATTCGTTCTAATCATTAAACCAACAAATATGTACAAGCAACATTTACTGAATAACATTGAGAAGGAAATTAAAATCTGCCGCAGGCTTTTTACGAAAATTCAGCCGGAGCAACTGGATTTCCGGCCCCGGGAAGATATCAGGAGCATTTTAGAAGTATTACAGTATCTGAGTATCATTGGTTGGGTAATGCCAGGTTACTGGCTTAAGACCGATGATACGGATTTTAATACATTTTTTGGTGCAAAAGCCGCTGCTGCCAAAGCCGTGAAACCGGATCATTTTCCGGGGGCTATGGATGCCCAGCTGGCTGAAATAAAACAGCTTTTTAGTACACTGACAGAGGACGACCTTTTAAATAAGAAAGTGACATATCCCTGGGGAGGAACTGAACCATTGGGGCAGGCCATTATAGCAACAAGTATTAAATGGTTATCAGCTTATAAACTTCAGTTGTTTTTGTTTATCAAGCTATCCAGTGAGCAAAAACTGGGTACAGGAGATGCCTGGCTTATGACAGAACTTGAAGCGTAAGAATTGTATAAATCACTATGATGTCTGAAACTCAGATAAAGGATTTACAGGAAAAAATTGATCTGCTCAACAGGCAGGCCTGGGAGTTGCGTGTCAGTGATTCCCCGACAGCTCATTTGTTGAGTAAGGAAGCCTTTGTTAAGGCCGAAGAACTGGGTTATGAAAAGGGGAAGGCAGAAGGATACCGGACTTATGCTTTTACCCTTATCCGGCTCTCCCGTCACCAGGAAGCACTGGTTTATGCAGAAAAAGCCCTTGCATTATTTGAAGCGTTAAATGAGCCCTCCGGACAGGTGTCTATTTACGAATATTACGGAATCATTCAGCGCAGTTTTGGAAATTACGGGGCTTCCCTGGAGTATCTTTTTAAGGCACTGGAGCTGGTGCAGCAGACAAATAATAAAGAAAGTGAGTCGCTGGCCCTGTATCATTTAGGGGTAACCTATAAATATTTGGGCGATTTTGAAAATGCACTAACCTATCTTCTTCAGAGCCTGTCTATTGCCCGTATGTATTCTGTCTGGATAGCCGAATCTTATTCACTGAACCAGATAGGGCTTATCTATTTTGAAACCGGGGATATGGATAATGCACTTGATTATTTTCATCAGAGCCTTCATTTCAGGCAGCAGGCCGGTGATAAATGGGGAGAGGCGGGTTGCCTGGATAATATAGGCGTTATTCATTTCCGGTTACAAGACAATAGTAAAGCATTGGATTTTTGCGGACAGGCCTTGTCAATTACCCAGGGTATTTCAGATAAAAAAGGAGAGGCCAATTCTCTTTTTCACCTGGGCAACATTTATGAACAGGTTAACGACTTCGATAAAGCTATTGATTCTTATAATAAAAGCCTTTTCATTCGCCGGAGTATAGCGGATAAAAAAGGAGAAACTGAAATCTTATTGGAACTGGCCGGACTTAATTTAAAAAGAAAGAGGGATGCTCATGCACCGCAGGAAATATTTGAATTATTGAATGAAGCACTCCGGTTGGGCGAGGAAATAAAGGCGATGGACCTTTTGGCTAAGATCCATGCCGGATTATATGAAGCCTGTAAGTACTATAAACGTTATGAAGAAGCTTTTGGACATATAGAGAAACATATCCGGCTGGCAAAAGAAGTGCATAGCGATACGGTGAATCAACGGATACAGAATCAGGATATTTCCTATAAGGCGGAAAAATCAAAGAAGGAGGCTGAAATCTACCGTCTCCGGAATGTGGAGCTGGCCGGTCTGTATGAAGAAAGCGAAAGACAAAAGGAAGAAATCGGGAAGCAGAAGCAGCAGGTTGAGCAAGCGCTATTGAATTTAAAATCGGCACAGGCCCAGCTGATTCAGTCTGAAAAAATGGCCAGCCTGGGTGAACTGACAGCTGGTATTGCCCATGAAATTCAGAATCCGTTGAATTTTGTGAATAATTTTTCAGAAGTAAGTAATGAGTTAATCAGTGAGATGGTTGATGAGATTGACAAGGGGAATTCGGATGAAGTGAAAGCAATAGCCAGGAATGTGCAACAAAACCTGGAGAAGATCCTTCATCATGGTAAACGGGCGGATGGCATTGTAAAAGGCATGCT
>CAZFLL010000269.1:0-2290 GCA_964519865.1 uncultured Chitinophaga sp. | reverse complement strand
CCACGATCACCGTATCCGGATTAAGGGATTTTGAAGATCATGATATTATCATTGAGGCCCTGAAAGGGAAATATATGTAATCTTATTCCAGGCAAACGGGATTGCATTGTAAGTTAGTAGTTTGTAGCCTGCCTGCCGGTAGGCAGGTTAACAGCCCCCTCTTAGAACTTTTCGTGTGGTTTCGTGAAAATTAGCGGCCACCCCGTGAAAACACGGGTCATTCAGGTACAAAACACGGTTTCCCCTCCCCACCTTCCGCCATAGTTTTACTCCGGCAATCAGGGTGAGAAACGCCTGCAGAACCAGGGCTTTCATGCACCCATCCTTTTCCACAAAAACAAAACCAACATGAAAAAATTCATCTTCTTCATCAGTATGATCATACTGTACAGCCAATGTTTTTCCCAGATGCTCGCCCCGACGAATGCATCCGCCGATAAAGTCAGCTTCTATGCACTTGGATCCGTGTCCGGCTCCAATGACGATGTGACCAAAACAATCACCGCCTCCGGCCGCTTAGGTGTGGAATTCACCTCTACCGAAAGACTGAAAATCAATATCGGGGCTAACCTGTTAAACTCTAATCCGACCAGTAAGATCAAGAAGGATTCTGTTGACTTCAATTCCCTCATGTTCCCGGAAACAGGCAACTTCGGGTTCCTGTTTAACCCTTCCCTGCGACTGACCAAAATCAGCAGTGTGCAGCATTCAGTCTGGCTGGATGGCACATTTGCTTACCGCCGCATCGCTATTGACAGTCCGGATGTGAACTTCAAAGTGAATACGGTAAATATCGGATTGAAATATGTGTGGAGTTTTAATGGTGGATCAGATGATGCATTCACTTTTAGTTTTATGCCGTACTGGAACCTGTTCAATATCCCCAACGAAGATGTAAAACGGTTTAACAAAGTATTGAATGACCCGCTTTTCGAAAAAACAATCAAGGGAGCCGCTATCTTTTCCCTGGGAGCAAAAACAACAGTGCAATATAAAACCATGATGTTTTATGCGGATCTGAGAAGTAACCTGAAGACAAAAGAACTGGATGATAATAATCCGTTTAAAGGCACCAAATTCAATATCGGGTTCAGCACCTACCTGCACCTGAAGTCGATCAACTAAATACAAAGTAAGAAGTACGAGGTTCGAACAACCTGCTTAGATGGTCTTCTGAAATCCTGAAGGATTACGGAATACAAGCCACTGATACCCCCAATCCTGCCTGTGCGTATGCAGTTCCGTGGCTTGTATTTTTCGTGTGGTTTTGGGTGAAATCCCCGCATAAGGCGGACAAAAAAAATCGCGAATCGGATATCATTCCTGGCCAATAACAATATTATTTCCAGGACTGACGTTTAGGGCAAAACAACTATTATGAGCAGACTGAATCACTCCCTGATTGTCATTTGCTTATTTGTTTCCAGCAGCACCCTGGCCCAACGAACCCTTAAACTTTCTGTCTATACCGGCTCCGGGATCTCCTTCTTTTCAGGTCCGGGCAGTACGGCCAACGCTGATTATTACCGGAACGGACTGGTTTTCCCCAATGCAGTAGATACTATTGGTAATCACTTCGGCAGCAAGGCCGCACCCTGCTTCATTGCCGGCTTACAACTGGACCGGGCATTGTCACCTGCCTGGACCTTGTCTGTCAGCGCCCAATATGAACACAATAGCAGCCGGCTAAACGGTGATAGTGTGATCACTCCGGGAGGGAGTTTCAAAACGAATGGCACATATACAGCGTATAACGATTTCATTTCCATTAACCCACAGCTTGGCAGAACATTTACCTTTGGTAAACTGGGATTGATGTTACACGCTGGTTTTGATTATTCATTCCGGTTATCCATGGGTGATCAGTTTGATTTTACCGATGCCGCCGGTAAGAAATTTTCGATTGCTCACGGCGGGGGCAGGCCGGAAGTAAACGATTTTCGTCTTACAGCCGGTGGCATGCTCAGCCTGAATAAATGGAGCCTGGACCTGAATTATAAACACGGACTCAGCAATTATAATAAAGGGGACAACGGAGAAGTCTTCTCCCGCATGCTCCACATCAAACTATTGTACCGTTTACTCAAAAAATAAACTGATTTGCCTGCGGCAAAATGAGTAAGCCACGAATTAACACGAAAGGCCACACCTGTCCCGCCAAATGCGGGGAGTTTATCGAAGGGGGCAAATTGACCTATTCCTCCCTTCACTACTTCCGTCATCATGAACCCCGTTCTCCGTACCTTTACCCCTTCAAACAACTATCCCGATGATTCCTCAAAAACGTCAT
>CAZFLL010000268.1:0-2312 GCA_964519865.1 uncultured Chitinophaga sp. | reverse complement strand
CCCTGTTTTTATTTGTACTGCTGAAATGGCTGAACAGGGTGATGAAGGAAAAGGGTGTGAACTGACTGTCGTTGGTGTTTTCACCAACATCCTATATCTTCCGGTAACTAAACTGACTACTATGCCGGAACAGCAAAAAGTATTTCGTCCATTTGTACCGCCTGAAGCGAATATGGCGGAGTTTACGATTAAATCAGTAATCACCGGCGCCATCTTCGGTGTCATCTTTGGCGCTGCTACTGTTTACCTGGCGTTGAAAGCAGGACTTACCGTTTCCGCTTCTATCCCTATCGCGGTATTATCCATTGCACTGGGTAAACTATTCCTGAAGACAACGATCCTGGAAAATAATATTATTCAGACCACGGGCAGTGCCGGTGAGAGTATTGCTGCCGGGGTGGTATTTACTTTACCGGGATTCCTGTTCCTCAGCTCACCGGATAGCAGCAGTTATTTCAATTACCTGACGATCATGACACTTGCCATTATGGGGGGTATGCTGGGCACACTGATGATGATTCCCCTGCGCCGTTCCCTGATCGTAAAGGAACATGAAACGCTGCCATATCCGGAGGGAACAGCCTGTGCTTCTGTACTGAAAGCCGGTGAAAAAGGGGGTGACCTGGCGAAAACTGCTTTCATGGGAATGGGAGTGGCCATCGTATATGCCTTTCTTCAAAAGGTATTTCACGTTATATCAGAAGTACCTGTTTATGTAACCAATCTTAAAAATAAATACCTGCCCTCGGCCAGGCTCAATGGCGAAATCACTCCTGAATACCTGGGTGTGGGTTATATTATCGGACCAAAAATTTCAGGTATTCTTGTAGCGGGTGGTGTATTAAGTTCATTCGTACTGATTCCATTGCTGGCCACCCTGGTACCTGGTGATGCCACGTTTGCACAGCTGACCAAACTCGGATTAAGTCCAGCTAAATTCGGCTGGGATGCTGCCTCCCATACATTTACTAATTCAGCGGAAGCATTATACAGGGCCTATATCCGTCAGATCGGTGCAGGTGCAGTGGCCGCAGGTGGTTTTATTACCCTGATCAAAACAATCCCTACCATTGTCTCCTCTTTTAAAGAAAGCATCGGTGCGGTGAAAGATAAATCCGCCGGCAAAAGTGTATTACGTACGGAGCAGGACCTGAGTATAAAAGTAGTAGGACTTGGAAGTCTCGGACTGATACTGATCATGTCCCTGCTTTCTATCATTCCCGGTGAAAATGTGGGCAGTCGTTTATTGTTAGGAGTACTGGTGATCATCTTCGGTGCCTTCTTTGTTACCGTGTCCTCACGTATCGTCGGACTGATCGGCTCTTCCAATAACCCGATCAGTGGTATGACCATTGCCACTATTATGGCCACCTGCCTTGTATTCATCGGGGTGGGCTGGAGTGGTAAATTATATGAACCTATGGCCCTGGTTGTCGGAGGTATGATCTGTGTGGCGGCCGCCAATGCCGGTGCCACTTCACAGGACCTGAAAACCGGTTACCTGGTGGGGGCCACGCCTAAATACCAGCAGCTGGCATTATTTATCGGGGCTATTGTTTCATCCATTGTTATTGGCTGGACCGTGAAGATACTGGACACACCGTCCACTGCACTGGCAGCATCGGGTATACATCACGCTATTGGCGAAACCTACTCAGCCCCGCAGGCCACTTTAATGGCCACTTTAATTAAAGGTATTCTGTCTTTCAACCTTGACTGGCAGTTTGTACTGATCGGTGTATTCATTGCAGTAGTGCTTGAACTCTGCGGGGTGAAAGCACTGAGTTTCGCTGTTGGTACCTACCTGCCACTCTCTACCACCCTGCCCATATTTATAGGTGGATTTATCAGGGGAATAGCGGACCGGCATGCCAGAAAAGAAAAAGAACCTGATGAGGAGGAGGATCTGCGTAAAGGAAATCTCTTTGCCACCGGACTGGTGGCCGGAGGCGCGCTGTTTGGCGTGGTGGCCGCCATACTCACAGTCTTCTTTGAATCGGGTATGAAATCTGTAAACATGGAAGAAAGAGTTACAGGAATATTCGGGCCAGGCGGCTATATGGTACTGGGCGTTGGATTCTTCGCTGCTATGACATTTATATTGTACAGAGTAGCTACACAAAAAAAGAATAAATAGATGCTGATTGATACCGCTGAGATGCGGAGAACGCAGAGAGCGTTGAATTATACTTTAACCTCTGCGTTCTCTGCGTCTCAGCTGTTTTTATTTCCCGCTGCACTCTCTGCGGTTTTTTAAATAAAGCCCAGGTAATCATACTTCCTGTTCAGAATCACCTGATCATCCGCATTCA
>CAZFLL010000267.1:0-2342 GCA_964519865.1 uncultured Chitinophaga sp. | reverse complement strand
CATCCCCAATGGGAACTGAGCCTGCAGGTACATAAATACATCAATGTACCCTGATCCTCTCTCCTCTCTCCTCTCTCCTCTCTCCTCTCTCCTCTCTCCTCTTTCCTCTTTCCTCTTTCCTTTCTCCTCTTTCCTCTACCTGCTCCCCTCCGCCCTCATCCCCATACTCCCACTATACGCACTGATATCCGGACGGTACATGCATTGCAAACCCGCAGGCCCGTTCATAAAATTTCCTTCAAAAGCCACCCTTACATCATAGCTGATGGTATGTTTACCGGCTGGTATAAAATCAGCAAACAAACGCAATCCATCATCGCGTACTGACCGGTAATGCGGGATTGCTCCATACACATATTCACTGCTGGTTTCAACAGGTTCAAGTGCTGCTGACCGCCGGTCATTAATGAGCACATAACGCAGTTCATGATTTGTTTCGATCGTTAAACTGATCGTTAATTTATCACCCTGTTTCAATATTGTAGTGGCAGATACCTTTTCCCAGCTGGATGTTGAAGAGTTGTACCGGTTTACCTGTTTCTGAATGGTTAGTCCCGGGTAAGGATTTACTTCCTTCGGATTCGCGGTAAAATAATACAAGACCAGGCTGCCTTTTGCCGGACCATTGCCGGATTTACTGATTCGCACTGTTTGCGGGACCATATTGTCGGGCCGGAATGAAAAACCGGTACCACTCAACAGGTCATTGCACACAGAAAGAGTGCTGTTCCCCAGTACCGCATTGAGTTGTAAGGTGGGATCCTGTATACCTGCCCCGCTCTTTCGTAATAAATGTATAACAGATGCCGTTGCGCGGGTGCTGCTCCAGTGCTGTTCTTCACGAGCGGAAACGATCCATTGCATCATTCCTTTGAGCACTTCCGCCTGGTAACCGGTCAGCTCAAAGGCTTCGGCCAGTAAACGCATGGTTTCTTCAGCGGAGTAAGTAAGCTCATCCTGATCTGAAAACTCTTTCCAGCGGATACCATGTACCGGGTCTTCCACCGCCTGTTCCCGGATCGACCTGGCCAGGTCTTTCGCCTGCTGGTATAAAGACATGCCGGCAGTTTTATATTTTGAAGTAACAATTACAAGCAAGGCCTGTTGGGACAACGATAAACGGTTTCTTTTTTCCCATTGATACCTCAACACTGTATCCACAACGGCTATTCCTGCGGAATCCAGCGGATGCTCTTTCAGCCAGTATGATCTGGCCCATAAAAATTCCAGTGAACCTTCCGCCTTCTCCCTGTTTTGATTGGAGAAATAGTACTGATCACAATAAATTATAAGCTGGTTGATAAATGAAGGAATCTTATTCCCGGGCTGCTGAAGCAGATTGAGCAACCCGTTATCCTGCATCAGGCCGAAACTCCCCAGTACATACTGGCTGATCCATGGATTGCTGTTACCACCGGGAAACCAGCTCAGCCCCTTGTCTGCGTTTTGCAAAGCGAGCAGTTTGTCCAGGTGTATGGGTATGGCCTTTAATGATTTTGTCGTGTCCAGCACCCGGAATAATGCACCCTGTTCATTGCTTTTCTGGCTTGACAATACCAGCCAGGGCATGGAAGCCTGGGGAAAATCCTCCGGTAATGCCTGTTGTATTTCTGTGGGTTGACCAACTGTCTGCCTTGCTCTTTCAAAGGACTGCTGTACTTCCTTATCTGTACGCATCATGCTGACAGCAGTACCCAATGCCTGAATTTTATTGGTAAGCTGCTCGGCACAATCCCAGGGATACTCTGCGAGGTACGGCAGTGAGTTGATCAGGGCAGCTTGTGGTTTGGACATGATGCCAAGTGAAGTTCCATAAAGCCGGGCATCATGCGCCAGTGATACCACCTGTATAACGGTATCCTGGCCAGTTAATGAGAATGACTGAGATTGCCGGACAAATAGCCTCGTCCCGAATACCGGCAGTATATGTTCTTCTGCATCGGCAAACTGGCTGGACCGGACAGTCACGACCAGTTTAAGCGGATTGAGTTGGTTTGCCGGTACCCGTATCTCCATCGATGCATAGCCGGTTCCTTTGGAAGGAATACTGAAACGGTTGGTTCCGGGAAAACTCAGGGAAGCAGACAGGTCTTCTCCAGTTACCACATCCTCAAGTTTGCAACTCACATGACCGGTGGCCTCCACCGTATCAAGATTACTGATCCGGTGCTTGAGTATCAACCGGTCTCCCTGGTACAATACCCGCGGGATATTGGCCTGTACCATCAGGGGCAGCTGTGTCTGTAATTTCCGTTCAGCATAAGCAAATTTTGCATTCGTAGTATGAGCCAGCATTTTCCAGTTCCATTCGGTAACCGTTTCGGGCATAGTAAAACTGAAAC
>CAZFLL010000266.1:0-2352 GCA_964519865.1 uncultured Chitinophaga sp. | reverse complement strand
CCCAGGAAGCCGATACTGGACACACCGGCCAGTGCCATGCCTGGTGATTTTTTAGAGGCACTGGCGGCTGTACTGTAAATTGTCGGGATCACGGAGGATGCACCCAGTCCGACGATCATAAATCCAAGGGCCGCAGTTATTACCCAGGGAAGGAGAACAGATATAGTGAGCCCGGTGAATACCAGGATGCCGCTTATCTGCAGGGTTTTTTTTCGTCCGATTTTTGCAATCAGCTGATCACCTATAAAACGGCCGGTGGTCATCATGATCATAAAACTGGTATAACCCAGTATCACCATCGAGGCCGGTGCTTTCACCACTTCCCGGAAATACACCCCGCTCCAGTCAAACATCGCCCCTTCAGCAGCCATACTGCAGAAAGCAATAATGCCGAGCCTGACCAATATACCTTCAGGTTTGGAAAACAACTTACCACCTGCAGCGGGAGAAGAAGTGCCGGTAACCAGGTATTTCCAGGCAATGATTACTGTAGTGATTACCAGTCCGGCTACAATAAAAAAATGAGGATGGGGAGGAACTTTCAGATTCACCATCAGCAAACCAACCAGTGCACCGGTAAGCCCGGATAAACTCCAGATACCATGGAAGGTGGTCATGATCGGCCGGCCATAAATATTCTGTGCCAGCACACCTTGTGTATTGACGGAGATATTGGACATATTCCCCACGATACCGAAAATAAAAAGGGCCAGTCCCAGCTGCCACATTTGTGTGGCCCAGCCCAGGTTGGTGAGTTCGAGTGTGTATAATATGATCGCGAAGGACAGGATTTTTTTACTGCCGTATTTCGTGACCAATCGCCCGGAGAAGGGCATCATCAGTAATTGTCCCACGGGCAGACAGAGCAACACGGTTCCCAGCTGCGCCTCATTCAGGTGAAGTTTGGTTTTGATATCAGGTATCCGGCTGGCCCAGGAAGCGAAACTGAAGCCCATGCAGAAATAGAAAGCCGATACGGCTATGCGCATGGTTCTTTTGGAAACTTCAGTCATTGGGGAGTTGTCTGTCAAAACAGTTACCTTTTTTCGTTGGTTTCAGTTATCCCTGGTTACTAAAAATGGATAAACAAAGATAACCCTTACAACTCCATGAACAGAGCCGTTTCACGAAATCGATCCCGCAAACGATTTCAGCTTATCTCCGTTTGGCAAACACTTTGGTGAATCCCTTATTCTGGGATTGCGTATTGCAGGACCAGGTGGCTTTATCAGAATCCACCACGGTATAGGTACCTGCAGGTATCACGGTGTTTGGTGTTACATTCCAGAAGGCATTGGCTACTCCGCCTGAACCGGCAATACCGGTGGCAGTCCATGGACCATACACGGTACCGTTTGAGTGGATCAGTTTAATGGTGCCGGTTGCCGCACCACGCCCGTTGTTCCAGTGATAGGTTTGTATAGTGGTGATCAGGCAACTCACAGAAACCGTGAACGTGGTGGCCACGGAAGGATTATTCGTTACACCACCATTATTAAAATTATCCAGGGCGGTGAAAGGGGTGAAATAAGAAGCTACCGGTCCCTTTTCATCAGATTGTGCCAATGCGCATAAGGAGAAAAAAAGTCCCAGGAATAGAAGGATGTACTTTTTCATATTTTTAATTTAAACGTTGAGTTATTTATAAAAAGTCTCCCGGTTAAAAACCGGGAGACGCACGCTCACAAACACCTGCTCAGAACCGGAAGCCGATTCCGGCAGTAGCATGCAGTACGGATACTTTCTGATAAACTTTTTCTGATTCATTGCTCAGTACATTCAGCAAACTGAACCGGGGCCGCATGTACTGGTATTCCCCATTTATAAAAATGAATGTTGTTTTACTCATATTCATTTTCAGGTCCATCCCGGCCTGGATCACCCCGGAAGGCCCCCAGTCGGCCTTGGTGAAATCCTCATTATCATAATAAAAGGCGGGTAACCGGACGGCGGCTAAGCCAATCATGACATGTACCCCGGTGCCCAGGTTCTTTATTGGGGTAAATTCCAGGGAAGGGCCCACGGCTGCTCCATACATATACCATTGGTCCATGGACAGGACTACAGTATGTGTGCCATCACCTATATCAATGTTGAGTACCAGGTCTTTTGTCGGATATTGATTATAAAAGCCGGTGGCGGCAATTCCGGCCCCGCTTTTGAATCGTTTCCCGTAATTGATACCGATCGTATACCCCCGGCTCGCAAAACCGGCTTCATCATTGGAAGGATAACTGCTGGAGAAAACACCAACCGGGAAAGAAGGCCCTGCATGAAAAGCAAGAAATGAATTCCTGTTCACTGGTTTCCTGCTTCCCTGGGCCAGCATTGCACTGCTGACCAGCAATGCAA
>CAZFLL010000265.1:0-2368 GCA_964519865.1 uncultured Chitinophaga sp. | reverse complement strand
ACTCAAAAAATGAAATTCTACAACTTACTGATCAAATATCGTCTCTGGATCGGACTGCTGCTGATTGCCCTTGGTGTTTATGTAAATTTTGCCTCTTCTTTCTGGCCGGCCTTCCCGCTTTACCTGGTAGGTGTGATCCTCGTAGCCGGTCATTTCTTCTTTGGTCCGTTACGACTGATCCAGGAATATATGGAAACAGGTGATATGGAAGGAGCCGAGAAAATCGTCAATTCGATCAGGTTCCCGAACCTGTTGTACAAACCCATCCGTTCTGTGTTTTACACCCTGAAAGGGAATATTGCGATGATGAAACAGGACTTTGATGGCGCAGAAAAAATGATGAAGAAAGGACTGGATCTCGGTATGCCCATGAAAGAAGCAGAAGGCGCGAGCCTGCTCCAGATGGGAATGCTGTCCATGCAGAAGAATGACCTCAAACAGGCTGAAAGTTATATCCGCCAGGCTCTCCGTAAAGGTTTACCTGATAAAGAAAATGAAGCCGCTGCCTACCTGCAGATGTGCAGCCTGATGATGAATAAACGGGAATTCCGCGCGGCGAAGGATTTCTTCCGGAAGACAAAAGCATTAAAACCCACCACCCCGCAGATCGTGGACCAGATCAAGCAGATTGAAAAGTATATTTCGAGAATACCGGGATAGAGAAGGTTTGGTGTTTGGGGTTTAGACGTTTAGAGGTTGACAGGAATGTCAGCCTTTTTTTATTTGTACTGCTTTATAAGGTAAATTGCTCCTGCTAAAAAGTAAAGTATGAAAAAAGGATTGCTTCTTTTCCTGATTATAACATTCAACCTGGCTGCTCACGCACAGCGTACCATCAAAATATCCATTATCCCGGAACCTGTGTCACTTACCCGCGCAGCGGCTGGCGGAAACTTTGTTGTACCTCCTCAGTTCAGGGTGAATATTCCGGCTAACCCGGAGCTCAGAAAAATAATGCAGACAATGGCTGCAGTAATAAATTCTGCAGACTATAAAGTAATCCTTACTGAAGGAAAACCTGTCCCGGGTATCCACCTGAACGTATTATTGGCGGATGACAAAAACTTACCGGCGGATGGATACCGGCTTACGGTCAACAAAAGCGGGATCCTGTTAAGCGCCCCTTCCCCATCCGGTATTTTCTATGGGGTGCAAACGTTATTACAGCTGCTGCCTGTGAAAATGATCAAAAACCCTGAAATCAACGGGCCTTCTGTGGTGATCCCCTGCTTATCTGTTATTGATTACCCCCGCTTTGCCTGGCGTGGACTGATGCTGGATGTGGCGCGTCATTTCTTTACCGTGGCCCAGGTAAAAGACTATATCGACCAGATGGTGAAATATAAATTCAACCTGCTGCACTTACATCTTACGGATGACCAGGGCTGGCGTTTACAGATAAAGAGCTTTCCCAAACTCACCGAAGTGGGTGCCTGGCGGGTGGAAAGAACCGGCACATTTGGTACTTTGTCAAAACCCCAGCCGGGAGAAAAAGCCACCTATGGTGGTTTCTATACCCATGAGGATATTAAAGAACTGGTGAAATATGCGGCAGACCGTTTTGTCAATATCATGCCGGAGATTGATGTACCCGGTCACAGCCTGGCGGCCATTACGGCTTACCCGGAATTGTCCTGCACCCCGGGTGAGTATTATGTAAGTCCCGGCGACCGGTTTATGATCTGGCCCGGAGGTGGTCAGCATTTTTATGGCACACTGGATAATACCATTTGCCCCGCCCTCGAAAAATCATTTGAATTCCTGGATAAAGTATTCACTGAAGTGGCTCAACTGTTCCCCTTTGATTATATCCATATGGGTGGGGATGAAACAGCCCGTAATTTCTGGGAGAAAAGTGAACAGATCAAGGCCCTGATGCAGGAGAAGGGGTTAAAAAACCTGGATGAAGTACAAAGTTATTTTGTAAAAAGAGTCGAGAAAATAATCAACAGCAAGGGAAAGAAAATGATCGGCTGGGATGAGATCCTTGACGGGGGCCTTGCCCCCAATGCGGCTGTCATGAGCTGGAGAGGGATGAAAGGCGGAATTGAAGCGGCCAAACAGGGGCATGAAGTGGTGATGAGTCCTACTGATTTTGCCTATATCGATTACATGCAGGGGGATGCAGCAATAGAACCTCCTGTTTATTCCACCCTCCGTCTTAAAAAAGCCTACCAGTTTGAACCATTACCGGAGGGAGTAAACCCGTCCCTGATCAAAGGCGGGCAGGCCAATCTGTGGACCGAACAGGTTTATAATACACGGCATCTTCAATATATGACCTGGCCCCGGGGAATGGCGATTGCCGAAGCGCTCTGGAGCCCGAAAGAAAAAAGGGACTGGAAAAGTTTTTCTTCAAAGGTGGAAG
>CAZFLL010000264.1:0-2414 GCA_964519865.1 uncultured Chitinophaga sp. | reverse complement strand
AGCCAATAATATTATCACCTCTTCCGGGGTCATTACCACGGAAGCACCGCCCGGGGGAACGGCTGTCAATAACGGGAATACCGCTGCCAATATTGATATTTCGGGCACCACACTGATTCCTTTCGGATCATCCTGGAAATATTTTTCAACCGGCGCGGCTCCTGCAGGCAGCTGGAAAAACCTGGGTTATAACGATGCAGCCTGGTCTTCGGGTAATGCGGAACTGGGTTATGGTGACGGGGATGAAGTGACCTGTATTCCATCCGGGGGAGGAGGCACCCTTTGCCTGCCAACCGGTAATAAGTATATCACCAGTTATTTCAGGAAAACCATCAATATTGCCAACCCGTCAGCGTACGGGGCTTTTCGTTTTAATGTGGAAAGGGATGATGGATATGTTGTATATGTAAATGGCGTGGAAGTTGGCCGGAACAATATGCCCGCCGGTGCAGTGGTATATGCCACTACGGCTTCTTCCGCGATTGAAGACGCGGTTATCAGTTTTACAATCGCCAATACCTTTTTCAGCGCAGGTAACAATGATATTGCCGTGGAAATACACCAGGCCAATGCCACCAGTTCTGATCTCTCCTTTAACCTGGAACTGACCGGGGTGGACCCGCTGATCTTTAACTCCTCATCCGCTGATCTGTCATTGCCTTCCTGCTCACAGGTATTATTTGCCGGTCTTTACTGGGGAGCCACACAGGGAACCGATGGAACCAATACGGCCTGGATCACCGGGGAAACAGCCGTGAAACTCAAATTACCCGGGGCTTCTTCCTATACCAATTTAACTTCCAGCCAGACGGACTATCACAATGGAACCCTCGTACCCGGATTACCGCATACTGGTTACCGTTGTTTTGCAGATATTACTTCGCTGGTCAATACCACCAGCCCCAATGGCACATATACCGTGGCCAATGTGTGCAGTCCCGCGGGGATCGTGAATGCGGCTGGCGGATGGACAATAGTCATTGCCTATGCCGATCCCGCAACCATTGTAAGAAACCTGACCGTATTTGATGGCTCTGCTATTATGAACGGAGGTGACCCTGCACTGCATATTCCGATCTCTGGTTTCCTGACCCCGCCTTCAGGACCGGTCAGTTGTGAACTGGGTGCCGTGGTGTTTGACGGTGACCGTGTATCAACGGATGAATATTCGTTCAAGCAAAATTCAAATCCGGCCATAGGCGCCTATACCAGTTTAACACCCAATGCCACGGCCAACCTGAATGACATGTGGAACAGTACGATTTCGAAATACGGAACCGTGGTGGCCACCCGTAATCCTGCCCATCAGAACACGCTGGGTTATGATGCAGATATCCTGATTGTGCCCAATGCCCTGAATGCGGTACTTGGAAACAGCCAGTCTTCGGCGAGTATCCGGTTCAGTTCACCCTCAGAAAACTATATGCTCCAGGTTGCCACCACCGCGATATCACAGTATACACCTACTTATTCCATGCTGAAATCCTCCACCGACCTGAATGGAGGAACCCTGCAGCCAGGGGATGTGCTTCGTTACCGGATCGATTACCAGAACAACGGCAATGATGCGAGCACCAATACCATCATCTACGATAATATTCCCACTGGTGCTACTTATTTACCCGGCAGCCTGGTAATCAACGGGGCTGCAAGAACAGATGCCACCGCTGATGACCCTGCCGAGTATGATGTAACCAATAACCGGGTGATTTTCCGGTTGGGAACCGGAGCGAATGGAAGTACCGGGGGCGAACTGGCCATTGGTGCAACAGGATATATCACGTTTGATGTATATACTGCTTCCTCCTGTGTACTGAATACCTGTAATAATACACTGGTCAACAGTGCACGGATCGATTACCTGGGTAAACTTTCGGGAATAGCCCTCTATGATTCGAGTGGAATATTGGTAAGTGGATGTGAAGTACTTGGACCGGTGGTGAATACAATCACCGGTACCTGTATGCCCTTGGGAGATACGATACTGACAAATAGTTGTCCTTCCATCAGCGTAACCATACCGGTTGCCCGTTATGGAGGCTATCGCTTTTTCAGTGCCTTCCCGTTTACCGGTGCCAATGCATATAACCCGGCTACGCCGGTTACTTTCACCCGGGTGATATATGCCTGGTATGACGGACCAGGTTCCTGTGATGATACGATCAATATTAATATATATATCATGGCCTGCCCGGATATCGATGATGATAATGACGGGTTGCCGGACTACCTCGAACTCAATAACCCGGTAGCCTTGCAGGATCATGACAGTGATGGGATTCCCAACTGGAATGACAGTGGTTACCCGGGATTTACAGATAATAACGGGGATGGATTCAATGATAATTTTGATCCCAGTGCGGATTCGGATAATGATGGCATCCCGAATTTTTATGATACCGGGTTTGCCGGAT
>CAZFLL010000263.1:398-2455 GCA_964519865.1 uncultured Chitinophaga sp. | reverse complement strand
GACGACCCTCCCGCCTCAAGCGGGATGCGCTACCGGGTAAATAATGTGTCAGGTGTAAGCTGTGGGGTGTCAGGAACTTCTAAGAATATTCTGTCTAAGTAAACGAGCTTCAACCTTTTTAACGATATCAACCTCGTAGCTCGTAGCTCTAACCTCGTAGCTTTCAACAAAAAACCCCGGCAAATTGCCAGGGCTTCTGTTGTTCGTCGGGACGACTAGATTCGAACTAGCGACCCCTTGCACCCCATGCAAGTGCGCTACCGGGCTGCGCTACGTCCCGAACAAATGGGGCTGCAAATGTAAGATTTAGTCCTGAATTCCTGAAATCTAACATTAATCAGATGCCGGATGTCAGTTGTCAGATGTCAGGAACAGCTCATTCTGGCAGGTGATAGCTGTTAGGTGTTAGCTTTTAAGAAACAGGCCCTTCTAGGGAGGTTGAATCTCGTTTTACGTAATCTCACTCGTACCTCGTATCTCGTAGCTGCAAAAGTTGTCAGTTGACAGATGCCTGATGTCAGGAGACAGCACCTCCTGAGAAAGCTATTCTGTCTATCTTTGCGCCCGAACAATAACCAAAGAGTATGCAGCAGATTGAAATGCTAAAATCCAAGATTCACCGGGTACGGGTAACGGATGCCAACCTGGATTATGTGGGCAGTATCACGATCGATGAGGACCTGATGGATGCCGCCAACCTGATTGAATTTGAAAAAGTGCAGGTGGTGAATAATAATAACGGGGAGAGGCTGGAAACCTATGTGATCAAAGGGGAACGGGGGACCGGGACGATCTGCCTGAACGGGGCGGCTGCCCGTAAAGTACAGAAAGGTGATATCCTGATTATAGTCAGTTATATCCAGATCGACCTGGAAGCGGCCAGGACTTTCAAACCGGTGATTATTTTCCCGGATGAGCATAATCGTATGCCAGGTTGAACAATGCTTATAAAGTTCCGGGATCCAGGAACCATTCTTTTGTCGAGGTCTGTTCCATATCCTCGATCATTTCAATGGTCAGTGGTTTGGTGAAATAGTTATATACAAACGGGTAATTCTTCGATTTGATATAATCCCGTTCATCCAGGGAGGAGGTCATCATAAAGACTTTTATTCCACGGATCGTGGAATGCGGGAATTCTTTCAGTTTCTCCAGGAAATCAAATCCATTCATAAAAGGCATACGGATATCCAGCAGGATATTCTCCGGCCATAGTTCCCGGCTCTCCCGGATGGTTTTCTCCATCCATTCCAGTGCTGTTATGGCAGAATTAAACTGAATGATTCCCGACTCCGGACTGGTCAGTGTAAGGATGTCTTTATTCAGGATCAGGAAAAATTCATCATCATCAATCAGCATATATTTATTCATAAACCAGCCCGTTTTTATTTTTAATGTTTACAGTGAAAACAGAACCCTCACCCGGCACTGATTCAAGGGTGATGCAACCGTCAATATTCACCAGGATCTCTTTACAGATATATAGTCCCAGTCCGGTTCCTGGGGCCGAGTTTGAAGCCCGGTAGAACATGTCAAATATCCTGTGTTGATGCGATTCTTCAATCCCTTCTCCATTGTCCTCAAACCGAAACAAGGCTTCCTGTTTACTGACCAGGATATTGACCCTGATATACGAATCCGTCACTCCTTTCTTTTTGTATTTAACCGCATTGGAAATGATATTCTTGATCAGGGTTGTGACCCGGTTTTTATCTGAATGGAATGAAATCTCTTCCCGAATATTGACTTCCAGTCCAATTTCTTCAGCAGATAAATGCCTGACATCCTCGAACACGCTTTGTATAATTTCCCGCAGATCGATTGGCTGGGTTTCCACTTTCAGCCGTGCATTCCGGGAATATTCCAGGATTTCCTTAATCGTGTCATCCATCCGGTTGGCAGATGCCGCGATCATCCGGATATATTTTGAAACAGATTCAGCAGACTGGTGATTCTGGTTGATCAGTTGTACCAGTCCCATGATGGCCAGCAGGGGAGATCGGAGGTCATGGGATACACTGTATACAAAGTTGTCCAGTTCAGCGTTGATTTTCTTT
>CAZFLL010000263.1:0-388 GCA_964519865.1 uncultured Chitinophaga sp. | reverse complement strand
TCCAGGTTATTCTTCAGGATAGCCTGCTGGTCAAACCGTCGTTGAGTAACATCCGTGAAAAATCCAGCCAGCATCGATCGGCCACCAAAACTGATCCTGTTGCTGTAAATATCTGCATAAAATACATCCCGGTTCTTACGGATACAGGGTACTTCAGAGGCCACAATGAGTTCGCCATTTGCCAGGGCTGTAAATAAACGGATGGCTTCTTCACCCGATTCATTTGGGTGCAGATCCTCCACCGATTTGTTCAGGAACTCTTCTTCCGTATAGCCAAAAAGCTGGCAGGCCGCCCGGTTGACATATTGAAACCGCTGGATGACCGGGTCGGCCACAATAATCCCGTTCGGGGTGCCTTCAAAAATCATCCGGTATTTTTCTTCGCTTT
>CAZFLL010000262.1:0-2467 GCA_964519865.1 uncultured Chitinophaga sp. | reverse complement strand
TTCATGAGACAAGTAAAAATGATATAAAAGTAAACTTATCTCACTCCCCTTCTTTCTGGATAAATAGTGGGCTCTTAGTTTATATAACATCTTCCATCCCTTTTTTAGTTTGCGGCAGCTACTTACATGCTAACAACAAAGAAGCATATTTTATATTAAATAGCATTCATTACATTTCGCTTTCCATGCTCTTTTTAGCGATTGCAAAGGCGTTTTCCTTAAATAAACTTTTAGAATCATGACATTGGCAATTTTAATAGCAACATTCCTAATTCTTTGCATGTCTGCATTTATAATAGTGACAGTTTTTATCCAAAGAAAAAAGCAAATAACTTATTTGGAAAACCTATTTAATATACAAGCGATCTATGAAAAAAATCTTTTAAATACTCAATTAGAGATTCAAGAACAAACTTTCCAACATATTTCCAGAGAGATTCATGACAACATAAACCTGTCTTTAACATTGGCCAAACTTCATCTCAACACTTTCGACTGGAATGACATTGAGAAATCAGAAATGAAACTTGAATCTTCTGTTAATCTCCTCGGAAGCTCTATTTCCCAACTTAGTGACATTTCAAAAAGCCTCAATTCTGATATAATAATCCAACATGGATTGCTTAAAGCATTAGAAGAAGAGTTAGACAGGATTAGAAAGGTTGAATTGTTTAAAATTGAATTTGTAGTGAAGGGTAACACCATCTTTATGGACAGCAATAAGGAGCTAATAATATTTCGAATAATACAAGAGGCATTTAATAATATTATAAAACATGCAAAAGCAACTTTAGTAGAATTAAATTTGGATTATACACAAGAGCAATTGCAAATACATATTGTTGACAATGGCCGAGGATTTAATATAGAACGAAATAAAAACCGGGGAAATGCAGGCTTGAAAAACATGGAAACCCGAGTAAAAATCTTAAACGGTGAAATGCAAGTCTTCAGTTCAGCTGAATCAGGCACCAATCTAATATTTACTATACCTATTGAATAATTATGAAAGAAAATACCAAGATTAAAATCGCCATGGCCGATGACCATGTTTTGCTGCGCAATGCCCTGGCTTCCCTGATCGATAGTTTTGAAAACTGCCAGGTGGTGCTGCAGGCAGGCACGGGTAAGGAACTGATCGAGTCGATCAAAAAAGGGGTCTCCCCGCAAGTGGTGATCCTGGACCTGAATATGCCGGAAATGGATGGATTTGAAACAGCGGGCTGGCTCCAGAAAGAAAGGCCGGAGATCATCGTGCTGATGCTGACCATGTATGATTCCGAACTCTCCCTGATCCGCTTGTTACAGGCAGGTGTCAAGGGTTTTCTGAAAAAAGATATCCATCCCTCTGAACTGAAGTTTGCGATCCAGTCGGTAGTACAAAACGGGTATTACTATTCCAATCATACCACCGGTAAGCTGGTCAACCTCTTCCGCCAGCATTCGGACGGCAATTCACTGATCCAGCGTTCGGTGCTGAATGACCAGGAGGTCCAGTTCCTCAAACTGGCCTGCAGCGACCTGACTTATAAGGAAATTGCCCAGCAGATGGGGCTGAACCCCCGGGCGGTGGACACCCTGCGTGACCAGCTGTTTTTTAAACTGGACGTGAAGAGCAGGGTCGGCCTTGCCCTGGTGGCCATCCGGCAGGGGGTGGTGACTTTTTAGCACAGGGTGCTGGATAAACCGGCTCAAAACAGGTGTTTTCGGAGCCAAACCGGGAGGTATCGTATATTTTCATTTTTCCCGTCGTATTATTCCGATACCCATTTGAAGGATTACGTTCCAATTCGTAAATCCCGAAAATTTAAAATGCCGGGGATTCACTCTTGTACACATCCGGATGTGGATATACTTTTGAGTAGTTGATTGACAGAAGATGGAGCCCCTATTTTTCGTCCAATGTCCTTTGAGACCGTCCTGAATGAAATTTCCAAATCCTTTGAAGCCCATGCGAAGTCCAATGTCAATCAACTCCTTTTTTTGGATCTGACCTTTTCCCGGCCCGCTCCTCCCGGAGCACAAAACAAGCCTCTCTAATAAGCCCCCAGTTTATCCACAGCTGTTGATAACCGGAAAAATCCCCGGTAAACTTACGATTTTTATGACCGTAAATTTACTAATTTTACCTAGTAATATTACCATATTTTTACCCGAAAACATACGACTCTAATGAGCCAAAAAGCTTGCCTGTAGCGGGTTTTGGCCATTTTTAGGGGTTTATATCCCTTATTGTAAGGATTGTATAGGAGCGCCGGTAGTGCAATATTCGCATTGTCAATTTATTAGAGGAAAAGGCTTAAAATGTTACTGTTATGAAAAGAAAAGTGCAAGAAGAAGACTTATCATGTCTCATTTGGGAGGAATAAGCATTTATTGCTCCAAACTTTTTATTGTATAAAAGCTTTTCTATATTTGGATTAGATTCCAATAATATAGAAGAGCTTTTATCACATATACTCAATTT
>CAZFLL010000261.1:0-2508 GCA_964519865.1 uncultured Chitinophaga sp. | reverse complement strand
TGAACTGGATGGGTTTATCAAGGCCTATCTGATGAGTGAAAAAGAAACGGAGTAACCGGGCATCTCGGAATTTTACGTTTTTTATACCCGTAGTTATACCTGAAAAACCGGGCAAAACTAAGCATCGGATTTTTTTCCCTGCAAAATCCAACCTGCTTCCGTAAAGCGGTATTTCACCGGTTCAAACGGACAGACCCGGAATGCTGTATTCACCGGTTGTTATACAGAAATAATTCTGAAAGACCTGTACGAGGCAAAGCCAATTACAATGCAGTATGCAATCCCGGAACTGCGGTTCAGATAAACCCCTGGTCAGTATTTATCCATCCCTGGTACGGCAATCATTTACCATTTCGGGATTGGAATCCCTGGCAGAAGGAGCTACCCGTTTCCAGCTTACTGATGCGGCCGGAAGGGTGGTGCAGGAATCCACCATTACGGCCGGAACCTATGCCCGGGAGATCACACTTAACCCGGACCTGACAAGCGGTTTATATTTTGTGTTGATACATTCTGGTGCCGGACAGATCCGCTATACCGGCAAGATCATCGTACAGCGATAAGCAAGATTAAATATTGTAAGTCCGGACCATGCCAATTCCCATTCTCCCGGGAAACGCATTGGTGCTGAAAAGAACCCTGTATCTTTGCCGTGCAATCACTTGTATTTAAAAACTACTACTATGAGTTTTGGAACTTTTTCATACCCCATGCCGGTAAATGAACCGGTACTCAATTACGCTCCCGGATCTCCTGAAAAGAAAAGACTGAAAGAAGTGCTGGCCGAACTCAAGAGCCAGGAAGCGGATATCCCGATGTATATCGGCAGTAAAGAAGTACGGACCAATAAAAAAGCGGCGATCCATCCGCCGCATGAAACAGCGCATACCCTGGGTTACTTCCATAAAGGGGAGGAGAAGCATGTGGTGCTGGCCATTGAAGCAGCTTTGGCGGCCAAAGAAAACTGGGCCGCCACCAGCTGGGAAAACAGGGCGAATATATTTTTAAAAGCGGCCGACCTTATTGCTACCAAGTACAGGCCATATATGAATGGCACCACCATGCTGGGCCAGAGTAAGAACGCTTTCCAGGCCGAGATCGACAGTGCCTGCGAGATCATCGACTTCCTGCGTTTCAATGTGCATTTCCTTTCTGAAATTTATAAACAACAACCGATCAGCGGTCCGGGTATGCATAACCGGCTGGAGTTTCGTCCGCTGGAAGGATTTGTGCTGGCGGTAACGCCGTTTAACTTTACTGCTATCGGGGGCAACCTGCCCACGTCCGCTGCCATGTGTGGCAATGTGGTGGTCTGGAAATGCGCCAATACCCAGGTGTATTCTGCCCAGATGATCATGCGTGTACTGAAAGAAGCGGGATTACCGGATGGCGTGATTAACCTGATCTATGTGGATGGTCCGACCATCGGCCGTATCTGTTTTAATCACCGCGAATTTGCGGGTGTGCATTTCACCGGTTCTACCGGCGTGTTTAACAATATGTGGGAGACCATCGGGAAAAATATGCCCAACTACCGGAGTTATCCAAGGATTGTGGGTGAGACAGGAGGTAAAGACTTTGTGATGGTACATAAGAGCGCGGATCCGGATGTGGTGGCGACAGCCTTATTAAGAGGGGCTTTTGAATACCAGGGACAGAAATGTTCTGCGGCTTCAAGGGCATATATACCATCTAATATCGCGGAAGAAGTAAAGAAAAAACTGATCGCGGGTGTGAAGAGTTTTAAAATGGGTACGGTGGAAGACTTTACCAATTTTATCAATGCGGTGATTGATGAAAAAAGTTTTATCAATATCAAACGCTATATCGACAACGCGAAAAAGGATCCCAAAGCGGAAATATGGGTGGGTGGAAAATGTGACAGTAAAAACGGATGGTATGTACAGCCGACGGTAATCCAGGCAAAGGATCCGAAATATGTTTCCATGTGTGAAGAAATATTTGGCCCGGTGCTGACCGTCTATGTATACCCGGCAAATAATTTTGAAAAGACACTGGAACTGGTGGACAGCACGTCGCCTTATGCGCTGACGGGTTCAATTATTTCACAGGACAGGGCAGCGGTGGAACTGGCCACCAATAAACTCCGGAATGCAGCCGGTAATTTTTATATAAATGATAAACCCACCGGGGCAGTGGTGGGTCAGCAGCCATTTGGTGGTGCCAGAGGAAGCGGGACAAATGATAAGGCCGGTTCAATTTTAAACTTATACCGCTGGCTGAGCCCCCGTACCATTAAGGAGACCTTTAATCCGCCTGTGGATTACCGTTATCCTTTTTTACAGGAATCTTAAAAAGAATTGCTGATAAACTTGCATCTCCCTGATTTTGGCTATACATTTACAGCGCATTCTTAAACCTTAAATAAAGAATTATGAAAAAGATTATTTTATCTGTATTTGTATTAGCAACAACGATTTCTGTTTCCCATGCCCAGGTTAGTTTCGGCCTGAAAGGCGGTATCGGAATGTTTAATTTTTCCGGTTC
>CAZFLL010000260.1:0-2544 GCA_964519865.1 uncultured Chitinophaga sp. | reverse complement strand
AAAAAAAACCCGGCATAGCCGGGTTCTTAAAAATTTTATTTGTGGTATTAAGCCGCCACCAGTTTCCTGGAAGGCTTCTTAACGAGGTTCTTCGCGGGATTACCAACAACGGTGGCGCCGTCGGGTACATCTTTGACTACTACGGTTCCGGCACCGATGGTTACATTGTCGCCGATGATTATGCCCTGGCGTATCACGGAGTTGGCACCGATAAACGTATTGCGGCCCACTTTTACATTACCGCAAAGCACGGCACCGGGAGCGATATGCGTGAAATCACCAATGATACATTCATGATCGATACTGGTGGATGTATTGCAGATCACCCCACGACCGATTTCCACTAACGGATTGAGGGTGGCATTGGCGGCGATCATGACGCCTTCACCCAGTTTCACTGACGCAGAGATCACGGCACTCGGATGAATGGCATTAATGGGATTACCCAGGTACTGACTGAGATTGGTATGAATCTTTTCCCGGATACCATTATGTCCCACACAGGCGAAGAAATCATAATCCTTCAGCTTGTGGATCACATCACCTTCTCTTCCGAGATACTTTAAATGATAGGGGTTAAATTCTTTTTCTTCGGAATCGCAGTAAGCGGTCACCAGGCGCCCCGCACTCAGCAGGATGTCGATGATGACGAAAGCGTGGCCGGAATAGCCTACAATGGCCACTGGTTTTTTCAATGTGGTTTTCATTGATTTGGATTTTGGATGAGCTAAAATAAACAGATGGCTCAGCCTTCCAAAACATTGGCGCCTCTAAACCCGAAAATCAGGTACTAGTACTTTTACGAGAATCGTAGTTTTTCGATACAGGGGGGTAAAACTAACGTGCAGCCAGGAGCTGGAGGTATTTTTCGCGGAGAAAAGACTGCACAACACGCTGATCATAATGCGTTTGTATCTGGAGAAGGAGTTGACCTGCCATCGTTTTCATCGCAGCAGGTTCATTTATACAGGATTGCATCTGCCCAAAGAGGGCTTCTTCATTTTTTACTTCGAAAAGCAGACCGGTCTCCCGGTGCCTGACAATATCCGTATTGCCATCGATCGCGGAACAAATAATTGGACAGCCCATGGCACCGGCCTGCATGAGTACATTGGGAAATCCTTCACGATGGGAAGGATGTACCAGCACACTGGACAAGTGTATAAAGTATTCCACCGCATCACTCCAGCCGGCAGCGATCACGGCCGGATGATTTTTTATCAGTTCACGGGCTTTCGCTGAAACCGGATCCACTTCATCTTCAAAAGCACCCACCAGGATCAGTCTTGTATGCGGATGAATTTTGTTAATACGGTCAAAGGCGATTAATAACTCATCCATTCCTTTATCGTGCACCAGGCGACCAACTGACAGAAAATAAAAAAGCGATGGATCATAGTGTACCAATGCTTTTATTTCATTCAGCTTTTCTCCCTTCAATGCGGCCGGGTTATACCGCTGCAGGCTTACTCCATTGCTGGACCCCCACCCGATCACTTCCAGTTTTGATTTTTTCACCAGCCGGTTCTGCTCAATAAGCCGCTTCATGGAATGACTGTTGGGCCATACATGTGTGGCAGCCATACCCGTCAGTTTTTCCATCGTCACCAGTATGCGGCGACTCATCCCTTTTGTGGTCACATAACGTAAACCGGCCACTGTATGTAAACGTAATTTTATTCCTGCCATCTTCGCGGCCAGCATGGCCAGTAAACCCGCTTTGGGTGTATGTGAATGCACGATATCCGGTTTTTCTTTCCGGAATAAACGATACAATAACCAGAGACAACGCAAATCCGCCAACGGACTCATCTTCCGGGTCATCGGCACAATATGATGACGGCAACCTTCGCGTTCAAGTACAGCTTTCAGTTCGGGTCCGTCACTGCTGACCATCAGTACATCAAACCCGTTTTCCTGCATATAACGCATTTGCCCGGGCAGGAGGACGTTGAGGGAGATTGGTGCTGTGGTTATTCTTAGAAGCTTAGGCATTTTAGAGAAAGTCGGCAGTTAGTAGTTTGTAGTTAGTAGTCTGATTTATCAGAAGAAAAAGAAGGTGCAGGAATTCTTAGAATGATATGTCATCACTGGTGAAGGGGCTGTTTTGTCATCCCGAAGCGAAGCGAGGGATAATGCACCCACCTGTTAATACAATTTCAATCCCGACCGAAGGGAGGGATCTGGATGTTCCAGGAGATTTTTTTTAATACAAGATTCCTCCTGCGTCGGAATCTATATCCCGTTCTAAAAAGTTTTCGCTTGCCCCTCCCTTCGGTCGGGGTGACAAGCGCTCTTAGTACATTCCACACTACCCTTCGGTCGGGGTGACAAGGGTTCTTAGTAGTTATGGTTACTTGTTAAAAGTCTATTCCCGCTATAGGATTTTTAACTTTTTACTTTTGAATTTTGACTTCCCGCCCACTCTTACTTTTTTAAGTAACACTTCCTGTACCACACTTCCAGCGCAAACAGCGACCAGATCATCTTGGCTCTTTTCTCATCACCGGTCTGCAGTTTTTTGTTCCAGAGGTTTTCGATAAA
>CAZFLL010000259.1:0-2567 GCA_964519865.1 uncultured Chitinophaga sp. | reverse complement strand
ATTCGCGTTACCTACTTTCGCCCATGAGGCACGTACTTTAAAGTCATTGATGACTTTACCTAAACCTGAATTAGCCCAAAAATCTTCCTGGGCGACTCTCCAGCCAACAGAACCTCCGGGAAAATTACCAAAGCGCTGATCTTTGGCAAACTTTGATAAACCATCCCGACGGAAACTGACCTGGAAGAAGTATTTGCTCTTGTAGTCATAATTCAGACGACCAAAATAGGAGAAAATACCAGGGCCTTCTGAATATCCACCACCAGATAACTGGGGTCAGCCAGGTTGGTTCCTGAAGCAGAGAAGCTGTTGCTTTCCTGGTTCTGGGCTTCGATACCTACAGTTGCATTCACATTATGTTTGCCAAAGGTTTTGTTGGCATTGATATATTCCTGTGCGGTCCAGCGCATGGTATTGGCTGCCTGGTTACTCACACGTCCCAGTACACTGCGGCCGTCACCATGCTTGGCATCCTGACGGAAGAATTCATCCAGTGTGATATAATCAATTCCGATTTTGACTGTGTTGGTCAACCAGCTGGCCGGTTTAATTTCAATGGCGAAATTGTCAATTACGCGGTGCTTTTTAGACCGGAATTTATTTTTAGCCAGCACATAGCCAATGTTTACATAGTTGTTCTCAATGGTTCTGGTATTGGCATCTCTTCCAAGCGCAGCTCCGTCAGGGGTGATATTGAAATTATCAAACTGCGGAAGAGCCGTATTCATCAAACGCACATTGGGTAAAGCCCTCAGTGCTGCTGCAATGCTTCCGGAAAGGGCATTACCACCATTATTCTGGTCTTTGTCAAAACCACGGGAAAGGGTGATGAAGTTGGTAATCTTGAGCCATTTGTTCACTTTGTGTTCAAAGTTGGCGCGAACGTTATAGTTCTCCGTAGTATTTGTTTTTACCAGCCCTTCCTGGTAACGGTAGTTGAATGACAGGTAGTAGGTAGTACGATCGTTACCACCATCCAGTGCCAGGTTATGGGTGCTGGATTGTGAAGTCGGGCGGAATACCACATCCTGCCAGTCGGTATTGGTGTTTTCACTGTTCATGAAAGCGCCGTTGGCGAGACTTGCTGCAGACAGTTTGGCGTTTGCAATGGTCACGAATTCCTGTGCATTCAGCAGGTCAAAACGATTCATCGGTTTGGAAAAACCAAACGTGGAACTATAGCTGAAATTCTGACGACCAGCCTTACCTTTTTTAGTGGTGATCATGATCACCCCGTTGGAGGCCTGCGAACCGTAGATCGCAGTGGCACTACCGTCTTTGAGTACATCAATGGACTCAATGTCAGCCGGGTTGATATTGGCCAGCAGGTTATCATTGGTGAAACCAGCAAAACCACCGGAAAATGTAGGGATACCATCCAGTACAATCAGCGGACCACGGCCGCCACTGATAGAATTCACGCCACGGATGCGGATACGGGGCGGCTCGTTTACTAAACCACTGGGGTTTGTTACTAAAACACCTGGTGTGCGCCCACCCAGTTGTTTGTCGATGCTGGGGCTTACCAGGGGTGCAATGTTTGTAGGATCCATGTTCCCGAGTGCTGCAGTAGCTTCTTTTGTTCGTTTGTTTCCATAAGCCACAACAACCACTTCCTCCATCGTTTTATCTTCAGTCCTTAATGTTGCATCGACGGTACTCTTGCCGCCAATGTTGATTTCAGCTGTGGTCATATCTACAGAGGAAATGACCAGTGTACGAGCCGTTGCAGGAATATAAAGCGAGTAAGTGCCATCGGACTTCGTTGAGGTTCCGACTGTGGTTCCCTTAACTATCACTGAAGCATTGGCAACAGGATTGCCTTTATCATCAGTGACCTTACCAGTAATGGTTCGTTGTGCCATTGCCTGGGTAGCAAAGAACACAACCCCCATAAGGAGTAGATACAGTTTTCTCATGTGCATTTTGTTTTAGTATATAATGAAATCCAGTCCCTTCGAAAGGGGGCTTGAAATTAAAGAACCTTACACGAAAAACTCAAAAATTGACGGATTTTTTAACCGGCCTTCTCCCTGTTCATTCCCCCGGCATTCCCGGGCTCAGCTTTCCCGGCAACTCTTTGACAATTAAGCAGAATCAAATGCTGCACTTTAGGCTCAGAAATTACCCGTCCAAGTCCTTGTAAAAATAGGGAAATAGCCTATTTTTTAATCCGAATAAAGGAAATAAGAATAGCCGGTAAAAGTACCAGGTTGGTCAGCGTGGCCGTGACCAGGGTAAGGGAGGTCAGCCAACCCAGGGCCTTGGTGCCCCCAAAATCGCTGAAACAAAAGATGACAAACCCGGCTGTAAGCACCATGGAAGTATAGATAATGCTGATGCCGGTACTGTGTATAGTCTCAATGACCGTCTTTTTAAGATCAAAATGATGGGTGGGCAATTCCTGCTTAAAATTTACTAAAAACCTGATTGTCACATCAATAGCTATGCCTAATGCCACACTGAACACAAGAACGGTGGAAGGCTTTAATGGCACCCCAACCCAGCCCATGATACCGGCGGTAATCATCAGCGGGATAATATTTGGAATCAGGGAACAGGCCAGG
>CAZFLL010000258.1:0-2588 GCA_964519865.1 uncultured Chitinophaga sp. | reverse complement strand
TTAATGGGTTCTTGCGGTTTTCCAGGAAACCGTTTCGACGGTTAATGATATCAATACACTCAAAAAGGGCAGTCAGGAAGGAGGAATTATCTGCTTTATCCTGACCCGCAATATCAAAAGCCACTCCATGGTCGGGGGATGTCCGCACCACCGGCAGACCGGCCGTGAAATTCACCCCATCACCGGAAGCCAGTGTTTTAAACGGGATCAGTCCCTGGTCGTGGTACATAGCCAGCACCGCATCAAAGCGTTCAAAGCTGCGGCGGGCAAAAAAAGCATCCGCACTATAAGGACCCACCACCAGCATATTGTTGTTTTTTGCTTCCCTGATGGCCGGTTTAATGATGGTTTCTTCCTCTTTGCCGATCAGTCCTTCATCGCCGGCATGCGGGTTTAAGCCCAGCACTGCAATCCGGGGTTTGTCGATGCCGAAATCTTTCTGCAGGCTCTGGTTGATCAGGTTAAGTTTGCTGAGGATTTTTTCCTTCGTAATATGTTTGGCCACTTCCCCCACCGGTACATGTTCCGTTACCAGGGCGACGCGGAAATCGCCGGCACAAAGCATCATCACCACATCATTCACACCGAACATTTCTTTCAGGTAGGGCGTATGTCCGGTAAAATTAAATTCAGCGGATTGTATGTTCTTTTTGTGCACGGGAGCGGTGACGAGCCCGTCAATATGTTTTTGCTTCAATGCCGCCACGGCGGTCTGCAGGGAAAGAACCGCATATTTACCTCCCGTATCAGTCAGCTGGCCGGGCGTTACCTGAATATCTTCTTCCCAGCAGTTAAAGAGATTCACCTGTTTCTGATTGATGCGGTTGTATTCTTTAGTTGTGCTGAAATTCAGGTTCAGTTCCGGCATTGTTTTCCGGTAAAAATTGATCACTTTATTGGAGGCAAATACCACCGGCGTACAATGCTCCAGGATCCGGCTGTCCGCAAAGGTTTTAATGATCAGTTCGATCCCGATTCCGTTCACATCGCCGCAGGAAATACCTATAATGGGTTTAGTCATATACTTGTTTGAGCTGTAAATTTAGCCATTTCATTTATAAAGTGCCCCGCTGGTATCTGTCAGCGACCGCATAAAGGCAACAATGTCCGACATTTCCTTTTTAGTCAGTGATAATTTATCAAAAGGCAGGGTTTGATTCGATGGGGCAATATGCAGTCCTTTTCCTCCCCCATTGTTATAAAATTCCATCACTTCATCCAGGGTGGTATACACCCCGTTATGCATATATGGGCCGGTCAGTTCAATATTACGGAGGGTAGGGGTTTTGAAGGAATGTTTATGGATTACTGATTTAGTGAAATTGAATTTACCCTCGTCATTGTCCAGCACCGGATTTTTTTTGTCTTTGGTGGCAGGCACCCCCACTACTTCTGATTCCGTTTCCGCAAAGAAAGGCGGAACCACTCCATTGAAAAGCGGAATAAAATGGCAGGTGGCGCATTTTGCTTTTCCGGCAAACAGGTTAAACCCGTTTTTTTCCTCCGCTGACATAGCGGCCTGGTTGCCCCGTACATACTGATCAAACCGTGAATTCAGGGAACGCAGGGAGCGGACATAGGAAGAAATAGCATTGGCAATGGTAAATGGATTAACCGGATCTTTTTCAGCTGGATAGGCTTTTTCAAATTGTGCTTTATACTCCGGAATACTTTTAAGTTCGGTTACGCTGGCTTTCAGCGAGCCCTCCATTTCCTGCAGGTTATGCACGACTTCTCCCAGCTGATTTTCGAGAATATCGGAGCGGCTGTCCATGAATTGTTTGGTCTGGTAGCCGGAGTTCCATAAAGTTGGTGTATTCCTGGGCAGCAGGGTTATTCCATCCAGCGCAAATGGTTTGGCCAGGCCATCTGTAAAAGCCAGTTCCGGTTTATGACAGGAGGCACAGCTGCGTGTATGCGGGCCAGAGAGAATGGGATCGGAAAATAATTGTTTACCCAGTTTTACCCGTTCCGGGGTAGCCCAGTATTCAGGGGGTGGTGAATAAAAGTTTACATTGAATGCGTCTTCATCAAATAAACTGGCTGCATCATAATTAATCGCACTCCGGCCTTCCGGAACCCCGATACCTGCCCCTTTTCTGGCTTTTACCAGGTCACGGTAAAGCGGGTTGATATACGACCTGATAAACTCCAGCCGGTCAAAGCGGTTAAAGTCTGTATGCTGCTGCAGGTATACAATCGCCTTGTTCAGCCGGTTATCAATTCCCGGAAAGCCGGCCGTTTGTTCCTTTTTTAAATTAGCCTGTAAGAGACTGAGCAGGGATTTTATTCCACGGATACTGGCGATTCCTTCACTTACTGAAAGGTTGGCTACCGGCGAATCAAAACCTGTAATCCCGTTGCTGGTCAGTTCTGCCAGGGCAGACCGCATTGCATCCCAGACCAGTTCAGTTTTAAACTGGTAAACACGGTCAGGTTCCTTTTCCAGTCTGTCAATAACAGCCAGCATTTCATCCAATAGAAATACCAGTTTATTATACTGTGCGGAAGACCATTTCTCCGCAAAGAGCAACTGCTCGATGGCCTGGTATACCTGCGGGGCAATGATCTGGTCCGCCACTTCTGAT
>CAZFLL010000257.1:0-2595 GCA_964519865.1 uncultured Chitinophaga sp. | reverse complement strand
CCGGTGGTGGCGGTGAATCGTTTTGAAGAAACTGGCCGACGCTTTGGTACAGTAGTTCCTTTGATCGGTGGAGTGGAAGTGAAGATCGCTGAAGACGGGGAGATACTCTGCAAGGGACCCAATATCATGATGGGTTATTATAAGCGTCCGGACCTGACAGCAGAAGTAGTGGATAAAGAGGGCTGGTTTGCCTCCGGCGATATCGGCGACCTGAGTGATGATAATTTTCTGAAGATCACCGACCGCAAAAAAGAATTATTTAAAACCAGTGGCGGGAAATATGTGGCGCCTTTACCGATTGAGAACAGGCTGAAGGAATCTCCGTTTATTGAACAGGTGATGCTGGTAGGAGCTGACCGCAAATTTGTAAGCGCCCTGATCGTGCCTTCCTTCCCCAACCTGCTCGACTGGTGCCGGCACCATGGCATCCATTTCACCGGGCATGAAGAAGTGATCCATGATCCCAGGGTACAGGATATGTATAAGGACCTGGTGGAAAGTTTTAATAAATACTTCAACCATGTGGAGCAGGTAAAGAAATTTGAATTGCTGCCCAATGAGTGGAGTGTGGAAACAGGCGAAATGACGCCAAAGCTTTCGCTGAAACGGAAAGTCATCATTGAAAAATACAGGGAAGCGATTGACCGGATCTACAGCTGATCCTTATTTTGCTTTATTAGTTGTTGTATCCTTGCGGCCGCCGCGCTGCATGAGTTTCTGAACGAATTCATCATACTTCGGCTGCTGTTCCGCGGTCAGTGTATTACGCATCTTCCGGAAATGCGCGAAGGTCATGCTGTCGATCGTGCTCTGCCAGCCGGCAATTCTTTCCCGGTAAACCCGGGCCAGGCTGTCAGTTACATTATTATCCTTTACCAATCCAAAGTAAGCGGCTTTTGCAGCGCGCAGTGAGTCATACAGGGGGCGAACATTTTTAAAATGTTCATCTTTCATTTGTTTATGGGTGGCCGCCTGTTTTTCATCCATCCCCACTTCTTTGATCATGACTTCAGTGGGATCATTGCGGTCGCGTTTAGGAGGCTTATTGCCATTTCCGGTCATCAGGAAGTACACCAGTACAATATTGGATACCAGTAACAAGCCGATTACCAGGATCAGAAGTTTATTGCTGCTCTTCATTACTTGTCCTGGTTTAAATTATACATGGAAATAGAACCGCTTTCATTGAGGCGGTATTCTGAAGCGATAGACTGGAAGGAATCTGTTTCAACAGTCGCTACATTTTCATCACTGGTCGATTTATTATATACGGCCAGGATATTCACCAGCAGGATCAGCGCCATCCCGGCAAAAGCGTAAGCAGGACGCAGGGTCCAGAAAGTCCGGGCAGCCGGTGCTGCTTCTTTTTCCATCCGTGCTTTCAGCCGGGTGTAAAAGAAGTCAGGAGCCGTAGCCTGGGTACAGCCATCCAGGCTGTTCAGGATCTCATTGATCTTATTTTCTTTCCGGGTATTCATACAACAAGTTTTTGACGTTAACAGGGAACAAAACCTTCGAATCCCCGGTTTTATTCCAGTTCTTTCTCCAGTAATTTCCTCAGGTTCTGTTTAGCCCGGTGCATCAGCGATTCGACCGCTGCCACCGAAGTTTGCATCACCTCGCTAACCTCCTGATAACTAAGATCTTCCAGTTTATGCAGGGTAAACGCAATTTTCTGATTTTCCGGCAATTTTCCAATGACTTTAAACAGGCGGGCCGCATTTTCTTTCCGGTCCAGTTCAACCCCCGGATGATTAAAATCAGGTATTTCCTGTACAGGTTCGTTGTCCTCCCCCATCAGTCGCTGGATAAATCCGAATCTTTTTTTGCTTTTCCGGCTCCGGAGCAGGTCGAGGGAGCGGGTGGTGGTGATACGGTAAATCCAGGTCGACAGTTTGGATTCTGCCTTAAAGGAGCCAATGGAGCGGAAAACCTGGATAAAGACTTCCTGGGCCACATCCTCCGCATCCTCCGCATTCTGAACGATGCCCATAGCCGTGTTGAAGACCCTGTCCTGGTAGGTATCCACCAGGTACCGGAAGGCCGATTCCTCCCCGTTACGAAGCCCCTGTATCAGTTCAAATTCAGTCAACTACGGCTCTTTAATTTTATCCACGAACTTACGAAACAGGCGGTTAATTCTTTCTTATATTTGCACCCCTTGTCCCCCGAAGCTTTAGCGAAGGGGGGCTTCGCCCAACGTAGTTCCGGAGGACTCCTCCTTCGCTAAAGCTACGGAGGATAAAAGGTCCCGTAGTTCAATGGATAGAATAGAAGTTTCCTAAACTTTAGATACAGGTTCGATTCCTGTCGGGACTACAAAACAAGTCGGTAGTTAGTAGCCTGCCTGCCGGCAAAGGCAGGTCGGTAGTTAGTAGTCAATACAGCTGCCTTAGAAAAATGACTTAAAAAACCGGGCTCCCGGTTCAATACCAGCCTGGAAGACACCATTCGGTCGGGGATAGAATAGAAGTTTCCTCAACTTCAGATATCTGGGATTGTCCGGGATCGGGACTACAAAACAAGTCGGTAGTTAGTAGTCGGTAGTTAGTAGTCAATACAGCTGCCTTAGAAAAATGACTTAAAAAACCGGGC
>CAZFLL010000256.1:0-2645 GCA_964519865.1 uncultured Chitinophaga sp. | reverse complement strand
AGGCAGGTCCGTGGCTTGTTTTTTTAGTGGCCTTTTGTGTGATTTCGTGGCCAAACAAAAAAGCCTCGCAGAGGCTTTCAAAATCCTTGGCTAATATGCCGCAGGCATACATAAATCAGAATTTGGCGGCCGTTCCTAAGGCCAGTTCCATCATTGGCAACAGGGCTTTTTCCCGTTGATCCGCTGATATTTTTTCATGCGTGGGAATCACATCAGAGACCGTAAGCAACGTGGCCGCTGTTTTGCCCAGGTGTTTGGCATTCGCAAATAAAGAGAAAGCCTCCATCTCCACCGCCAGGCAATGATTTTGTACCGCTACTTCCGGGATGTCCCAGGTCTTGCGGTAAAAGATATCACTGGAATGGATATTACAGGCTTTAAGCTTTTTATTTTGTTCAGCCGCCGTTTTATTGATAAGATCAAAAGCCTTTCCCTGGTGAGGAATGGCCTGTCCTTCAATCCCCCAGGCATATTGCGCAAAAGTGGATTCACTGCAGGCATTGTCTACATTAATGAGGTCGAATAACTGCAACTCGGTGGTATAAGCGCCGCAGGTACCGATCCGGATGATCGTATCCACTTCGTATTCGGTAAAAAGTTCGAAGGAATAGATGCCGATCGAAGGACAACCCATTCCGCTGGCGCCAACGGTGACGGGTTTGCCTTTATAGGTACCGGTATAATAAAATACATTCCGGGTCTGGTTTACCAGTACCGGGTTATCCAGAAAATTATCAGCAATATACTTAGCCCTTAACGGATCGCCGGGCATCAGGACGGTCTTTGCAATGTCTCCTTTTTGGGCACTTATATGAATACTCATTGGTGGTTTGTTGGTTGGGATGACAAGATAGTTTTTTTAAATATAAAATACTAACAAAAGCAAGGGAAAGCTGCGGGTTTTGAGTTATGAGTTGCGAGCCTGTATAGCTAAAAATTGGTTGACCTGTTTACTTAGTATGAGAAAATAATTTGGCCATAGGTTTTCAATTCATACAAAGTAGACCAGTCAGTCATTTTTAAGAAACTCAGGCTCGTAGCTCGTGCCTCGTAACTCTTAGCTTTTTCTCTTCTTCATTTCCGTAATTTTGTCCCTCAAACAATCCCTCCATGTCAGCCATAACCCTTCGCTACGATCCCGTAAAATACAAAACCCCCACCGGCACTCAATTATCCTGCAAAGGCTGGATACAGGAAGCGGCGTTGAGGATGCTGCTGAATAACCTGGACCCGGAAGTGGCGGAGCGGCCCGATGACCTGATCGTGTATGGAGGCAGGGGCAAGGCGGCCCGGAATTTTGAAGCCCTGGATCAAATTATTGCCGCACTGAAAGTGCTGGAAAATGATGAATCCTTATTAATACAATCCGGTAAACCGGTAGGTATACTTAAAACCCATAAAGATGCCCCCAGGGTATTGCTGAGCAACTCACAACTGGTACCTAACTGGGCCAACTGGAAACATTTTACCGAACTGGAACAAAAAGGACTGATGATGTATGGCCAGATGACCGCCGGCTCCTGGATCTATATCGGTTCACAGGGAATTGTACAGGGAACTTACGAAACCTATGCCGCTGCGGCAGATAAGCATTTTGGAGGTACACTCAAAGGTACATTGAATGTAACCGCCGGTCTGGGTGGTATGGGTGGTGCCCAGCCCCTGGCTATTACCATGAATGAAGGCGTGGCCCTGGTGGCTGAGGTGGAAGAGTGGCGGATCGACAAACGGATCGAGACACGTTACCTCGACGAAAAACATACGAATATTGATGAGGCCATCAATGCGGCGATCCATTACCGCCGGGAAGGTGAGGCAAAAAGCATTGGCGTGCTCTGCAACGCAGTGGACCTGCTCGACCGGCTGATCCAGCGGGATATTATTCCTGATACACTTACCGATCAGACCAGCGCGCATGACCCGCTGATCGGCTATGTGCCCCATACATTAACCAATGAACAGGCCAATGTGCTGCGGGAGCAGAACCCAGAGGATTATATCCGCCGCAGTTATGAGAGCATGAACCTGCATGTGCAACTGATGCTTCAACTGATGGATAAAGGGGCAATCACATTTGATTATGGAAATAATATCCGGGCCAGGGCCATCGAACATGAAATGAAACATGGCCATATCGAAGCGGGCTTTAAATCATTGCTGTCCCGTTCCCCCAATGGTGAAACGGGTGGTTTATTCCCGGGATTTGTGCCGGCTTATATCCGTCCGCTCTTTTGCGAAGGCAAGGGCCCGTTCCGCTGGGCAGCCCTGAGTGGAGACCCGGCCGATATTGCCGTGACCGATGAACTCATCATGAATATGTTCCCGGAAAACAAGGGCATGATCCGCTGGATGAATATGGCCAAAGAGAAAATTGCTTTCCAGGGATTACCCGCCCGTATCTGCTGGCTCGGACAGGGCGAACGCGAGAAAGCCGGCCTGGCTTTTAATGAACTGGTGCGTACCGGTAAGGTAAAAGCGCCGATCGTGATCGGCCGTGATCATCTTGATACCGGTTCGGTAGCTTCACCCAACCGTGAAACCGAGTCCATGCTGGATGGTTCAGATGCTGTGGCCGACTGGCCGATCCTGAATGCCCTGGTGAATACGGCCGGTGGCGCCAGCTGGGTGAGTCTGCACCATGGCGG
>CAZFLL010000255.1:0-2657 GCA_964519865.1 uncultured Chitinophaga sp. | reverse complement strand
CTAAACCCTTCTTTAAACCTCTTTCTGCTTTAGTACATCATAAACCCTCTAAACCCTTCTTTAAACCTCTTTCTGCTTTAGTACATCATAAACCCTCTAAACCCTTCTTTAAACCTCTTTCTGCCTTAAACCTTCATAAACGCTCTCATATGATTACCAAACTCTCCCACACTTCCCTCTTTGTTTCTGATGTAAACAAAGCTTTTGATTTCTATGTTAACAAACTGGGTTTCCGGGTGCATACAGATGTACCAATGGATGATGGTTCCCGCTGGCTGACCATTACCACCCCGGATAATCCCGACCAGGAAATCGTGCTGATGGGTATACCAGGTGAGAAAAACGGGTATGATGCGGAGGCGCAACAGGCCCTCAAGACCTTACTGGATAAGGAAAAAATGGGGGCCGGTGTGCTTTATACGGCAGACTGCCAGGCTACTTATGCGGAACTGAAAGCAAAAGGTGTGAGTATCACTGAACCGAAGGAACAGTTTTATGGCACTGAATGCATCATTAAAGATGGTTGTGGCAACTGGTTCAGCATGTGCCAGCCCAAGGAAGGCTTCTGATATTTACGCCGTATTTATTCACAATTCTTTTTCCTTTCTTTAGCTAATTTTGATTCACGTAAGCAACATGAAAGGAAAACTGATTTTGTTATTCAGCTGCCTGTTATTAACAGGGGCTGCCCTGGCTCAGAAGATCGACCCTTCTAATCCGGATTTATCAACTGGTAAATTTAAACTGGATTCATTACCTGATTCAGAACTGAATATCCCGATCCAGGTGGATCTGCGGCCTGTTTATACCATGGCCGAGAAATCAGTCGATACCTTATTTACCTCGGCCGGCTATCCGGATGGCTGGGTTTCTGAAGCCTGCGACACCCGCTATAAATATGTATTCCGCCGGAGTAAGCTGCAGATGAAAGCCACCGGTATGTCACTCAACCTGGGCTTTACCGGCTATTATAAAATTGTCGGCTCCTCCCGTGTCTGTACCAACGGGGTGGCCCTGACCCCCTGGACCCCACCCTGCCGCTGTGGCTTTACTGAACCCGAACGCCGCGTGAATGTATCCTTTACCAACACCCTGAGCCTGATGACCAATTACAAGGTCAAACTGGATATCAAACGGAATGAGCCCCAGCCATTGGATAAATGCGAGGTCTGTTTCTGGGGTCAGAATGTAACAGGTCAGGTGATGAAAGGACTGGTAGCTGAACTGGATGCGGCCAAGGCCGATCTTGACAAAAATTACGGGACGACCGAGCTGAAACCCCAGATGCAGAAAGTATGGGACCAGCTGAATAAAGCGTATAACCTGTATGGCCTGGGCTGGTTAAAGATCAATCCTACCGGCGTACACCTGAACCGGATCTATGCGCAGAATGATTCACTGAATATCAACCTTGGTTTCTCTGCCAGGCCGGTGATCAGTTTTGAAAAACCCGCCGAGATACTGACCCAGGTGCCACATATCAGTAACTCAGCCGCCCGCCCCGGCTTCTCCATTTTCCTGGATGCCGTTTTGAATTATGATTCCCTCAGCCGGATCATGAACCAACAGGTGGCTGGTAAAAGCTTTGATTTTAAAAAAGCCTTTGTCAAAAAACAGTTCATCATAGACAGCTGTAAAATTTATGGCGGCGGGTTTGAGAAAATGATTATCCGCCTTTATTTTTCCGGCACCAACCATGGACTTATTTACCTGGTGGGTACTCCCTCCTATGATTCGGCGAAACGGATGATCGAAATTGTAAACCTTGATTTCGATATTAAAACGAAAAATTTCCTGCTGGGTTCTGCCGGCTGGCTGTTTGATAAAAAAATCACCAAAGAGATCAGCCAGTATGCGCGTTTTGAACTGGGTAATTATATTGACAATGCAAAAACCACCATTAACACCCAGCTGAACCAGGAATGGATGCCGGGTATCCGCAGCTTTGGCAATATCCGGGATATCCGGCTGATAAGGATGTACCCGATGGAACAGCACCTGGTGATCCGCAGTAATTGTGACGGTGAACTGCAGGTTAAAGTGGATGCGGCTAAACTGAGCCTGTAATTATTCCTCCGTTTCAGCGGTGGCTTTAAATGAAAAATTCCGCTGGGCCAAATAACTGAACACCACTACGATCACTACCGTTATCACCTGGGCCAGGATGGCATCCAGGTGCATTCTTTCCACCAGAATTTTAAGCAGCATATAATTCAGCGCCAGGTTGAACATGCAAACCATGAAATACCTGAATAACTGGACACGTCCTTTCATAGCCGAGTCGTTAAAGACCACATATTTGGACATAAAGAACCCGATGGGGAAAGTGATACAGAAAGAAATAAAGAGCGCGGCCACGTGTCCTTTAAAAGCGTAAAAACCAAAATGGAATTCCTCTTCCAGGAAAATAAACTTATAACTGACTGTATAAATCAGAAACCCCAGTAAAACATTCCCCCCTCCGGATGCAGCATAGCGGAATGTCTGCAGGTTCATCAGCCGGCGAAAGGGCGGATAGAAGAAATCAATCAGAGGGAGTAGGAAGTCACGGATGTTATGAAGGTATTTTCGCATTGGCGGCAGCAAATATAGGAATTAGTTCGTAGTTAGTAGTCGGTAGTTAGTAGCCTGCCTGCCGGTAGGCAGGTCAACAGCCC
>CAZFLL010000254.1:0-2658 GCA_964519865.1 uncultured Chitinophaga sp. | reverse complement strand
TATGCAGGTGGTATCGTAAGTGCGGCGATGGACGGGGAAAGGGTCGCTGCGATGTTTCTCGCTAAGTCTGGCCCGCAAACCCAATAAGACCTATCCTCAATGCCACCGCCTCAAAAATTCGTACTGTCTGAAGGTAAAAGACGGATTACTCTTTTGTAATGGCTTATTGGCTGATCGGGAGATTTTATCTGAATCGGGAGGTATTTCACCCCCTTACCGATGCAGTTCACCGAAAATAAAGGGTGAAGTCCGGCAGAAAACTAATTTTACATCTCAAAACCAAGTTATATGGCCATTCTTGAACTCCAGAACCTGAAAAAATACTTCGCCACACAAAAGGCGGTGGACGATATCAGCCTGTCCGTAGATAAGGGACAGATTTTTGGCTTACTCGGTCCCAACGGGGCGGGTAAAACCACGTTGATCCGGATGATCACCGGGATTTTTTACCCGGATGAAGGACAGATCATTTTCGATGGTAAAAAATTTGACCCCATTAATGATGTCGGGCATATCGGGTATATGCCGGAAGAAAGAGGGCTCTATAAAAAAATGAAGATCGGGGAACAGGCGATGTACCTGGCCCAGCTGAAAGGACTGAGTCACAGTGATGCCCAGTCCAAAATAAAAAAATGGTTTGCCCGGTTTGAAATGGACAGTTGGTGGAATAAAAAAGTGGAGGACCTGTCGAAAGGAATGGGACAGAAACTGCAGTTTGTAACCACCGTGCTTCATGAACCCAAGCTGATCATCCTGGATGAACCTTTCAGTGGTCTCGACCCGGTAAACAGCAACCTGATCAAAGATGAAATTTTTAACCTGTCCCAGAACGGATCCACGATTATATTCAGCACACACCGGATGGAACAGGTGGAGGAAATCTGTAATCATATTGTACTGGTGAATAAAGGCCGGAAAATCCTGGATGGAACGGTAAAAAATGTAAAACAGGAATACAAGGAAAATATTTACAGCATCGGGCTGGATAAGCCTTTAACCGTTGTCAACGGGGAGGCTCCTTTTGAACTGACGGGGCATAACGGGGAGACACAGGTGATTAAGATAAAAGAAGGCCGAAGTCCCAATGATGTACTACGTTTCCTGCTGGACCAGGGTCTTGACATTAATTCATTCAATGAGATTCTGCCTTCCCTGAACGATATTTTTATCAAACTGGTGGAAGGCACACCAACAGCCCGCCAGTTTCAGACGGTTCATGCTTAATCATTACCATTAATACCAAAGACATGAGAAAAATACTGATCATCATAAGACGCGAATACCTTTCACGGGTACGGAAAAAAACGTTCATCATTTCCACGCTGCTTTTTCCCCTCTTGTATATGGCCCTGATCTTCGGCATGGGCTTTATCGCGGAAAAAAGCAAACAAAGCCTGCATGTGGCCCTGATCGATTCATCTGGTTATTTCACTGAGACATTACTGGCCAAACAGAACCAGACGGATAACAGTTCGCTGGTCACCCTGGTAAAAAATGATGTGGATTCTGTAATTGCCGATCACAAAAAAGCAGGTTATGATGGCTATATCGTTGTTCCTGCGCTGGACTGGAAAAAAGGGGAATCCCTTTTCTTTAAAGCCGATAAATCCTATGGCAGCGGGTCAACGGCCGCCGTGGAAGCCAAACTCAACCGGATCTGGAGTGAGATAAAGAACGACAGCCTCCAGATAGATGATGAAAAGCAGGCGATCCTTCGGCAGCGACTGCAGGTAACTCCTAAAAATATACTGGATGAAAATGCCAATGCCAAATACGCGGAAGGCATCGGTTACGTATGTGGCTTCATGATCTACCTGATCCTGCTGATTTATGGTTCGCAGGTCATGATGGGCGTGATGGAAGAAAAGACCAACCGGATTGCGGAAGTGATCGTATCCTCGGTCAAACCATTCCAGATGATGCTGGGTAAGATATTGGGCATTGGCCTGGTGGCCCTGACGCAGTTCCTGCTCTGGATCGCTTTTATACTGATTGTTTATAATGTAGGTAAGGCTTCCGGCAATGCCGGAATGGCCTCACAAATGGTGGGTAAGATGCAGAATATATTTACCAGTGTGAATATGCCGCTGATCCTGTTCTGCTTTGGATTTTATTTCCTGGCTGGCTTCTTCTTTTACTCTTCCCTGTATGGAGCTATCGGAAGCGCTGTTAACGAAGATATGCGTGAAGCCCAGTCGCTCAGTTTCCCGATCACCATGCTGGTGATCATTTCAATTGCCATGATGTCCACTGCCATTGCTGATCCAACAGGACCCATAGCGGTATGGGGAAGCATTATCCCCTTCAGCTCACCGATCGTAATGATGGCCCGTATTCCTTTTGGGGTACCGGGTACTGTCCCCTGGTGGCAACTAATCCTTTCCATGTCGGTACTCATCCTCAGCTTTATGTTTACCGTCTGGTTTGCAGGCAAGATCTACCGCACCGGTATCCTGATGTATGGCAAGAAACCTACCTGGAAAGAGATGATCAGGTGGGCGTTCAGGAAGAATTAAGAGAGAGGAGAAAGGAGAGAGGAGAGAGGAGAAAGGAAAGAGGAGAGAGGAGAAAGGAAAGAGGAAAGGGGAGAAAGGAGAGAGGAAAGAAGTTAGCGATAAGAACAGGCATTACAGGTTTGATAAAATATCAACGCTGTAA
>CAZFLL010000253.1:0-2660 GCA_964519865.1 uncultured Chitinophaga sp. | reverse complement strand
CCTTCCGCCCCATCAATGTACAAAGAGCCACTGAAGGCTTTAAATGTTACGATAACCAGCCCCTCACTTACTGGACCACGGCCCTCGCCGGTGAAGTGGGTGAGTTATGCAATATGATCAAAAAAATGCAGCGCGTGGAAAGAGGCGGCGTGGATGGCGGAAGCAGCTACACCGCCAAAGACATCACAAAAGAAATGCTGAAAGAAGAGATCGGCGGCATTGCCATTTACCTCGACTTGCTGGCCTCCTTACTGGATATCTCACTGGAAGAAGCGATCGTAGATACGTTTAATAGTAAGTCGGAGAAGTACGGATTCAAGGAAAAGATAGTAGTTAGTAGATAGTAGTTAGTAGTCAACAGCCCCTTCTAACCTTGTTCTATCTCAACCAGGAAGTTTAATCTCTTTTACGTAAACTGCTCGCAACCTGCCTTTGCCGGCAGGCAGGCTCGTGGCTCGTGGCTCGCTGCTTTCCCTTTAGCCTCTTCCCGCTTTCTGTTTTCGTACTTCTTACTTCGTACTTTATTCCTCCAGTTTCTTCCCCCCGCTGTTCAGAAACGGTTTCAGCAAATCAATCGGCACCGGGAATATGGTGGTTGAATTGTTTTCCGTGGCGATTTCCCTCAATGTCTGCAGGTAACGAAGGGTTAATGCACTGGGTTGTTCGCCCAGGATCTTGGCCGCATCAGCCAGTCTTTGTGAAGCCTGGAATTCACCTTCCGCTGCAATCACTTTACTCCGGCGTTCGCGTTCTGCTTCCGCCTGTTTGGCCATGGCCCGCTGCATTTCCTGCGGCAGGTCAATTTGTTTTACCTCCACATTCGACACTTTCACGCCCCAGGGTTCTGTATTGGTATCAATGATCTGCTGCAATTTGTGGTTGATCTTATCGCGTTGTGACAAGAGGTCATCCAGTTCGGATTGTCCCAATACGCTACGTAAGGTTGTTTGAGAGATCTGTGAAGTGGCGGCCAGGAAATTCTCCACCTGCACCACGGCTTTCTGCGGTTCCATCACCCTGAAATAAACCACGGCATTTACTTTAATGGATACATTGTCCTGGGTGATCACATCCTGCGGGGGTACATCGAGTACCACGGTACGCAGACTGACTTTTACCATCCGGTCCACAAAGGGAATCAGCAGGATCAGTCCGGGACCTTTTACGCCATCATTACTGATCAGGCGGCCCAGCCGGAAGATCACTCCCCGCTCATATTCCCGTAAAATACGTATGGCGCTGGCAAATACAATGATGACAAATACAACAAGACCGACAATCATACCGGGAAACTGTTCCATAAAATTTATTTAAGATTGAGTAATAGGTTCAACATATATTTTCAAATTCTTCACTGCTGTAATGCGTACTTTCTCTCCAATGGCGATTGTTACTCCATTGGATTCACTTTGCCAAAGCTCCCCGTTTACCCGGACTGTTCCTGCCGGGGAAAGTGTTTCCGTTACTTCACCGATGCTGCCGATCAGCGCCGGCTGGCCGATTACCACCTTCCGCCGCTGAGCTTTTATTCCGGCACCGATAATGAATATGAACAGCAGTGTGATTACTACCGTTGCCCCGTAAATCACCGCCTTTGAAATACTTACCAGTTCGAGTACTGATGAAGGCCTGATCAGCATCAGGGAACCGATCAGTAAGGATATGGCGCCCCCGATGGCCAGCAGGCCATGACTGATGATTTTTATCTCCAGCAAAAAAAGGATGAGGGCAAATACAATCAGGGCCAGTCCGGCCATATTGATGGGCAGGGTATGCATGGCATAATAAGCCAGGATAAGACTGATCACCCCCACTATACCCGGTAGTATGGCACCAGGGTTGAACAACTCAAACAGCACACCGAAAAATCCCAGCATCAGTAAGATATAGGCGACACTGGGGTCACTGATGATCTGCAGGAATTGCTGGAAAAAATTCATCCGGTATACTTCAATCGCTGCTGTTTTTGTATGAATGATTTTTGTGCTGCCATTAAATAAGGTGACCGGCCTGCCATCCACCTGCTTCAGCAGGTCCTGTACATTGAGGGCAACCAGGTCAATCGCTGAATCTTTGAGGGCCTCTGTTTCAGAATAGGAAAAACTTTTGCGGACGGCATTCTCCGCCCATTCGATATTGCGGTTTCTTTTCTCGGCAATGGAACGGATAAAAGCCGCGGCATCATTGGTCACTTTCACCGACATGATGCTGTCCATTTGTCCCTGTAATAAAACAGGATGGGCCGCGCCGATATTGGTGCCTGGCGTCATGGCCGCAATATGCGCGGCCAGGGTGATAAACACGCCGGCTGATCCTGACTGTGATCCGGCCGGGGATATATAAACTATTACGGGAACCGGGGATTCGAGTATATCGCTGACGATAGCTCGGGTGGACTTTAATAAACCTCCGGGCGTGTTAAGTTCTATGAGGAGGCATTCAGCCCGCTGGCTGCTGGCTTTAGCGATGCCTTCTTTAATAAATGAAGCGGAAACGGGATTTATAGCGCCATCCACCTTCATGGAGACCACTGTTTGTGCAACAAGGGAGACTGAAAGAAATAAAAAGAAGAAACAATATAATAGCCACTGTTTCATAACTACCAGCCGGATCTGCAGCGGTCCGGTGGATGATTAAGTAGATACGTAATTTACTTAATT
>CAZFLL010000252.1:0-2704 GCA_964519865.1 uncultured Chitinophaga sp. | reverse complement strand
CAACCCGATGAAGCGGCCATTGCCTTTGTCAGGTTCAGTTTGTACAACAGGGAATGGACAGACAGTGTCGTCTATGCCGCCTATATCCTGCGAAAGGAAGACAGTCTGCCACAGTTTGTACCACTATGTGAGGAGAAACAATTGGGAAAATATCTTTCTGCCGGGGCAGGAGAGACTACAATCAGGGCCATCTACCGGAGTGACCCGTTGGATGAGAACGACAAGCCTTCCATCAGCGGGGATAGTTTATATACACTGGTCTGGAAACCAATGATGCCCTGGCTGAAAGGGATACATAAGATCAATTATTCACCTGCGGGTTTATTCTATAAGATCGCCTTTCATGCCTTGCCTGCCGGAGACAGCCTGTTGCTGATGGACAGGTTTGAACTGAATCAGTATACCAGTATCCGTCAGCTGGCATTGAACAGGGAAAAGCCGGTGAGCAACCCTTCCATTGGCTTATTCGGCGATTGTGTATATGATGCCGATAGTGCTGAGCTGGTAAGGAATATTCTGCAAGGCGAAAAAGGGGATCAGTTAACTGCTGTAACTGCCGGTCAGCGCGAATATAAAGGAGGATGGAGAAAGCTGGATGGTGCGGCCCGGGAGATCAGTGGTATCCAGGCTTTATTCGAAGCAAAAAAAATGAACTGTACTTCTTACAGTCAGCTGAAATCCACTGAAGAACAATTCAAGATGCTCAGCGGAAATACTCCTTCAATAATACACCTGGCCACACACGGGTTCTTTTTACAGGATCCGCAAAAGAGACTTGAGGAAGGACTCGCGGCGGATAACCGAAATGCATTCACGCAGGCCAATGATCCCTTGTTGAGGAGCGGCATTGTACTATCGGGTGCCAACAGGGTCTGGAATGGCCTGGCGCCCCTGTCAGGTATAGAAGACGGTATTGTTACTGCCTATGAGATCGCGCAGCTTGACTTCAGGCAAACCGATCTCGTGGTATTGAGTGCCTGCCAGACTGCTCTTGGAGATGTGAAAGGAACTGAAGGGGTATTTGGTTTACAGCGGGCATTCAAATTAGCCGGGGTAAAGAAAATGCTGTTGAGTTTATGGAAGATCCCTGATGCAGAGACAGCCGAACTGATGAACATATTTTACACTAATTATCTTCAGGGCAAAACCGCCAGGGAATCTTTTACGGCTGCGCAGCAGGACATGCGCAGGAAATACAGCTCTTTTTACTGGGCAGCTTTTATATTGGTGGAGTAAAAAATAGAAGGAATAAACTTATCCAATCAGTTCTGACCCCGTTTGTTCCGGGATATTTAAAGTTCAGGATGCATCTTGTCTGTCATCTGTTGGAGAGGCGTCAAAATATTAGCCCATATTCCAACAGCAGCTGTATTGACTACTAACTACTATCTCATAAAACAGCTATGCCGCGTCCGGCATAGCTGCAGTTGATCAGATAATGGTTTCCAGGTTTCCTTCATTTCCCGGAATATCCTTAGCGATCGCTTTGATCCGGCTGCCCGCGGGCAGGCTGTTGTCCAGTTGGGCCGTATAGGTCCAGTCGAGCCCGTTCATATTCTGAACTGCATTGCCTGATTCCTGTAATGATCCGCTGACGTCATAGATTTCCACCCTGACAGATACTACCCGGAAATCATCGATCGCGCGGATCAGTACCGTGCTGCCGGCATTGCCGTTGTAATTTCGGGTATCGATCTGCTTCACCACGGGGGAGGTCATAAAATCCTCCACGGCCCTGGCGTAAAGATGCTGACGGGGGCGCAGGGCAGCGGTGTAAGCAGCTGCCAATGCCGGATCAGCATTGGAACTGATCGCTTTCCCATAACGGGAAGCCATGAAGAATTTTTCCTGTGTTTCCGCCTGGGCAGGAGTAGGGGCACCTGATCTTTTTTTAGGTGCTTTTGCCACGATTGTTTTGCCTTCCCAGTTACGAAATACGAGTTCATTACCGATTGAACCGGTCAGTTTACCGGTAATGATGCTGTTGTTTGAATTTGCCATAATTTTTCTTTTTTAAGATTTTTTGTTAATAAATGTTATTCAGTTGTCCTGTGAGGGACAAAGAATGAGTAATGAGTAATCAGTAATGAGAAGCCCGGGAAAAGTCATTACAGTTTTGATGCTGTACCAAATCAGTAAAGTTTATTCCCCTTTTACTCATTACTGATTACTCATTATTCATTTCTCTTTTCCAATCAACGCCCGGGCAAGTTCCCCGGTCTGCATTCCGGTTTCCTTATGCAGAACACCCTGGCTTTGATCAGTGGAACAAAACTAAACTCAGCAGCTGCCCGAAATTTCAGATTTGTGACGGTCTTCGATAGAACTTGTGACGGGCTTCGGAAAAACCTGGGACGTTTGGTAATTTTTCCCTGAAAAATGGCTGCTTTCTCCAATGAAAAAGCGCCTTTTTTTATGCAGTAAAATGGCGGGAAGCCCCTGTTTTTTCTGCTTTTGGCGTATAAGACCGACCCTGATGCTTCCCAACATGAACCCTGAGTTCTCCCTCAGTTCTCCCTCAAACCGCCCTGTTTCTCCCTGAGTTCTCCCTCATTTCTCCCTCAACGCACCCTGACGGGCAGGGAGGAACCCGGTACAAGTCAGGGTTGAGGAAAGGAGGCATAGACGAAGAAGCGGCTGTGCGGGAACAAAACGGTTGGATGTTCAGTCCTGATTTTTTAAATTGGTATTATCAAAACCTTAA
>CAZFLL010000251.1:1403-2835 GCA_964519865.1 uncultured Chitinophaga sp. | reverse complement strand
TTATCATAGATCGCGAAGGCAAACATGCCTTCAAAGTCTTCCAGGCAGGAAGGGCCCAGTTTTTTATACGCGTGAAGTATGGTCTCCGTGTCTGAATTGGTGGTACAGACCAGGCCATGTTTCTTTCGCACATCCTGGTGATTGTAGATCTCGCCGTTAAAGATGATCGTCAGGTCCTGGTAATGCATCGGTTGTTTGCCGCTGACAATATCCAGGATAGCCAGCCGGTGATGGTGCAGTTGCACATTGTCATCTGACCAGGTGGCTTGTTCATCGGGGCCCCGGTGCCAGAGATCTTTGGTCAGCCGGGGAATGTCTAAATTAAAATTTACTGAGCCTGCAATTCCGCACATGGTGGTTAGATAATGGTATACAAAAATGATTCAAAAAAGCGGATCGTATTCAAGGGGGTTGGACCGGCCCGGCTACTTAACGGGCTTTGGCTTCAGAATAATCGTTTACTGAATATATAATCTTTACTGAATTTTCCGGATTTATCCATAATCAGGATAAAAGCCATCGCATAAAAAGAGATACAGGGTATTTTATACCTGGACAGGGCACCAAAATTCGTAGTGGTCAGCCCGATAATCCCACCGAATAAGATGGCAAAAACAAAACAGAAAGCAATTACCGGATCTGAGAAAATGGTATTAAATGTCTCTTTTATTCCAAGTCGCCTGAAGCACATCCAGGTCAGGGCCAGGAAGGCAAATGCTTCCAGGGCAGAAAGGATAGCTACCGGTGAACGGACATCCCAGGGAAATGGGCGGAAAAAAGTATTTACAATCCCGATCGGAAATGATGCAACCAGTTGCAATGGGCTTTCTGCTTTTGCCACTGAAAACTTAGAACCTCCGCCGCCGCCCTCTTCCTCACTGCTGCTGCTGAATACCGCCTGTTGTTTCTGCACCGTACCCAGCAATTTATCAGACGAAAACTGGGAGGCTTCAGAATCGGCCAGGCTGTTGGAGAGAAAAAAACCAACAGCTAATGCTGCCCCGACAAAGAAGGAAGTGGATACGATCCGCATGGTCTTGTCCTCAATCTTATCCCTGACCCGGAGAAATACCCATAACAGGAATACCGCCGACATACAAAGCAGGATATAAGGTTTCAGGTTATTCAGCACCAGGCCGGAAATAAGGATGGTGATCACCGAGCTGGTAATATTTTTTTGCTTGATCAGGGCCGAATAACAGGCATAGGTAAAAAAGCCCATGGCCGCCAGGCAGATCGGGTCTTTCAATAAGGAAGTACCCCAGAATAAAAGGGAGGGCAGGAAGAGTGTCGCCAGGGCAATCTTCTTATGCAGTTTCGGATACATTTCATAGAACATTTTAAACACCCGCCATGATCCATGAAAGGAAAGAAAACTGATACAAAAGGAAATGCAAAGAAAGCTCTTGTTGAAGAGCAGGCAGAAGGGCAG
>CAZFLL010000251.1:0-1303 GCA_964519865.1 uncultured Chitinophaga sp. | reverse complement strand
CAAGGCAATCAGGCAGAGTGGCACCAGGTAAAAATCCTGGGTCCTGATCATATTAAAGGCCGAATAATCTCCGTATTCCATCCGTCTGTTTGCTTTAGCGATTGATAATCTGGTTATACACTTCCACTGTTTCATCGGTCATCCGGCTCAGTGTATAATAACTATGCAGTTTCTGATAACCGTTCTCCCCATATTGCGCAGCCAGGCCTGGCTCGCGGTAAAGATAGACGATTTGCTTTGCCAGGTCATCCGTATCTCCTGCGGGGGAAAGCAGGCCGTTTTTCCCATGGTCGATCACTTCATTCATGGCCGGAGCGTCAAATGCCACAATGGCTTTTTTATGGAGCCAGCTTTCCAGCAGGATCAGTCCAAAGCCTTCCCAAACGGAAGTCACCAGGGTAAACACCGATTGCTGCATAAGTGGGTGTGGGTTAGGCACATGCCCCAGGAGCAACACATTGTTTTCCAGACCCGCATCTTTGATCTGTTTGTCCAGGACTTCATAGAGTTCCCCATTACCGGCAATACATAATTTCAATTCCGGGGCCGCCGCATGTACTTTTTTCCAGGCTTCAATCAGCAGGTTATGGCCTTTGAAACCAACCAGTCTTCCCACGATCAGGGCAAAAGGTCCTTCCGGCATTGCATCCACTGATTTTTTCTCCACCGGTTCTTTCAGGGTCAGTCCGTAATAGATATTCCGGATGCGGGCAGGTTTTACAATGCCTCCCTCGGTAAACACTTTATAAAGTCCCATGGAAATAGTGATATTGAAATCGGCCACATTACTGGCAAATTTCTCCACCCAGAAATAGGGGTCACTGCGGAGGTGGCTGAAGTCAAACCCGTATTTCACCTGGTAAGCCGGGTGATAACCATGTTTTACACTGAGCAGTTTCATACCCCGGTAACAGAAAAATTTGGTGGCTGCGGCCAGGAAATCAGCATGTACCAGGTTGGCCTGTACGAGGTCGTATTTATTTTTCTTCAGCAGTTTATAAAACTTATAAAAAAGAATGGGAGAAAGAGCATGGTGATTATAAATTTCATGGGTGGGAATACCATGTTCGGCCAGGTACCCGATATAGCGTTTATTGTTATCACCGGGTGTGGGATAGATGATCAGCATTTCCACTTCATAACCTCTTCTTTTCAGTTCGGGTAATATCTGCAGCATGTACAGTTCGGAGCCTGAGATCCCGTTCATTTTCTGGATAAAGAGAATTTTCATTGTATTGGTATTGAGGGATTAGGGTATTGGGGAATTCAGGGAAATTGGAAATATGATTATTTTTTCTCGTGA
>CAZFLL010000250.1:0-2835 GCA_964519865.1 uncultured Chitinophaga sp. | reverse complement strand
ATGACGGCAGCGAGACTTCACCGTCCGGAGGATGCGGTGAATGCGATCCTGATGCCGGTGCGCACGAACACCTATCTGATCAACGGACATAATTACCAGGATGATCGTCTGACTATTTACCTGCCTGGTAATGGCGGATTACTGAATGCAGTAGCATTGATGTGCACCGGCGCAGATGCCGATAAATCAGGTAATATTGGTTTCCCCAAGGATGGCACCTGGAAAGTGAAATGGGAAGGATTGAGAAAAATGTTTTAATAACGATTGATTGCACTATGAAGCGGATAATTATTACTTTACTCCTGTTTATTCTCCCTGTTGTATGGCTCAGGGCGCAGGTGCGTATCGTGGAAGAAGGCACCGCGGTTACTTTGTCTAACCCGGTAGTCAGTATTTCCTTTGATAAACAAAACGCGGATCTGAATAAGATTATTTACAAAGGGAAAAGCCTGCTGAACGGGAAAGACCAGCGGGGCTACCTGCTCGGGCCCGGATTTTCCATGTTCCCTTCAGTGTTTAAAGTAATCCGTTCGACGGCTGATCTGGTGGAGCTCTCGTTTTATCACGAAGCTTCCAATCATTTTCAATACGATCTCCGGTATATTCTTCGTGCCAATGATCCTGGAATTTATTGTTATCTCGTGCAAACACACCGCGCAAAAGATTCCACCGGTAATTTCGGCCAGACCCGCTGGGGTATCCGCAGTGATGAAGCCTTGTTTGACTATCACCTCGTACGTGACAGTATCCAGGGGCCGATGCCGAAGATGGAGGAGTTAAAAGAGGAAATACAGGACTGGACATTTAAAATGCCCGATGGCCGGATTTATACCAAGTACAATTATGCGGATTATATTGAAGGTCGTCATGTGCATGGCATGGCCGGTCAAAAATCAGGGCTTGGCCTGTTTACCATACAGGCAAGTCATGAATACCTGAATGGCGGTCCAACCAAGCAATTCCAGAATGTACATAGCAATCCCTATCTCATCAATATGTTCAACTGTGGTCATTTCCTAAGTGATAAACGGAAGGGAGATAACCTGATCACGGATGACTGGACTAAACTGAATGGGCCATTCTTTTTATATATTAACGAAGGGAAGTCAACCGATGCCATCTGGGCAGATGCTAAAAAAAGAGCCCGGGAAGAAATCAGTCAATGGCCTTATCAATGGATGCAGCATGAAGCGTATCCCCTTGAGCGGGGGACGGTGAGTGGAATTGTTTTGTCCGACGGAAAACCCGTAGCCAATGCGATGGTTATCCTTGCTGCACCTGACCTAGACTGGCAGGCACAAAGCCGCGGGTACCAGTATTATACCCGCAGCGGACCGGATGGACGATTTTTATTGGATAAAGTCATTCCCGGTTCCTATACTCTCTATATGTACGGGAATAACTCGACAACTGATTACAGGAAAGACCAGGTTACAGTCAGGGATAGTATGACCACCATGTTGGGCAAGATAAACTGGCCGATGCCGGTAGCAAAAAATCTGCTCTGGCAGATCGGGGTGGCCGATCGTAAAACAACTGGTTTCCGGCTAGCCGATCGCCCGAGAGACTATAGCCTGTTTAAGCTGCCCCCGGAGAACCTGAAATTTATTACAGGCACTCAGCAGGACAGCGACTGGTATTACGCACAGACAAAAAGGGGCAGCTGGGATATTCATTTCAATCTGGAAAGGGCGTATAAAGATACCGCCACACTTACCGTGGGTATTGCAGGCAGTGCGAAGAATCCTGCCTGGGAAGTCTGGCTCAATGAACGTAAACTCGGGGTCTGGCAGTTTGGCAATGACGCCAGTGTATACCGCAGTGCAGTGGCAGGCGGCTACTATGTAAAGCAGGAGATCCGTTTTCCGGCCGTTGAATTGCGGGAAGGGGAAAATATTATTTCATTCCGTCTGCCGGATGTGAAAGATGGTGGCGGGATCATGTATGATGTGATAAAACTGGAAGTCAGCAAATGAAGCGTACAGGACGATATGGAATATTAACAGTCATCACGGTGGGAATGCTCTCCCTTCAGCAGCAGCAACCACTGGAAGTACTGATTTTAAATGATGACTTCTCCGGTAAAGAATCAGCTGGTAATTATATCATTGAGAAAAGTAATAAGGATACCAATGCGGTACAATTCAGGGACGGACAAATGGAACTCGATTCTGAAGGCGGACTGACGGTATGGTATCGGGAGAAGCTGAAAGGCGATATCCGTATTTCTTTTGACAGGATGGTTGTGATGGAAGGCGGTCCGCATGACCGGCTCAGTGACCTGAATCAGTTCTGGATGGCGAATGATCCGGGTGATCAACTTTTTAAACGCACAGGCGGATTCCGGGAGTACGATAGTTTACTCATGTATTATGTGGGCATGGGAGGCAATTATAATAAAACCACGCGGATGCGGCGTTATGATGGAAGAGGAACCCTTGAAATGGTGGGCGAGTATACAGACAGTGCGCACTTACTGAAACCCAATCACTGGTACCATATCGATATTATCACGCGCAAGGGGATCAATAGTTTTATCGTGGATGGTGTGAAGTATTTTGAATACGAAGATAAAAACCAGATTGGTTCCGGCTGGTTTGCTTTCCGCAGTACCAAAAGCCGGCAACGGATTGATAACCTGAAAATCTATGCGATTGAATAAATTATTAGTCTCCTGTTTCTTGCTGTTCTGTTTCTTGCAGATTACCGGTATCGCTATTGCGCAACCAGACAGTCTGCGTTTATGGCACAATAAAGAACGCAAAGTCCATTACCTGCCCGATGGAAAGGACTTTGTCTGTGTAAATCCTTATATGCGTTTCAACCGGGCTCTCT
>CAZFLL010000249.1:0-2849 GCA_964519865.1 uncultured Chitinophaga sp. | reverse complement strand
GCTCGTAGCTCGTACCTCGCAGCTCGTAGCTCGCTGCGCAAAATACAAGGTCCCTCGCTTCGCTCGGGATGACGGGCTAAGAGGGGGAGAAGAAGGGAAATACAAGATTTCTCGCTTCGCTCGAAATACAAGTGCCTCATCCTCTTTTACGTAGTCAAGCTCGTAGCTCGTACCTCGTCCCTCGTAGCTAACCCTGGCCCTTATTGAAACCCAATCTACTTCTTCCCGAACTTGCAAATAGGAAAACTATTCCGTACATTACTCTCTGTAAATCTTGATACAATGAAAACCAACGCCACTTTCCCGGCCCTTACGGCCGGAATCCTCCTTTTGTCTACAACCCTGACCGCGCAGGTAACCCGGGCCTATAATCAGAATTCAGCCAGGAGTAATAATGCCAAAGCATTCAGTATTTACTTTTCCCCTGTGTATACCAGTCCTACAGATAAACAGGCTGATTCCCTGTTGTTCAGGGGTACGGGAGCCGGGGTGAAGTTTGGAGCGGATTATTTCTTTAATGCCATCGGGCTGGGTGTGGTATCCGGATTTTCCACGGCCAATGCGGATGATGCCCTGATCAATAATTTTTTAAAGCGAAACAGTATTCCGCAGGACCAGCTGGTGATTTCTAAATCAGCCCAGCAGAATATGTACCTGCTGCTGGGGCCAACGGTCCGCTGGGGTAAAGCTGTACAACTATATGCTCACGCCAAAGGTGGTTTGTTCATAAATAATGGCGGGTTGGTGAATATCCAGCAGAAAGGAGCGCAGCGTTCGATTTACAGGAATGAGGCTACAACAAAAAGTATTTACCCCGGTTTTCAAACGGGATTAGGTATACAGTATAGTAATAAAGCAGAAACCTGGTCCTTTGGATTCGGGGCCGATTACCTGAGCACGAAGACACAGGTACAGAATTTTGACCTGCGTCGGGGCGGCGGAGTGGAAGGATTGAAATTATCCAGAAATATATCCGACCTGATGGCCGGTATCAGTATACGTTATACCATTCAATCACCCCGCGATGCGGCCAGCGGGCAAGCATCCGGTAAACGAACTTATTCACCGAGAGATATTGCTACCGGCCAGGCTTCAGGAAAAAGAACTGTTTCACCGAGAGATATCGCTACAGGGCAGTCTTCCGGGAAAAGGTCGCAGATAGCGACTGAAGAAATCACTATTGATGAAAGCGGAGTCCACCGGATGTATACAACGGATAACGGGCAGATTACCATTGATGAAAGTGGTGTACACCGTATGGCGGGAGCGAACTGCGGCCCGGTAACCCAGCGCATGACGGCTCCCGATGGTACAGTACAGGAAATGACCTTTGCCTGTCCGGATGATGCAGCTGCCTATCTGAATAATATTAATGGCGGTATGCCGAATCGTATATCCATGAACGTTACTGTACCCAAACAAACACAGGGTGCCACGTTTGGAGAAAAAGTAAACCAGGGCATGCAGGGTCCGGGAGGAAATATGGCTGGTAAACAAACCCAGGGCGCCACATTCGGAGAAAAAGTGAACCAGGGATTACATGCAGCCGGTGGTGCACTGGCCCAGGGGAAAAATATTGTTTCAGGAAATGTAAGCTGGACCACAGAGGGCTCAACGGGCATTGTAACCAATAATTCAGTCTCCAGTGTATCCAACCTGGCAGGAGGAGCTGGTGGCGGAGCCGCCGCTGCTTCCTATGCAGCCACTGGCCGCAGCGCCGCTAATTTCAACCCGATGATGGGAACGGATATAACGCTTTATTCGAGAGAAGCGGGCAGCGGCATGGCTTCCGGAAGAAGAGAAAAAGGCAGTGGTATGGCCACTGGCCGCCGTCAGTACGAACCACTCTATAATGATGGAAGCGGAAGCAGTTGCGCTACCTGTTCTACCACGGCCAAACTCTCCAGTGTAAAAAACAACCCGCTTTATAAAGGCAATAATAACAGCGGTGAAAACCCGATGTATAAAAGTAGTGGTCCTGACCAGGATTGTGATGGTCTGGCCGGACTGGATGTACTGTTAAAGGATGCGTATAGCGGGGCTGTAGTGGCCAGGACTACCACAACAGCCTGTGGGGATTTCTTTTTTGCCAATGTACCGGATGGTGAATATATCACTGTGCTTCTCGGAACCTATCTCAGTAAGAAAGGATATGATTACTATGCATCAAAAAGAACGGATATGATGGGAACAGTGAATGCGGGTCAGTCTGGTATTCAGTTACGGATAGATATGATTCCGACTGATTCGGTGCTTACGGCTCCGGCAGCAGCGCGTTTAATAACAAGAACCAAGTCCAACCAGACAAATGAACGGATGGCGGCAACAGGAGATGATGAAATCTGGAGTCCGCGTTCAAACATAAAAACCATTCCGATATTCACAGGTGACCTGGATGGAGATGGCACTGCTGAATTGCTCGGGGGTGCATTGCCAGGCGGAGCGGTGATATCAGCAGCTGTGTCAAGGCAGGCGGGTGGTCCGATCGGAGGTATTATTGTTAAAGGAGGTAAGAACCCAGGTGGTCAGATGAGGACCATGACCACCAATGAAGACGGTGAATTTGAATTTACTGACCTGGAAGAAGGCAGTTATACATTTACCGTGGAGCAAAAGCTGGTGATCAATGATGAGACCTTTATTACAACAGGAAACAGTCGTGCACAGGATCATAACTCGTCAAGATCAAACAAGTCATCCAGTATTGCCCCTGATCCCGGATCGGGCGGAGGCGGCAGTGGTGGCAGCAAAGCACAGGACCATAATTCAACCCGTTCCAATAAAACAAGCAGCGTGATTGACAATGATGGCGACAACGGGGATAACAGTAACCAGAAAGGAATTATTAA
>CAZFLL010000248.1:0-2858 GCA_964519865.1 uncultured Chitinophaga sp. | reverse complement strand
GTATCTGCTTTTGGTATTGCTTATATGAAAGGCATGCAGGATGCGGGCATCATGGCCTGTGCCAAGCACTTCCCCGGGCATGGGGATGTGGATGTGGATTCACATCTTGATCTGCCGGTGATCAATAAAACAATGGGACAACTGGATTCACTCGAACTGGTCCCTTTTAAAGCCATTTTTGATGCGGGTGTGGGCAGTGTGATGATCGCGCACCTTTACATTCCTGCCATTGATAATACGGCTAACCGCGCGACTTCTATTTCTAAAAATAATGTGACTGACCTGTTGCGGAATAAGCTCCACTACAACGGGCTTACGTTTACCGATGCGCTCGAAATGAAAGGGGTGGCCAAATATTTTCCTGGCGGAACGATTTCTGTAGAAGCCATTATTGCCGGAAACGATATGCTTTGTCTGCCGGAAAGTGTAGGGGAATCCATCGAAGCGATCAAAAAAGCCATTGCGGATAACCGGCTCACCTGGGAGGATATTTACAGCAAAGTGCGGAAAGTACTGGCTTCGAAGTACCAGCTGGGATTGAATAAAACAACCGTAATCAATACCAATAACCTGCTGGAAGATATCAATGCCAAAACAGATGCGATCAGAAGGGAAGTGGCCCAGCATGGTATTACCTTATTGGCCCAGGCGGGCAATACCGCCTCCAGAACGGATTATGCGCAGGTGCCGCTGACCACAAAACAAAAGAAAATTGCCTATGTGGGCATTGGTACAAAAGAACTGAGTCCCTTTGGCCGCCGGTTGAAAGAAGACCTGGGCGCGGATGTGTTTTTATTCGCTTATAAGGACAGTCCGGCCAAAGCCGATTCGATCCTGAAAGCGATTCCCAAAGACGGAGCCTATGATGCCATCGTGATCGGGGTGCATAGTTATTCGAATAAACCGATGGATAATTTCGGCATGACTGCACCGGCTTTAAAACTGTACAAGGAACTGAATTTTATTAAAACGCTTACGTTCACCTTCGGGAATGTACTGGCGAATAAAAATTTCTGCGATGCCTACACCCTGGTGGCCTGTTACCAGGATGATGAGATTACCCAGCAGGTGGCGGCAGATATCCTTGAAGGGAAAAGAAATGCACAAGGCAAAATACCGGTGACGGTTTGTGGATTTAAATATGGCCAGGGCATTGTGGTGAAGAAAAAACCAATTACCCCGGAGGAAACAAAAACAGCTTTGCAGGCCGTAGATTCAATCGTGCTGGATGCCTTATCAAAAAAAGCATTCCCCGGGTGCGTGGTGCTGGCCGCCCATAAAGGCGAGATCATTTATAATAAGGCCTTCGGCCATTTCGAGTTTGATCCGTCTTCCCCGTCCATGAGTCCAGAGAGTATTTTTGACCTCGCTTCCGTGACCAAGGTTTCAGCGACCACCGTCTCCATCATGAAATTATATGATGAGGGAAAGATCAGTCTTGATGGAACATTGGGCGATTATCTTCCCTGGGTGAAAGGAAGTGATAAAGCAAAATTAAAAATCCGGGACATCCTCCTGCACCAGGCCGGATTGGTACCTTTTATTGCTTTTTATAAAGAAACATTAAATGGTAACGGTTTGCCTAAACCCGGTTTTTATGAAACCAAACCGCAGAAAGGCTATGGCGTACGGGTGGCAGAGAATTTTTATCTCCGGGATGACTGGGAAGATACCCTGCTGCAACGGATCAAGACAAGTCCGTTAACACCCCCCGATAAATATGTATACAGTGATAATGATTTTATTTTTTTAGGGAAGATTGTGGAGCAACTCAGTGGCCTCAGCCTGGATCAATACACCCAAAAAACATTTTACAGTAAAATGGGAATGTACTCCACCGGTTTTGGTCCACGTAACCGTTTCCCCCTGGATTGTATAGTTCCAACAGAGAATGATAATTATTTCCGCAAGCAACCCATCCGCGGGGATGTGCATGATGAAGGCGCTTCCATGTTTGGTGGCGTGGCCGGTCATGCCGGTTTATTCTCCAATGCTTACGATCTTTCCTTATTGTACCAGATGCTGCTCAATAAAGGCGAGTTCAACGGGGTTCGTTACCTGAAGCCGGAGACAGTGCAGTTATTTACGGCCTATAACAGTAAGATCAGTCGTCGCGGCCTGGGCTTTGACAAACCCGAAAAGGATAACCAGCTGCGCAAAGATCCTTATCCTTCCCTGCTTTCCTCTCCATCCACTTTTGGTCATACTGGTTTTACCGGGACCTGCGTATGGGTGGATCCCCAATACGATCTCGTTTATATTTTTCTTTCCAACCGGGTATTTCCCACCCGCGATAATAACAAAATTTCCCAGCTGCTGATCCGTGGTAAAATTCAGGATGCCTTGTATAAGGCACTGGGCGTGGAATAGCCTATACCACATTTTTTACCGCGGAGGACGCTGAGAACGCAGAGATTAATACGAAGTTGACCACATTTTAACTCTTATCCCTGCACCACCAATTTCACCATTTTTACAACTCGACTCCCTCCGCGTCCTCTGCGCCCTCCGCGGTTTTTTTTAAGCTCGGAGACGCAGAGATTTATTCTCAGAGGAAGTAATTAAAAACGTCAACCGTTTCTATAAAAATTTCTAGTTTTTCTTCTATTGCTAAATTATTTTTTGATTAGGAAACAAAAAGAAAACCCGGTATCAATTACCGGGTCTGTATAGATTTTAGAATCAGCCAGAATTTATTGTCCAGGTTGTTTATCTCCCCCTGCATTCGGGTTATTCGGTCTTTGCTGATTGCCCTGTCCGCCCTGGTTGCGGTTAGGGTTATTGGGACGTTGCTGGTTACGGTTACCCTGTCCTTGTTGTCCGCCGCCTCTTTGCTGTCCGCGGTTTTGTTGCCCGCC
>CAZFLL010000247.1:0-2861 GCA_964519865.1 uncultured Chitinophaga sp. | reverse complement strand
TCTGGTGGCACAGTATGCCTTATCCATCAACCAATGCTCCGGCATCATTGACCCTCCCTATGGTGATCCGGAAATGCTTTACCTGAGTCCCATTGAACAGGGGGTGAAGAATGCCTGGTTCTATGCCACCCGAAAAGAATCCATTGATCTCAACTTTGTCAATATTATTATCCCACAAACCGGACTGGCTTCTTTACTGATCGACGGAGCGCCACCTGTTGCAGGTGAATATTTTACCCACCCGGCCAATCCGCAATATGCCGTAGTAGTGAGACGATTATTCGGTGCCGCCGCTCAGCACCACCTGCAGAGCGATTCCACTTTTATCGCTTCCGTTTACGGCGCCGGGTATTATGAAAGCTATGCCTATAATATGGGCACCAAGGTGAATGACCTGAATACAATAACCAGTTATTCCAATACGCTCAGCAGTACGGGTCTCACCGATACCATAACCTGTCCGCGTTCGCCATTCCGCCTTACGGTTAAACTGGCTTATAAAGCCACATCCATTAATTGGCAGCTGAGCCAGTCGCCCGGACTTTTTCCCAATACTGATTCGTTACTCATGAATCCCGTGCCGGTGGATTCTGTTCTCCTGCATGGACGGAAATATTATACCTATACCCTGCAGCAGGATTTCACGCTGGCCCGCACCGGCACTTATTATATTCCGGTGATGTATACTTCACCAGAAATCGACGCCTGCAATCAAACGGATTTTGCCCGAATAAAAATTATGGTAAAAGAGGGGCCAAAGCCCGATTTCAGTATCAGTGATCCGGCCTGCCTGGCTTCCACCATTCAATTCACCGGTACTTCTGTTATTGCGCCTTTCACCGTCAATAATTATCAATGGAGTTTTTCGGATAATACCATGGCCACTACGGTGAATACGGCTAAACAATTCACGGCAGCCGGTAACCAGGATGTGCGCTACCGCCTGATCAGCACCAATGGATGTATCGGTGATACCACTAAAACAATTACGATCCATCCGAATCCTGTTGCCGACTTCACAGTCAGCGGTATACCCTTCTGTACAGGAAAGGATTTGACCATTAACTCAACACTTAGTGGTATCAGTCAGTGGAACTGGGATATGAGCAATGGAACCAGCACTGCCGCTCCTTCTTTTACGCATTCCTATCCAACAGCCGGTAACTATGCCATCCGGTTAATCACGGCCAATGCGGCGGGTTGTTTCTCTACCCCGTTCAGTCAGAACATCAGCATATTCCCAACCCCGGTGGTAAATGCCGGTCCGGATACCATTATCCAGGCCGGAACTTCGATAAACATGACCGCTTCGGTGAATCCGGGGGGTAATTACAATTATACCTGGACCCCGGCCACTTACCTGAATTCATCCTCCATACTGAACCCGGTCTGCACCCCGGTTTTAAGCACCCGCTACTCCCTGCAGGTAACGGCGGCAAACAGTGGCTGTACAGCAGGAGATGAGGTAGTGGTCACCGCCATTGCCGGCTTGTTTATTCCCACCGCATTTACCCCCAATGGCGATGGGAAAAACGATGAATGGACCATCCCCGGACTGGCCTTCTATCCAAAAGCCCGGGTGGCCGTGTTTAACCGGCAGGGGCAACGGCTTTATGAAACCGGCGACTATACCCATCGCCCATGGGATGGCCGTTACCGGGGCCAGGTACAGCCAACAGGTATGTATATATACTTAATTGAGTTAAAAGATAATAGCGGTCAGTTGCTGAAAGGAACGGTCAGCCTGATCCGGTAGGGGGATAGAATTAATTCTACAAAAAGCCAAAAGAAAAGATGGAAATTAGTGCCTTGATGAACCCAACGACAAACGAATTGCCCGCCGTAAAACTGAATCCTGTAATGCAGCCGAAAATTCTCATTGCCGACGACCACAGCATGATCCGCAAGGGACTGAAGCTGCATGTACAACTCAATCTCGGCTTCACTGATATTGAAGAAGTAGCCACCTGCAATGAACTGATGAAGGAGCTGGTGAAGAATAAATACACCCACCTGATTCTCGATATCATTCTCTCCGATGGCAATACCCTGGAGGTCATCCCCAATATACGCCGCGTATACCCTGACCTGAATATCCTCGTCTTTTCCATGCAGCCGGCTGAGATCTATGGCGAAGCGGTCAAACAATACGGCATCAATTACTATCTCTCCAAATCAGTAGGTGAAGATGAAATGATCCAGACCCTGCATAAATTCATTCAGAACGAAGTCCCGCAGAAGCGCAACGATATCCACCACCAGGACAATCCCTTTAAAACCCTGGCCCCGCGTGAACTCGAGATCCTCCATTATGTATTAAAAGGCATTGGCACCAAGGAGATTTCTGAAAACCTGAACCTGAAAATGAATACGGTATCCACCATCAAGACCCGTATTTATGAAAAGACCAATGCGGGGAATATCAAGGAGCTGATTGAACTCGCCACGCTGTACAATGTAAATTATTAAGCCAGAATCAGTAACTTGTTCCGGAGCCATGGTTATTTATCTGAGAACATTGTTTACGGCCTTCCTGTTTTATTTTTCTGTTGCAGCAATTGCACAGGAAAAAAACAATTTCCATGTCCGCCAGTATGGTACCGAGGACGGACTCCCTTCCAACGGCATTAAAGGATTGCAATGGGATACCGCCACGCGTTTTCTCTGGATTGCCACAGAAGCCGGAATTGTCCGGTACAACGGGATGTCATTTAAATCATACACCAGCGAAGACAATCCCCATATCACCAACGAACGGATCCTCTTCCTGATCCGGAACAACGCGGGTAAGATTTATACCGCGGACAATATGGGTAATCTCTTTTTTGTCAATAAAAACAAGCTCGATTTTTATAAAAAGC
>CAZFLL010000246.1:0-2881 GCA_964519865.1 uncultured Chitinophaga sp. | reverse complement strand
ACTTTCTTCCATAAGTGGCCATAGTTTTTTACAAAAGCCTGGTGTACCGGGTGATCCTGGTAAACTTTCTGACCGGCTTCATCATCAAAAAACATCAGTTCCGATACATCCCAGGAGGTATCCACCACTTCTCTTTTTTCGGTGGAAGCGAGCACGCCAATATGGATCTGGCGGATACTGGGTATTGCAGCAAGGGTTTTCAGTCCCTTGATCAGTTCCTGTTTATCCGCTGCTGATTCCGGGTTCTTCAACCAGAAAAATACATGATGCAGTAAAGGTTTCTTCTCCGTAATCATAGCCTGTGTTAATCCTGCTGTTCCTGTCAATGCGACAGTAGTGATAAAGGCCCTGCGTTTCATGAAAGAATGGGTTTAATCTGTAAATATAAAAATTAAAAGTTAACCGGCACTGATTCCCCATCCCTGGTCATCCGGCTGATCCTGATCTTATCTCCCTCGGTTACTGTTATTTTTAACTGACCGGCTACCCGCTCCACGGAAATATCAAAATCATGGTCAAACGCATGGATATGACGGATACGCATCATGGGCCAGCCAGCGGGCAGCCTGGGTGTAAGACTAAAACTTTTCAAACCGGTTGGCCGTATTCCAAATAATCCTTCCGTGAATATCCGGCAATACAACCCGCTTTCGGCAGACAGGTGACGCTGGCTTCCTTCAGGATAAGCCTCAACGGGATAGGGTACATGATCTCCGAGCAAACGTCGATTGGAATAATAATGCAAAAACTGTAAAGCTTTCTCCGTTTCCCCGGCTGCCAGTACGCCCCTTAAAGCATACAGCGTTGATCGGTCCCAGAAAGTCTTATCCCCTGCCAGGCTGGCCAGTCCGTCTGTTGTCCATAAGCGTGGAGAAAACAAAGCATCAATGGTACCACGACTGCGATCATAGATTCCCATAGTCAGCGGAATACAGATCCAGGCCCGCAGGGTATCATTTTCTTTATAGTATTTATAGGTATCAAATCCCTCGATTTTTGAGCCGAAGTATTTTTCAATGGAGGTCTTTAGTTTAGCCGCCTGCTCCTTATACACTTTCAGTTGTTTCTTATCCTTTCCCAGTTCCTGTCCCAGGTAAACGGCAGAGATCAATGCATCATAATATAAAGAAGAGGTACAGAGATTGGCGGTCCCTGCCGGGAAACGTCCTTCCAGTTCATCCGCATCGGAGCTTACTACTCCACCGTCATTTAATTTCCGTTTACAATATTCCAGGCACCATTCTACCAGGGGCCATAATTCCGTAGCCTGTTTATTATCCCCGCTGGACAGTGCATATCGCGCAGCTCCATAGGCAATCATGGCCGCATCCCCCCGGTCGCCGGCGCCATTCCAGATATCCGTTCCTTCTGCAATGACCGAACTCGGGATAGGTTTATAATCAGGATTCATAAAACGGGCAAAATGCCGGTAGGCATTGAGTGCGGCTTTATTGCCATAGTCATACCCGAGATAAGGAAAGAAAGGGCCTATATATTCGGCCTGGTCATTGGCCCATATCGCAGCATAGTAGGCTTCTCCGCCCGGTCCGTGCATAGGTCCGCCCTTTGTATCAAATATACTCTCCGCTGCCCTGATCTTGGCAAAGGCAAACTCCCGGTTCAATACGGAATCTGGTGTTTCAAGTACCAGTTTATTCCAGACCTCACTGATAAAAGCCTGACGTTTTTCTTTCTCTTGCCCTGCTGAAAAAACAGTCCGCTGTTCTTTTGCTTTCAGTCCTGAATAAATAATGGGAAAATGTATGGCGCTGCCCGGGGGTACATTATAAATATAAACGCTGTGCTGGTCCACATAAATACGATATAAGCCCTCCGTTCCTTTCACCGGATCGGTATTGTACTCCAGGTGGGTGGACGGCACTTCAATCACCGCCTCCTTTGCTGAACTGTTTTTAATAGTATATACTTCGCAATACACCGGCTGGTCGGTGGAGGGAAAATATTCACGGGTCAGCTCGAACCCGTTGCCTGTTTTACTCTGCACGGTTAATATACCATTGAGTGTGATACTGTTTACTTTTTCCGCAGTGATCGCTCTGCCGTTGATCAATACTGTTTCAAATCCGTCCTGCGCGAACCGCCGGGTCAGGCTGGCATGGGTATTATTCGGAATGGTACGCAGCATAGGCCATATCAGGCTTCGGGTGGCATGAAAGGAGCCATCTGCCCCGACGCCATAACGAAGTACACAGGATAGTTGCTTCCCGCTCATTTCGATATGATCATCATGGGCGGCCGGGGAATTAATGTTCCAGGTAATGGATCCATCCCGGTTCATTTGCCAGCGGCGGTATTCCTGTGAATATGCAGAGAAGGAAATAAACAAAAACAAAAGGGTTAAACAGCGTGTAGCCGGCCTGCAGGAAATGGTAATAGGGGTCATAGATGCCTGTTGAATTGAACTGCTTAAAATTCGGCATAAAACTGTATTCTGCCTTATATTTCTGGCGGCTGCAGAATTCCCGACGGGGTATAAATTGACATATATCAAACCGTGCTTTAAAGCGATATCTTATTTTGTGAACTATATCCCATTCAAAAACGATTGCTTATTTATGAATACCCCTGTTGTTTCTGTTTCAGGATTCAGTGATTCTAAAACACATTATCCCATTCTCGATGGTTTACGTGGGGTGGCTGCCATCGTAGTGGTCATCTTTCACATTTTTGAAACCTTCTCCGGAGGCGATCATGTAAAACAGATTATTAACCATGGCTACCTGGCTGTGGATTTTTTCTTTGTCCTGTCGGGTTTTGTGATCGGTTATGCCTATGATGACCGCTGGAGCCAGATGAGCCTGGGTGGTTTTTTCAAACGCCGCCTGATCCGTTTACACCCGATGATCATCATGGGTATGTT
>CAZFLL010000245.1:0-2953 GCA_964519865.1 uncultured Chitinophaga sp. | reverse complement strand
CCGGAGCAAGATGCTCTGGAAATCCCTGGAGCAGTTGCTGGACAGCAAAGTACTGATCACCGGCCGGATAAATCTTATGAAAGCCCTGCCGGTAAACAATGCCCCCAATACCACGGCCTTTTATAATCACCCACAGATCGCCTGCCTCCAAAAAGACCTGAATCGTAAACCTGCCTATATCCCCGCCGCCAATTTTGCACTGGCCATTATGGATATGATGGCCGCTAAAGCCCCCGTGAAGGGAAACAGTTTTTTTGCAAACGTCCAGGGAGGATTACAGGCGTATTCGCAATCCGGCGGGAAAATTTCAGCTGTCATTCATAACCTGATTGACACTTCGGCCGATATAAAAGAACTGCAGCACAAAATTGAAGACTGGTATAATCAATATATGCAACGGGTGACCGGCTGGTATGAATCACATAGTATTGTCAGTGTCCGGCTGATCGCACTGGCACTCACCCTTATTTTCAATGTCAATGTGATCCATCTTTCGAAAGTTATATACCAGGATGGACAGATAAGGAGTAAGCTCGTCAGTCTTGCTGAAAACATGAGTGATAACCCGGCGGCAGTAACGCCTTATTATGCCGGTGCCTTTGATAAACTGGCTGAATCAAGAAAACAATTCTATACCATACAAATCAATGAAGCAACCAGCGATTCCGCCAAGAAAGCAATACAACGGAGTATGGATGCTTCGCTGGACACCCTCGCTTCAACGTATACAGAAAAACAGAAACAGGCCGCCAGGCATCTGATAGATACTTTAAAAAGTACCGGGCTTCCCCTGGGCTGGACCAGTCACCCCTTTCAATGCGATTACTGGAAAAAGATGGATCCAAAACAGCAATGGGGAATCAACCTCTTGCTGACCCTGCTGGGATGGCTGATCGGCGCCGCTTGTATTTCCATGGGGGCCCCATTCTGGTTTGATATTATGGGCAAGCTGGTGAATGTACGGAGAAGCGGACTGAAACCGAATCATTTAAAATAAACACATTTAACTATGGGAGTGAAACTGAACAAGCTTTTTAAAAAAGCAACAAGCGAAACAACACACACTGATATTTACCGTACTGAAAAGACGGACACCAATATTAAAATGAGTCTTGCTATTGGTGCTCCTGGCCAATCCGGCATCTCCAAAGTAAAAATTGGGAATAAAATTTTGTTAGACGACCACGACGGTGCTATTTCAAATCTGTTGATTGGAACAAATAACGAATTGAACAACCGCTTTCTTACTGTTAAAACAGCTGTAACTGATATAAAAGGCAAACCAGATGATACCTCAATTGACTTTTCAATTACAGGCGGACCTGATGGACTTTATAGTTTTAAGCTTTCAAAAACAGTAACAACAGACGGTGATACTGTATTTTACGAAATAGAAATTTTCTTTTATAATTAACCTTATACTATGAGAATTATTTTAATAACCACCTTGTTTATCGGAATCTCCCTATCAGCCTACAGTCAAGCTGAAAAACCGGAAAATGAAATTAAGATTGATGTATTGAAAGCCCCATCGTCACCCGCTCTTAATATGCTTGGCGTTACCCCCAGCAGTATAGAGAAACCAACTGACCTGACTTCATTTATGGTTTCAATTCAAAATACAACCAGCAATTTTTCTTCATTCCCAAAGGATTATGCATTCGAAATCGCTCCCTTTCTTCTATTTAAAAGAACGGGCAATACCCTGGATCAGTTCAACAAAAAGGACTTTAAAAGCATCTTCACCCAATCCTTTCAATTTTCATTTGGGGTATCCCGCCAAAACAAAGAAGATAAAACCGGAAACGACAGTTCCTCATTCACTAAAGCCGCAGTAGGCATTAAATTCTCAATAATCCGCCAGTGCTGGTCAGATCAAACAAAAAAAGTTTACGAAAACCTGAAAACTGCGCAGCATGCACTTCTTGATGAATTTATTAATAATACAACAAGTCAAAATATCAACAGCCTTGAGAATGACGCAAAGCTGATCAGAGATAGTATGATGTTGGTGAATTTGACTCTTACCCCCAGCGTAGATGACACAGAAGGGCAAAAGCAAAAGAGGGAAATATTAAAACGTTTGGTTGGTCGTCTTGCGGCTATAAACAAGAGTTTAAATGAGGAGAAAACAATTCTCATTATGAAAACTGAGGAATATAAAAAGGTCAGAAAGATTGCAAGCGAGTTTAAAATGGAAAGGAAAAAAGGAGGCTATCTTGACTTTGCATCTGGTTTTGTGTTGGATTTTCCGGGTGACGGGTTCTCTAATACCCAAACCAGTAAGGTTGGGTGCTGGCTGTCAGGAGGATATGATTCAGGCAATGAAGGTTTTACATTTTCCGGCATCCTTAGATATCTCTATCAGCCCGATAAAATTTTTGCTGACGATGCTGGTATACTCAAAACAAAAAACATCTCCACCTTTGATATGGGTGGGCGGCTAAGCTTAAACGAGGCAAAAGGTCATTTTCATCTGAGTTCTGAGGCTATATACAGAAGTGTCTTACAAAAAGATCTCATAAACCCTTCCTGGAGATTGGTTTTTAATGCCGCCTATGATATCGGCCAGAATCAGCAGTTAACCTTTTCATTTGGCAGAAATTTTGACGGCACTATTACTAAAGATGGCAATCTAATCGCTGCTTTGAATTTTGTGAAAGGATTTGGCGCATCAAGGAAAATAGATTGATAAATACAAAATAAAATTAACCAACAAATATGGCAATTCCCAAATACCGTTATCTCCGCGGCTATACAATTGATCCCGGTTTTTCTACCCGGCTCGATACAATGGGTATTAATGAATCCGTTTATAAGATCCGATGGGAAGAAGGACTTAAACCCGGTCCTATCGGGGAATATATTGAAGTAATCGATTTCGATCCGGTGAATTACTGTTTTTATGAACCGATCGATCTTGATTCGAGGGAAATCCTCGCGATGCAGGGTC
>CAZFLL010000244.1:0-2977 GCA_964519865.1 uncultured Chitinophaga sp. | reverse complement strand
AGAAACCGGAATTTGTTTTTATACGAATACGACGAACAGCGTATTTTTAAGCATGGTACAATCCCGCATCTTTACAGGATCCGTGTTGAAGGGTATTGTCTTCCATATTATTTGCTGTATAGGTATGCCTTTTTTCGTAAAGGCACAGTTATCACAGTTCCGGCATATCGGCAGTAATGAAGGTCTTCCCAGTAATTATGTATTCAGTGTAAGTGAGGATGAGAATGGTTTTTTGTGGGCGGGTACCGATAAGGGGCTGGCGGTATACAACGGGATCAGCTGGAAAACATATACCACGGAGCAGTCGCTGCCCGGGAATTATATCAACCAGGTCATTTGTACCGGTAAGGGAGGACTCTGGCTGGGTGTTTCCGGTAAAGGCCTGTATTACCTGGATCTGAAAACCTGGACATTCACATTTAATTCAGACCTGCTTGGGCCAGATGGATTTTCAATCCGACCCGGGGGCACTGTGTTTTTTTTACAGGCGAAGGATACGGATTTTTCATTATACAGTGCCAGCGCGGAACAGCCTGCTGTATCGGTACTGCAGTTTAAAACCACCAAATGCAATCATGCTTTCAGTTGGGATACGGATAAAAAGCAACTGATCATTTTCTCGAAACAAGGCGATCTGCCTGTCCGGGGAATTGATTATGTCGATAAGCACTGGTCCAGGCAGGAGATCAGTCTGCCTCCATCCATACCCGACGGCGATTATTATAATAAAGTAAATGACAGTATATATGTTAACCCGCCGTATATACTAACGCTTCCGACTGGCCGGCCGGCTTATAGTAAGGAGATGGCCTGGCACCCTGGACTTAAAGCGGTGGTCCAGGAAGTTCCCAATGGATACTGGGTATATGATAAATCCGCCTCCGCAGTTTTTGCGGATAAGACTTTCAACCTGGTGAGTAAGTATGATCAGGAGAATGGCCTTGGCACCACAATGGTGGAAAGTATCAGTGTTTCCAGTAAAGGGTATACCCTCTTCTGTACCATGGGGTCTGGTATTCAGTTGCTGTTGCCCGAGGGAAACAGGATTTTAAATACCGGGGAGTTACGGGTAACGGGCATTGATATTTCGGGTGATAAAGCCTATGCCGTTACCCCGAAGGAATTAAAGGTGACCCCGCTTTCAGGCAAATCAGCACTAAAGACATTTGCCCATGAAGAGAGGGAGGTCATGAATGTACAGTTGTTTGATAACAGGATCTATATTTCCTCCCTGTACGGTGTGGGTGTGTATGAAATTAGAGGGGAACAGCTTATTAAAAAAGAAATGATACCGGTAGGAGCCGGTGTTTCATCTGTATTGCCGGTGAGCAATACACTGCTCTTATCCACCTATGGTAGCGGGATACAGGACCTGACATTGCTGAAAAAAACGAAGCGGTTCCGGCCGACCGGCCGTTACCCGGTTATTGAAAAAATGCAGCAACTGCGGAATGGCTATGCGGCCTATGATTATGAAAACGGGGTTTATTTGTTTGACCGGCACCAGCAGGAGCAGGCTTTTATCTCAGCCACCGGCGGATTACCGGCCAGTGCTGTTTTTAATTTATTCGAAGAAGGAGATAGTATGTGGATCAGTACGGCCAAAGGCGTGGCACTGGTAAAGGGGTTCAGGGTGATAAAAACATATCCGGTAAAAGCAGCCGGTTTAACCAGGTGTATGGCCTGTTTCCGGGATAGGGAAAGGCGGTTGTGGATGGTGAGTAATAAAGGGCTTTGGCGGTTTGACGGGGATCGTTTTATTGCCATAAACAGCAATTCACTGATTGAAAATAAAGAGGACCAGATCGTGTCGGTTAAGTATGATACAGTAAGTAATACTTTACTCACCGGTACGATGAAACAACTCGTGCTTACGAATATGGGTGAACTCAGACTCAATAAAACGGTGGATAACCCGCAGTTGCTTTATGCATCAGCGGATGAAAAAGTTTTTAGTCAGCCGGGGAGTCACCTCTTTCCCTATAACACAGATAATATCGGGTTTCATTTTAAGCCGGCTCTGACCAGTCAGCTTACCGGAACACAAATCTATTACCGGCTGGATGGGTTAACGAATGAGTGGAGCTTATTATCGGACTCGCTGGGTTTGTCATTTCATAAACTCCGTTCAGGCAAGTACCGGCTGCTGGCACGTACCGTCAACCCGGATGGATTTGAAAGTGAAGAAACAGAACTGATTCAGTTTAGTATCCGTCCCCCTTTCTGGCAGGAGGGCTGGTTTATCGTATTGGCCCTGTTCGGTTCTGTGTTGCTGACCTATCTGCTGACCAAACTATACCAGTTGCGGCAGCGTAAACAACTGAATAAGGAAAACAGGTTAAAAGAGCAATTGCTCAAAGAACGGGAGCGGATCTCCCGTGAGTTGCATGATAACCTGGGAGCCAGCCTGACCACGATTATTGCGCAGACGGATAATATCGAAACGCAGTTATTAAGGGACAAACCCGAAGAAGCCCTGAAAAAAACCCTGCAGCTGAGCGAACATAGCCGGGAGACAGTAAATATCCTCCGGGAAACGATCTGGGCGGTACAGGAAAACGAGCACAGCCTGGAGGAATATATATTAAGGGTAAAAAATTACCTGCAACGGATGCTTACGGCTGTCAATATTGAGTGGCAGGTGAATGTGAGCGGCACCCTTGAAAAAAAGCTGTCCCCTGTTTATACCCTGCACCTGTTCCGTATTGTACAGGAAGTGACGCAGAATATTATCAAGCATGCGGAAGCGAAGCAGGTGGAATACGCGTTTACCACGGACGGACAAAATCTGCGGATTTGTATTACCGATAACGGGAAAGGATTTGATGCGGAGAAGGCCGCTGCGAATAACGGGCTTAAAAATATTCAGCACCGTACAGATGAGATGAATGGCAGCTGCAGCATCCATTCTACCGCTGCCGGCACAAGGGTTGAACTAACTATTAAAATATAATTTATGGCTGACCCCATTTTACTG
>CAZFLL010000243.1:0-2985 GCA_964519865.1 uncultured Chitinophaga sp. | reverse complement strand
CTCACCTTCTAAACTTAATAACTATGTCTAAAATGAAATATTATATACTGGCATTAGGCTATCTCCTGGTGCTGTCATCCTGCAAAAAGGATATGCTGGATACTGGACCCACCGTGAGCGCAGGTGAATCGGATATTTATACCACCACAATAAATGCGTCCAACACTATCAATGGTATTTACCGTTATTTATACAGCCGTTACGAGCAGCAAAATCAACCGGGTCAGGGTGGAGTGATGCTTCAGCTTGATTTTATGGGCGAGGACATCAATCAGTCGGCCGCTACCTGGTATACTACTTCAGGCAGTGGAACCGGTGGCTGGGTCAGCCAGAAAAATGACGCCAGTGGTTATGTCGCGTATCCCTTCCGGTTATATTACCGTTGTATCGGCAATTCCAATGCACTGATCGAAAATATCGATAACGCAACCGGACCTGAAGCCGATAAAAAGAGGCTGAAAGCGGAGGCTTTGACTATGAGGGCCTGGTCTTATTTTAACCTTGTGCAAATCTTTGCCAAGCGGTATGTTGCCGGTTCTGTGAACTCACAACCCGGTCTTTCAATGCCTTTAAAAGCATTGGACCTTAAACTTCCCCGGTCAACTGTTGAAGAAGTATATACGCAGATTAATAAAGACCTGGGTGATGCCATGACTTTGTTTGCCACAGCTTCTGCAGCTCCTAACAAATCACACTTATCGCTGAATGCCGCCAGGGCCATCCGTGCCCGTGTGGCACTGACTATGCAGGATTATACCAATGCCGCACTTTATGCCAAACAGGTGATTGATGCCAATGCCTATTCGCTGATGACCAATGCGGCTTACCAGGGTGGGTTTAATAATATCAGCAACACAGAATGGATATGGGGGGCGTATGTGCAATCAGACCAGGGGGATACTTTTGGTTCTTACTTTGGCCAGATTTCCTGGGATGGCAATACCACGTATGTACGTAGCCGGCCCAAGCGGATCAACTCTGCTTTATATGGACTGATTACCGCCACTGATGTCAGGAAGAAAATGTGGGAACCGGCCCCGACAACGGTGAATTTCCCACTGCCACTGTCCACGTATATCCGTGAGCCGTATATGAGCCGTAAGTTCAAAACAAGGGAATTACCGACTATCGGGGATGTTCCTTATATCCGGCTGGCTGAAATGTACCTGATCCTCGCAGAAGCTTATGCCAACACAGCTGGTAAAGAAGCAGATGCCAAAGCCGCCCTCTTTACTTTAGCAGTGAACAGGGATCCCAGTTACACGCTTTCTGCCAACACAGGAGCTGCTTTACTGGATGAGATCCTGGTACAACGCAGGGTGGAGTTCTGGGGTGAAGGCTTCCGATTCTTTGATCTGAAGAGGCTGAATCAGCCACTTGACAGAACCGTAGTTCCGAACTATGTATCCGCTTCCGTAGGTGGTGTGATGCAGATTCCGGCTGGTGACAACCGCTGGCAGTTCGCTATTCCGATTGCTGAGTTACAGGCGAATCCTAACTCAACACAGAATCCGTAATTTACATTCCGTATAAAAAAGGCCGCTTTGTGATTAGCAAAGCGGCCTTTTTAATTCTGCAAAGGGGAAGCCGTACGGGCCTGATTTCCTGTTGCGTTTAACTTTTCACAGGAAAGAATAAAGCTTTAAAACAATAAAGGCAGTATTAATACTGCCTTTATTGTTCTGATATAATAAGTAACGATCAGTAATTACTTTTCATAAGGGAAATTCCTTGATACTTTTCTCATCATTCGTTCCATAAGCTCATTGGCATTGCTGAAAACACCTTCATTCATTTCTTTATAAAAACGCCATAAGAGAAGGCCATCAGTTCCATTATAGATCTGCATGGTCAGTGCACCGCTGGCTGTTTTGCCACCGGCCCCGAAAAGCAATGTTTTGGCAATTGCTCCGGCTTCGGATCCGGTCTTTTCATATGCGTAATTACATTTAATGACCGCGTCAACTTTCAGGATCTTACAGATTGAATCCGGTAACATTTCATCAAGCTTATAATAAATACTGTCTTTTTTTAATAAAATGTTTGTTCTTTCTGGGTCCTGAAATGTCACCGTATAATCACTTGATTTGCGGAGAAGATAAGTATACATGCCGCCCTGTAAGCTGATTCCGTCCTTTTTTTCCTGGGCTTTGTTCCCCTCGAAATCAAAGTTCTTGGGGACTTTCTTGTAACTAATGGCTACGTTAAATGGTAAAATAGCCACTGTTTTGTGTTTCGCCAGGCTGTCATTCATTCCCGGCGCTTTAAAAGTCTGCTTAGCAGTTTCCTGGCTAATGGCATAGCCCGAAATAAGTATCAGAAAGGATACTGTGAGATAAAATTTTGACATTGGTTGGTTGTTTTAATTGTTGCTGTGAAGATAAAAGATCATTCTTAAAGAAGTTTAGCTTAATGGAGGAACTGCGCTGATTCATACATGAACTGTTATTATCCGTATATGGATTGGCGGCAATTTTTTTGTTCCAGACCGGTAAGCAAGCTTTGTAAGTTGATTGGATTAATTCGTGATCCTTTTTTGTTGGTCTTACCCAAATCCCCAGGCCCTGCTATCGCAGGTCCCCGGGGTTTTTTATTGTTCCAAACTGGCAAGCAAGCTTGCCGTTTGTTCCAATAAAAAACCCCGGCGCTATCGCGCCAGGGTTTTTGTGCCCAAGACTGGATTCGAACCAGCACAACCTTTCGGTCACTACCACCTCAAAGTAGCGTGTCTACCAATTTCACCACCTGGGCAAGAAAAAAAGAACTACAAAAATATCAATAGGCTTAAGACTATATTCGAACCAGCCATCCGCCGCGGCGGACACTACCACCTCAAAGTAGCGTGTCTACCAACCTGCCTGCCGGCAGGTTTCACCACCTGGGCAAGAAAAAAAGAACTACAAAAATATCAATAAGCTCAAGACTGTATACGAACCAGCCATCCGCCGCGGCGGACACTACCACCTCAAAGTAGCGTGTCTACCA
>CAZFLL010000242.1:0-2988 GCA_964519865.1 uncultured Chitinophaga sp. | reverse complement strand
AAATGTATGAACAAGCCGGGTTTGAAATCAGGACTGAAATGGATTTCGCCATATTTAAAAAAACAACTGTTCTATAGACCCGTCATGCTTTCCATCTGCTCAGTATAGCGATTACCGACTATTTTGATCTGCGCCGAAGCCGTTTCAATTTCCTGCAGATCAGCCTCCGTCAGTTCTATAGTAGCCGCTCCATTATTTTCACTTAACCGGTACAGTTTGGTGGTACCCGGTATAGGAACGATCCATGGCTTTTGTGCCAGTAACCACGCGATAGCAATTTGTGCAGGTGTGGCATTCTTTTTTGCAGCGATCGTATTCAGTAAATCAACCAACGCCTGGTTGACTGTTCTTGCCTCCTGTGTATAGCGGGGCAGGGTATTCCGGATATCACCTTCAGCAAAACCGGCACTGGCATCGATTTTACCGGCCAGGAAACCCTTACCCAGCGGGCTGAATGGCACAAAGCCAATACCCAACTCTTCAAGGGTGGGTATGATTTGATCTTCGGGCTTACGTGTCCATAATGAATATTCGCTTTGCAGGGCAGTAACAGGCTGTACTGCATGGGCCCGGCGGATTGTATTGGCCCCGGCTTCTGACAGACCGAAATATTTCACCTTCCCTTCCCTGATCAGATCTTTTACTGTTCCGGCCACTTCTTCAATCGGAACATCCGGATCAACCCGGTGTTGATAGAAAAGATCGATCACCTCCACGCCTAGTCTTTTCATCGAAGCTTCCGCCACTTTGCGGATATTTTCCGGGCGGCTGTTAAGTCCGGCCATTTTCCCATCCACTATTTTGAAGCCAAACTTAGTGGCTATGACTACTTCGCCTTTGAATGGGGCCAGGGCTTCACCCACGAGTTCTTCATTGACAAAAGGTCCATACACTTCAGCCGTATCAAAAAAGGTCACGCCTTCCTCCACGGCCTTGCGTATCAAGGTGATCATTTCCTTTGTATCGGCGGCAGGGCCATACCCGAAGCTCATGCCCATACAACCAAGTCCGATGGCGGATACCTCCAGGCCACTGTTACCCAGCCTGCGGTTTTGCATTTTAATTGACATACTGAAACTTTTAAATTGAGAACAAAAGTGAAACAATAGCACAAGCAAAAACTACGAAAACGAAAGAATGAATTACAAAATTCAATTATTGCGGAACTTAAGCGGGGATATGGCCATATGCTTTTTAAAAAAATTATTGAAATGGGTGACTTCTTTATACCCCAACGTGTACGATATTTCTGAAACAGACCAGGCACTGTGTTTTAACAGGATTTTTGCTTCCTGCAGCACCCGCTCGGCTATGATCAATGAAGTGGTTTTATCGGTCGTCTCTTTTACAGCCTTGTTAAGGTGATTCACATGTACATTCAACTGGGCCGCATAATCTGAAGCTGAGCGGAGGGTGAGGGACTGATGATTTTCGTCAATTGGAAACTGTCGTTCCAACAACTCGAGAAACAACGTGGCGATCCGTTGTGACGCATTCACAGGTTGCTTTACAGTAATTATATTAGGCTGGAGTTTCATAGCAAAATGCAACAATTCAGATACCCGGGTTCGCAGCAGGTCATATTTATACTGGTACGTTGACGCGAGTTCTTCCTGCATCTGCTCAAAAATGACTAAAAGGGCTGAAACCTGTTCATCAGTCAGTTCAAACAGGTGAGTCCCGCCAGGCTGAAAGACATCATACTGCAGCAGGTTACCAAATTGGTGAAAAAAGTGCTGGTTAAAAATACAATAGAAACCATCCCTGATCCTTTCAACATGTTCCCACTTGTATGGGATTTGCGGGTTCGAAAAAGTCAGTGCCTGCTTCTGCACTTCCACTACTTTATCAGCATAATGCACTTTACTGTTTCCGATAACCAGGGTTATCTTATAGAAATCCCTCCTCTTATATGGAATCACATATTCCATTCCGGGCGGTGGCGGTTTCAGTTTGAAAACATTGATATGTCCGATTCCGTTCCGGATATTCTCAGGCATCCAACCGAATTTCCTGGTATAAAATTCTTCTATGGACTCCACTTTTGACATGCTCCACAAACTTACCTGATTTTTATGACTGTTTTTCTTCAACTTATTGCTGATTGAACGAATAGACCAGGGAAGTATTCCAGACAAAATTCCGGCTGCCGGTGATATTGGATTGAAGTCGTTTGTTTACAATACCAGATAGCGAAAAAGGAAAATGTTTTTTATAGAGGGAAACCGATGAGGTCATGAAAAAACCATCCTGCTGATCCATTTTCAGGTAATATACCTGGGGAACCAGGCGCATATTAAAAGAGCTGGCTAACCTGATATTGGAAAAGCTGCTGTTCAGGGTGATAAAATGGGTGTTTTTCGCGGTACCAAAATCCAACGCCCTGGAATAGAGGTAATACATCCCCACACTTATACTTTTTGATACATAATAAACAGGTGTCAGTTCACCGGCTACGTACCGTCGGGCTATTATCATTTTCTTCGTTACACCATTCAGTGTTACTTCCTGTGTTTTAAAGTTCATAGCCGGATGTGCCCCGAGCCTGATCCCGAATTTATTTGTCTTGACTAACTGGTACCGCCACCAGAACAGGAAGCTCCAGGGTTTGCCTTCAAGGGCAAAACGCATTTCCGGCTCAAAGCGGAGTTTGCTTCGTCCCATCGACAGGTTAAATATTACGGCCGGTTTTTCCAGTGAAAACGTGGGAATAAAAGACAAGCCGTTATGGGTTACACTAACAGAACCTGAGAAGTGAAAAATTTTATTTGTACTGTCTGTTTGCTGAGCATCTGCGTGATGACACAAAAAGATAATTAGTATCCCAGGCAAAATTCCTTTCATTTTAACAACTTTTCAATTTAAGTATGCAAATGAAATAAGTTGTCCATTCAGAAAGAAACACAAATCAATGCGAAACTTATGAAATTCAAACCAGGTACTGCCCGAAGTTTATAATATTCCCGCTGTTATCCAGGATACTGAACT
>CAZFLL010000241.1:0-2990 GCA_964519865.1 uncultured Chitinophaga sp. | reverse complement strand
CCCGGGCATGAAGTGGTGGAAATGGGACTCGTGAAACTTTTCCGCATCACGGGTAAAAAAGAATACCTCAGTACCGCGAAATTTTTTATCCTCGAAAGAGGTAATTACAAAGGTTATGATGTAAAGAACAAGGATCCCTGGAAGAACGGGGCTTACTGGCAGGATCATATCCCGGTGGTACAGCAACGCGAAGCGATCGGTCATGCCGTGCGGGCCGGTTATCTCTATTCCGCCGTGGCCGATGTGGCCGCGCTGACCGGTGATGCAGCACTGCTGAATGCGATTGACAGTATCTGGCAGAACCTGGTGAGCAAGAAGATCTATGTACAGGGCGGGGCAGGGGCCGTGGGGAATGGTGAGCGCTATGGCGATAATTATGAACTGCCCAACAACACGGCCTATAATGAAACCTGCGCGGCCATTGCCAATGTGTTCTGGAACCAGCGCATGTTCCAGTTGCACGGCGAGGCAAAATACGTGGACCTGCTGGAGAAAATATTATACAATGGATTGTTGTCGGGGGTAGGACTCGATGGCAAATCTTTTTTCTATACCAATGCGCTGGAGATCCGGCACAATTTCAAACACCCGGATATGGAAGCCGAACGCAGCGGCTGGTTTGAATGCAGTTGCTGTCCTACGAATATCTGCCGCCTCTTACCCTCCGTGCCCGGCTATATGTATGCGCAGCACGAAAACAATGTATATGTCAATCTTTTTGCAGCAAGTACAGTAACGCTGCTTTTCGGAAAGAAATCACTCATCATTGAGCAACAGAATAATTATCCCTTTGATGGTGACCTGAAGTTTTTGATTCAGTCAAAAGATAAATTGGCTTTCACCCTGCGCATCCGGATTCCCGGCTGGGCCAGGCAGGAAGCCATTGCTTCCGATCTCTATGCTTTCAAAGGAGCAAAGCAGGAGGATATCGTGATCAGCATTAATGGCAGTCCGGTAGCTTATACCATGGAAAAGGGCTATGCAGTAATCACCCGTGAATGGAAAAAGGGAGATAAAGTGGAGATGAATCTCCCGATGGATGTTAAACGGGTGTACAGCAATGAAAAGCTGAAAGACAACCAGGGACTGGTGAGTCTGCAACGTGGTCCACTGACCTACTGTGCTGAATGGGCCGATAACCAGGACCGAACTTCCAACCTGGTATTGCCGGCATCCACCACACTGGTTCCTGAATACCGGGCTGATCTCCTCAATGGGGTTACCGTGTTAAAAGGCGAAGCGATCGCGGTGACCACCGGAAAAGATAATCTCTCTGTCAGCAGTCATACCCAAAACTTTATCGCCATTCCCTATTATGCCTGGGCCAACAGGGGTAAGGGAGAAATGGCTGTCTGGTTACCCGAAACAATAAAAGATATTTCCATTATCGCACACTAATGAACATGAAGAGAAATAATATACTGGTTGTACTGCTTGTGGTTGGACTGAACGCCAGTTCACAAACCCTGAAATGGCCGGCTGTTACCAGCACTACCAAACCCTGGACCCGCTGGTGGTGGGAGGGCAGTGCCGTGAACGAGAAAGACCTGAGCTGGAACCTAGAAGCTTATCAGAAAGCGGGTCTGGGTGGCGTGGAGATCACGCCCATCTATGGTATTTACGGAGCCGAGTCACAGTTTATTCCTTTCCTGAGTCCGAAATGGATGCAGATGCTGCAGCATACCCTCAATGAATCCAAACGACTGAAACTGGGAGTAGATATGGCCAATGCCACGGGCTGGCCCTTTGGGGGTCCATGGGTAACCGATGCCGATGCGAGTAAGACGGTATTGTTTAAAACCTATACATTAAAAGAAGGCGAACAACTCACTCAGCCGGTCGAGTACCTGCGGGAAGCCATGGTGCGTACGGCCAATAATAAACCGGTATCAGTTGATACATTATTACAACCAGTGAGTGCGAATAAAAATTTACAGGCACTGGCGCTTGACCAGTTACAATACCCCGGTAAACTGCCCCTGCAAACCCTGATGGCTTATGATGCTGCTGGTAAGTCCATTGACCTGACGAAGAAGGTGGATGCCACTGGTAAACTTAACTGGACCGCACCGGCGGGCAACTGGACCCTCTATGCCTTGTTTACAGGACTGCATGGAAAGATGGTGGAGCGTGGAGCACCGGGTGGAGAAGGTTATGCGATTGATCACTTCTCCTTAAAAGCGGCCAATAATTATTTCAAGCCCTTTGATAAAGCGTTCAAGGGATATGACCTGAGCTATCTCCGTGGTTTCTTCAATGACTCCTATGAAGTGGATGATGCCAGGGGACAATCCAACTGGACGCCTGATTTCTTTGAACAATTTAAAAAGCGCAAAGGCTATGACCTGCGGGAACAGTTGCCCGCTTTGTTCGGTAAATCAACACCGGAACAAAACAGCCGGGTGATCTATGATTACCGTTCGGTGATCGATGAACTGATCCTTTTCAATTTCACCCATGTGTGGAAGAACTGGGCTGCGGGACAAAAGAAGATCGTAAGGAACCAGTCGCACGGTTCACCTGCCAACACCCTTGACCTCTACAGCGTGGTGGATATACCCGAAACTGAAGGAACGGATGTATTGCGCTTTAAATTTGCTTCCTCTGCCGCCAATGTAACCGGGAAGAAACTCATAGCTTCCGAATCCGCCACCTGGCTCAATGAACATTTTTTGTCTTCACTCGGTGATGTGAAGAAAGCCATTGATCTCTATTTTCTCGGGGGCGTGAATCATATTGTGTATCACGGTACCGCCTATTCGCCGAAAGACGTGGCCTGGCCGGGCTGGTTATTCTATGCCGCCGTGCATTTTCAGCAGACCAATCCGCAGTGGAAGGATTTCCACCAGCTGAATGAATATATCACGAGGGTACAGAGTTTCCTGCAACAGGGAAGACCCGCCAACGATGTGCTACTGTATTATCCCATTACCGATCGCTATGCACAGCCGGGCAATACCCTGCTCCAGCATTTTGACGGAATGGAAAAG
>CAZFLL010000240.1:0-3034 GCA_964519865.1 uncultured Chitinophaga sp. | reverse complement strand
AATGTATCATCTGAGATCCTGAATGCCTTCCGGACTGTTAGACGAAGCCTGGAGAGCAGCAATGCCACGGTAAATCAATCAACCTCGTTGATCATGAAGTCACTCGAGGAAAAAGCGATTGATAACCAAACCAAAGAGAGAGCACAACCCTGGTTTGAAAAAGCCCAGAAGGTTGTAGCTATCACTGATGTAATTAACAAGTACATAGATGGCCTGAAAAATGATATCATCACCAAAGCGGGTGGTAAGCCCGGAGATCCCTCTGTTCAATTTAAAGAGGATAACCTGGACATTGTAACCAAAATGTTCGTTCAGGGAGGTGAAGGTAAACGCCTAATGGAAAGACTTCAGAAATACCAGCAGGATATTCTCAGCATTGACCATGAAATTGATAGTGCATTCAAATCATCAAAAAGTATAGATCTGTCAAACCCTCCCGGTCAGGATGGTAAAACCAAACCCTGGGATGTGGCTTATTTTCACATGGTACCTACTGTTGCGGGTCTGACCATTTTGAGTAAGTTCCAGAATGACGTAAAAGGGCTGGAAAACAAAGTGGTGACTTTCTGTCATCAGAAAGTAGGAGAAGTAAAAATCGTCTTCGATTCTTATGCTGCCATTGTTGGTCAGAACTCCAATTACCTGATGCCCGGCCAGCAACTTGAAGTAAAAGCCGGTATCGGAGCTTTCAGTAAATCTTCCTTACCAATTATTTCTATTGGTGGAACCACTGTACCCCTGGGTGAAGAAGGGTTTGCCCTTTACAAAACGGATGCGGGTGGTATCGGAGCACATAGTATCCCCGTTCGAATCAGTTTCTTTAACCAGACAACCGGTAAAGATGAGGTCAAGGAAGTGAAAGTGGATTATGTTGTTGGTTCAGCCAACGCTTCTATCGCGCTTGATAAAATGAACGTATTGTATGTTGGGGTGGATAACCCTGTGACTATCGCTGCCAGCGGTGGTGGTGATGATAAAATTGTTGCTACCATTACGGGTGGTAGCGGAAGCCTGAATCGTATCGGAAACGGTAAATACATAGCCCGTGTAAACAGTGTAACTGATGATTGTAAGATCACTGTTACGGTGGATGGCAAGGTTGCCGGAGCCAGCCAGTTCCGTGTACGGACAGTGCCTGATGCCCAGGCTTATGTAGGGGCTAAAATCAGCGGATCCCAGATGACTGCAGCCGAGTTCAAAGCTCAGCCAGGTGTGGCCGCAGGTATCAAAGATTTCCCGTTTGAACTGAGTTACCAGGTAGTTAGCTTTACTTTTACCTGCGATTCTGATGACGGGGATATCGTTTCAATTCCTGTAACCGGAGCGGCTTTCCAGGGTTCCGTGGCAAATGCCATCAAAACCCAGGTTAAAGCAGACAGGCTGGTGACAATCGATGATATTCGTGTAAAAGGTCCCGACGGACGTACTACAAAAGCCCCTTCACTCGTTTATTATATTAAATAGTGTGTGATATGAATATGAAATTTGTAAAAATTGGTCTCTGCCTGGCCCTGACGGCCTTCCTGCTGACTCCTGCTGATGCACAACGTGTGTCAAAAAAGAAGAAAGCGGAGAATGCTCAAACTAATCCTGCCGGCACGGAACAGCAGCAGAACAATAATACGCAGCCTCCTTCCGGGTTCGATCCGCTGGCTGGTCTTCCGATCACCTATGATACGACCAGCAGCGACCTTACTCCTAAGAAGTCATTAAGGAACGATAATGCGTTTGATAAGAGCAATCTGAATCAGCGTACCCCGCTTCCTTATGAGCACCTTCGCTGGGATGATGCCCTGTATGCCGAGAAAGTATGGCGGGAGCTGGATCTTCGTGAAAAAATGAATAAAACGTTCGTGTATGAAGCGGAAACAGATAATGGCAGCCAGGTGTTTGTCAGTATGCTGATAAAAGCTGTACAGAATGGCGATGTGTCTGCTTTTGAAGATGACCGGTTCACCACACCGATCGCGGTTGGGGATCTTTCACAAAAATTAGCGGTATCAACTGATACAGTTAAGATTATGGACCTGAACGATATCTCCAAAATAGTAGGCTGGAAAGTTGTACGCGGAAGTTTTGATGCAAAATCTGTTACCCGTATCCGTTTAAAAGAGGAGTGGGTGTTTGACCGCGAGTCAAGCCGCATGTTTGTACGTATCCTGGGTATCGGCTTGCTGAAAACCGAGTATATCCCCAATACGAATAAAGAACGTGGTACATCTTCCCTTTTCTGGGTATATTATCCGGACCTGCGCCCCATGCTGGCCAAGACTGAAGTATACAACCCTAAGAATATGGGACAGAGCCGGATGACCTGGGAAGAGCTTTTCGAAAGCCGCATGTTCAGCAGCTATATCGTGAAATCAACCCTGGATAATTCCAGTAACAAGATGATCAAAAACTATATCAATGATCCGATCCTCCGCCTGCTGGAAGGAGAGAATATCAAAGAAAAAATCTTCAATTTCGAACAGGATCTCTGGTCCTACTAATTGAAGTCATAACTTAATAAAAGAGGCTGTCCTTAGGGATGGCCTTTTTTTTTCAGATGTCAGATGTCAGGAAACAGCCAGGAGGGTTTGTCGTTTGTTGTTTGTCGTTTAGAAACAGCCCGTTCTGTGAAAGATATCCCAAACGACTAAACCCTTCTTTCATCCTCTTTCTTCTTTGGGATTCCTAAACGACTAAACCCTTCTTTCAAACTCTCTCTCCTTTAGGGTTCCTAAACGACTAAACCCTCCTTTCAAACTCTCTCTCCTTCAGGGTTCCTAAACGACTAAACCCTTCTTTCATACTCCTTCTTCTTCAGGACTCCCTCAACCCTTCACACGTGTAAAATCTACACTTCTTACTACATCGCACAAAAGAGTCCAGAATCTCCGTACAATATGCGTAAACGTCTCATTACTAAGTAAAAAAATGTTGCGAAAATCGTAAAAGTCCTATAGGAAAGTTGGATAAAAGTTGTACTTTCGTCTTGGTTTTTCATAGGATATTGGATTTTAAAAACGGGGCTGAATTTCTATTCCGGCCC
>CAZFLL010000239.1:0-3036 GCA_964519865.1 uncultured Chitinophaga sp. | reverse complement strand
GGCAGTTGGCAGTAAACAGCCACTGCTAAGGACTAACGACTAACAATCACCGGCAACCAGCATCAACTTCTTTCTCTTTTAAAAGAACTGACTACTAACTACTAACTACAAACTACTAACTGCCTTTCTTACTTCCGGTGCTACTTTCGTACCAAACAACTCAATCGATTTCATGATCAGTTTATGCGGCACCGTACCGATACTGGCCTGGGCCAGGAAGCGGGTATTCCCAAAGAGTTCGTGTTCATAAAGGATCTTATCAATCACTTGTTGCACACTGCCCACCATTAATGCCCCGTGCGGCGTGCGAAGTCCATCGTATTGTTGCCTGGTCAGTGGCGGCCAGCCCCGTTCGCGACCGACCCGGTTCATCATTTCGGCATAATAAGGATAGAAGGAATCGGCGGCGTCTTGTGACTCTTCGGCGATAAATACATGGTTGTTAACCGCCAGGCGAATGTCTTCAGGCTTAGTACCCTGTTTAACCGCGGTATTCTTATATAGATTAATAAAGGGAACAAACTGTTCGGGCATCCCCCCGATAATGGCGAGTACCAGGGGCAGTCCAAGTGTGGCAGCCCGCACCGCCGAGGCCGGGGTACCGCCTGCAGCAATCCACACGGGAAGTGGCAGTTGCACGGACTGCGGGTAAACGCCCTGGTTACTGAGCGCTGGCCGGTGCCGGCCTTTCCAGCTGACTGTACCACCTTTATTAAGTTGAAGAAGTAATTCCAGTTTCTCTGAAAAGAGTTCATCATAATCCCGGAGATCATATCCAAACAAGGGGAAAGATTCAATAAATGATCCACGCCCGGCCATGATCTCAGCCCGGCCGGAAGAAAGCAGGTCAACAGTGGCAAACTGCTGGTATACCCTTACCGGATCGTCCGAACTCAGGACAGTGACGGCACTGCTGAGCCGGATATTTTTTGTTAGTACGGCGGCCGCCGCCAATATCGTAGCGGGAGAAGAGACTGCATAATCCGGACGGTGGTGTTCCCCGATCCCGAATACATCCAGACCGAGTTCATCCGCCAGTTTTATTTCTTCCATTAAATCCAGTAACCGCTGCTGCGCGTATACACCCGGACTACCGGGAGTATCGGGCAACATATCAGCAAAAGACATTATTCCTAATTCCATCATACCTAAAATTAAGGAAAACCGGGTTGAAGATTTATTAACCCTTTAACCTGTTTTGATGAACAAAATTGCTGATGTTTCACTACTGGTCATACTATAGTACATACAACCCGGCATACTAAATCATCTGAAGTTATTCACATTAGTGTTTCAACTACAACCATGTAGCGCCTGCGCCACACACACTTATAAATTTGTACAACCTGCATCATACTCATTCCTGATGCGTATCAGTTTTCATTGGTAAAATAAATGAAATACTCAGGCGCCGGAAGGAATACTCTTAATCGGCAATAATCAGCTGAACAGACAATACTTAAGAAAATCAAATTCCGTTTTTATACAGACAACTAAAAAAAGTTCCGTTAAAGTATCCTTGAAAAAATTGCATCAGATCAATTGAAAAAAATTTCTGGCATTGATTTTGACTTGCAGGGTTGCTTTACCGGTAACAATTGAAAACACAATTGCCGGAAAAGAAAGAACAAAGGAATTAAAGGTAAAGGCTCATTTAAGGACTGATTTTTCCCCGTAGCTGAACCACCTCTCAGCGGCGGCACAACCACTAACACATAAGAACCTCCTTAACTGACAGGTATCCAACCTGGCCGGCAAACAGTCTATTGCCCTTATTTTCCTCAACCAATATCCAACAGTCGAAACACTATTCTTTACAACTAAAAAATGAACGACATGAAAAACCTTTCATGGCATGAACAACCTGCCGTACCCAAAAAAAGAGTTGGACTCACGATGCTCACCACTGCCGTAATGCTGGTCTCCGTCCTGATGCTTAACTCCTGCCGTAAATCAACGGATGTACCTTTCACTGACGCAGCAAGGCTGACTGACAGTACAGCAGCACCGGCTTCCTCGTTAACCGCAAGAGGTATTTCTTATTATCTCTCCCCCACCGGCAATGACAACAACGCCGGCACCCTCAGTTCACCCTGGTTCTCTCTTGAAAAAGCCTGGTCGGCGGTCACACCCGGTGATGTGATTTATATGCGTGGTGGTACTTACGCGTACAGCACCCAGCAGGATTTGCTGGGCAAGAATGGTACAGCCACAGACCTGATTGAAATACTGAATTACCCCGGGGAAAATCCCGTTATAACCGGGGCATCGAACTATGCTTTTCAGATTGGCCTGAACACCGATCTGATTTATTTTGAAGGATCCTATGTGCATTTTAAAGGACTGGAGATTGCGAACTTCAAACAAAAACCTGATCAGTCACCCTGGTTTGCCTTCAGGGCAGGGTTTATGCAGAACTGTGTGGTGGAAAATATCAACTACCATGATAACGGGGCTGCTTTCACCATCCGTGGTGACGGTACAGGCAATCTTGTATTGAACAGTGATTTCTACCGCAACCAGGATCCGTACAGCGACACGCCTTTTGACGGTGCCGATGGCCTGGCTTTTACCTTTAATAATAACAGCAATGCGGTCAACACCATCCGGGGCTGCCGGTTCTGGTGGAATGCCGATGACGGTTGCGACCTGTGGCAGAATGAAGGTTATGTGCTGATTGAAAACAGCTGGTCATTCTACAATGGATATATCCCCGGAACCTTTACCACCGCCGGTAACGGAAGTGGTTTTAAACTGGGTATAATGGCGTCTAATACAACCACTGTAAAAAGACTGATCCGGAATAATGTGGCTTTTCATAACAGGAGCTGGGGTATTGTGGAAAACAATGCGCTGACCAATATGAACATCTATAATAATTCCAGTATCAATAACGGAACCTGGAATTACTGGTTTGGCTCATGGGGTGCCAGTCCTAAAACTTTCCGGAATAATATCACCATGGGTGGAGCCATCATGTGGGATGTGTTTGGACTTGATCTCGGCAGTTCCGCGATTCACTCCAACAACAGCTGG
>CAZFLL010000238.1:0-3071 GCA_964519865.1 uncultured Chitinophaga sp. | reverse complement strand
TATACGAACCAGCCATCCGCCGCGGCGGACACTACCACCTCAAAGTAGCGTGTCTGCCAACCTGCCTGCCGGCAGGCAGGTTTCACCACCTGGGCAAGAAAAAAAGAACAATTTCAGCGATAACAGGTCCTCCTTCGCTGAAGCTTCGGAGGACAAGGCCGCAAATATACATTGTTTATTTTTTCAGAACAATTCTGAATGTGGTTCCTTTTCCGGATTCTGAATGTTTTACGAAAATTTCACCCTTGTGGTAGTGTTTTATGATCCGGCGGGAGAGGCTCAACCCCAGTCCCCAGCCCCTTTTTTTGGTGGTAAATCCGGGCTTAAAAACCTTGTCAATATGTTGTTTGCTGATCCCTTTACCCGTATCGGTCACATCAATATATACATTGCGGTGATCACTATCGATCTCTGCCGTTATACTGCCTTTGCCTTCCATGGCATCCAGGGCATTTTTGAGGAGGTTTTCGATCACCCAGTCAAAAAGGGGAGGAGAGACCCGGGCCATCATGGTGGAATGTCCATGTGTATTGACTGTAAAACTGATCCGGCCTGCCGCCCGTTTGCGCATATAATCCACCATATTATTTACCTGGGTCACCAGGTCACGGTCTTCCAGTTGCGGAGTACTCCCGATCTTCCCAAAACGATCAGACACCAGTCTCAGCCTGTCCACATCTTTTTCCAGTTCCTGTGCGATTTTTTCACTTCCCGGGGTTTCTTTCAGCATCTCCACCCAGCCTTCGAGGGAGGATACCGGGGTGCCCAGCTGATGGGCAGTTTCCTTGGCCATACCGGCCCAGACCTGGTTCTGTACCGAACGGTAACTGCTGCGCAGGGAGAGGAGGGTAATGAGTATAAAGAGGGCCACAATACAAAGCTGAACGATGGGGTAATAACGGACTTCATCCAGCAGGCTTGACTCGCCGTAGTAATAATGGTTCCGGATGGCCGGATCCTTGGGGTCGGACCATTCGATCATATTCCGTTGGGACCGGAAGGATTTCATCATTTTCACCACATAGGAAGGGTCATTTGCGGCCTTTGCGGAGTCGAGATTGATATAGGAGAGTATACTGTCTTTTTCATCAGTTTCAATGATGGGAATGACTTTATTGCCGGTAGTGATACGGGTGGCAAAGGTGATATCTGCGTCATTCGGGGCGTTGATCAGGAATTTTCCCGCATCGATCCACTGCTCCACTTTGGCTCTTTCTTCCCGGGCTATTTTGCGTGCCAGGTATTGTGAATAAAAGATAGTACCGCTCACAATCACGATCGCCAGCAGGGCCAGGAGGGAGCGCCAGTTGATTAATTGCCTGAACATGTTTCGAATTTAACGAGGATAAACCGGCTTCCCGTATTTTTGGAAAAATTTTTTACATCCCTTGTCGCATTCACCCAAAGTTTCGATCGTTATACTCAACTGGAACGGCCAGCATTACCTGGAAAAATTCCTGCCTTTTGTACTGGCTACACAGTATGACAACCTTGAAGTTGTTGTAGCAGATAATGGATCCACCGATCATTCAGTCCGTTTCCTGCAAGAGCATTATCCTGCCATCCGGTGTATTATCCTGCCCACCAATTATGGCTTCGCCAAAGGCTATAATGAAGCCCTGAAACAGGTGGAAGCCGATTATTATGTATTGCTGAATTCGGATGTGGAAGTCAGAACTGATTGGATAAGCCCGATGGTGAAACTGCTGGAGTCCAATGCAGGCATAGCGGCCTGTCAGCCTAAAATACTGTCCTACGCCGATCATAAGAGCTTTGAATATGCCGGGGGGGCCGGGGGCTGGCTGGATAAGTATGGCTACCCCTTTGCCAAGGGAAGGATCTTTGATATCACGGAAGAAGATCATGGCCAGTATGACCAGTGCGAACCCATATTCTGGGCCAGCGGTGCGGCTTTATTCATCCGTTCGAAGGTTTTTCACAGTTGCAGGGGCTTTGATGAATATTTTTTCGCCCACCAGGAAGAGATCGATCTCTGCTGGCGCATACAACTGGCCGGGTATATGATTTATTCCTGCCCGGCATCCGTCGTTTATCATGTGGGGGGCGGTACATTACCCAAGGGCAATTCACTAAAGACCTATCTCAATTTCCGGAATAACCGGATCATGTTATCCAAGAACCTTCCATTCCGGAAAAAACTGTGGATAGTACCGGCCCGTAATTTCCTGGATTTATTATCGGCCTGGAAGGGCTTATTATCCGGCGATGGGGGGTATTTTATTGCTATTATCCGGTCCCACCTGGCCTATACAAAATGGTGGCTTTTTAAACGGCGGAAAAGTGTTTTTCCGGCCAGCAGGGAAGGGGTGCTGCATGGATATTCCAAAAAGAATATGATCTGGCAGCATTTTGTGCGGAAGAGGAGGCATTTTGATGAAATTATCGGCCGGGGGGAATGATTTTTTTACTTTGAAACCCTATTTTTGCAACACAATTTTTTTCTATGACTCAAAACCCGGAATACCACCAGGAACTCAAGAAAGTACAGGACACGGATTTTACCCATAACTGGGTATCTTCTTCAGGGTTTCTGTTTTACCTGCAGGTGGCCTGTATTGTCGCTTTTGTGTTAGGCGCCTGTACCATGCTGTATAATAAGCGTTACGAAAAAATCGATGTTCCCGTACAGGAAAGCAGCCAGTACACCCCCAAGTACAAATAATTTTTGCAAAAAGTTTTTTTAAAAAAGGCATAAGCCTTATTTTTGCAACCCGCTGTTGAAAAACAGTGGATTAGAACGAAAAAAGATCTTTAATATACCCCCTTCGCAAATGCGACAGAGGGGAATCGCGGAAGTAGCTCATTTGGTAGAGCACGACCTTGCCAAGGTCGGGGTGGCCGGTTCGAGCCCGGTCTTCCGCTCTAAGTCCTCTCTTGAACAAGAGGGGATTTTTTTTACCCTTCGTAGCTTTAGCGAAGAAGGACGAATCCCTCCTTCGCTAAACCTGCCTGCCGGCAGGCAGGGCTTCGGAGGACGAGGCCGCCCTGGTGGTGGAATTGGTAGACACGCAGGACTTAAAATCCTGTGGCCAGCAATGGCCGTATCGGTT
>CAZFLL010000237.1:0-3105 GCA_964519865.1 uncultured Chitinophaga sp. | reverse complement strand
ACTGAAATAACGGATGAGATCCGGGAGCGGATCGATTTTGAATTGTTTACCATCAAGATGATGGGATTTGCCGGATACTTCCTGATCGTTAGTGACTTCATTAAAGCCGGGCGTCAGAAAGGCGTATTTATCGGACCGGGTCGTGGATCTGCAGCAGGCTCGGTGGTGGCTTTTTGTATCGGCATCACCAATATTGACCCGATCAAATACAATCTCCTGTTTGAGCGTTTCCTGAATCCCGACCGGAAATCAATGCCGGATATCGATACCGACTTCGATGATGAAGGCCGGCAGAAAGTGATCGATTATGTGGTGGAGAAATACGGCAAGAACCAGGTGGCCCAGATCATCACGTATGGCACCATGGCCGCCAAAATGAGTATCAAGGATGTGGCGCGTGTTATGGACCTGCCCCTGGCGGAGTCCAATGCATTGGCCAAACTGGTTCCTGATAAACCTGGTATTGAATTAAAGCGGGTATTGCATGCCCCGATGAAAACCAAGGATGGGGAAAAATCATTGGAGGAGAAAGACGGACTGGGGAATGATGAACTGGAACTGGTAAAAAAAATCCGGGAGATATATAAACAGGTGGATACACCGGCCGGTAAAGTATTGCATGAGGCAGAACGACTTGAAGGTTCTGTACGGAATACCGGTATCCACGCGGCAGGGATCATCATTGCGCCAAGGGATCTGACTGAACTCATCCCGGTGGCCACCTCGAAGGACTCGCATTTATGGCTCACCCAGATCGAAGGTAGTGTGATCGAGGAAGCCGGGGTTATCAAGATGGACTTCCTGGGACTGAAGACCCTGACCATTATCAAAAACGCCCTGGCCCTGATCAAACAAAACCACGGGGTGGAAATTGATATTGATACCATTCCGCTGGATGATGAAAAGACATTTGAACTGTACCAGCATGCTTCCACGATCGGTACGTTCCAGTTTGAAAGTCCGGGTATGCAGAAATACCTCCGTGACCTGAAACCGGATAAATTCGGTGACCTGATCGCGATGAATGCCTTGTACCGGCCCGGCCCTATCGCCTATATCCCCAACTATATCGACCGGAAACATGGCAAGGAAGCCATCAGTTATGACCTGCCTGAAATGGAGGAATACCTGCAGGAAACCTATGGTATCACGGTGTACCAGGAACAGGTGATGCTGCTGGCCCAGAAACTGGCCGGTTTCAGTAAAGGGGATGCGGACGTGTTGCGGAAAGCAATGGGTAAGAAGCAGAAAGCAGTACTGGATAAAATGAAAGCCCAGTTTATCAGTGGCGCGAAAGAAAAATCACTGCCGGTAGATAAACTCGAAAAGATCTGGACGGACTGGGAAGCATTCGCGCAATACGCGTTTAATAAATCCCACTCCACCTGTTATGCTTATGTGGCTTACCAGACAGCCTATCTCAAAGCCCACTACCCTGCAGAATACATGGCAGCGGTACTCAATAATGCCGGAAGTATAGATAAGATCACTTTCTTTATGGAGGAGTGTAAGCGGATGGGATTAAAAGTGTTGGGCCCGGACATCAATGAATCACTCAAGGGATTTGCGGTCAATGAAAAAGGGGAAATCCGTTTCGGTTTGGGCGGACTCAAAGGTGTGGGTGAAGCCGCTGTGGAAAGTATCATTGAAGAACGTCAGAAAAACGGCTGGTTTAAAAATATTTTTGAATTTATCAAACGGATCAATCAACGAACAGTAAATAAAAAAACCCTGGAAAGCCTGGCTTATGCCGGAGGGTTTGATTGTTTTCCGGAACATCACCGGGCCCAGTACTTTACCATACCGGAGGGTGAGACCGTCAACGGGCTGGAGAAAGTGATCAAGTATGGCCAGATCATGACGGCACAGAATGCCAGCAGTACCAATACACTTTTCGGTGACCTGCCGGCCAGTATGGAAATACCGCCGCCCCGGATTCCTGACTGTACGCCCTGGTCACTGGTACAACAACTGGATCATGAAAAAGAAGTGACGGGCATTTTCCTGAGCGGGCACCCGCTGGATAATTACCGTTTCGAAATGAAACATTATGGGGTAACCACCCTTTCCGATTTTAATGAGTTTAAAGAAAGTATCCGGATGCAGCCCAATCCCGGACGGCCGTTCCGGATTGTTGGCCTGGTTTCGGATGCGCAACACCGGATAGCGAGAAGCGGGAATAAGTATGGGAATTTTGTGATCGAGGATTATTCAGGCAAAACTGAGTTTCCTTTGTTCAGCGAGGATTACCTGCGGCTTACGCCGATCCTCCAGGCCGGCAGTACGGTGCTGATCAGTGGTTATTTTAAACCCCGGTATAATAAAGAGGAGTTTGAGTTTAAAGTTACTTCCGTCAGCCTGGCCGAAACCATGAAACGCACCATGACACGACAGGTAACGATTGAAGCCCATCCGCAGGATATCAGTCCGGAGATGGTAGGCTTTATCGAAAAAAATATGCGGGATTTCCCGGGCAAATCAACCCTGCGAATCAACCTGGCCGAGCCGAGGAACAAAATGAGAATCAGCCTGGTGACGATGAGCGGGGGCTTTGAAATGAATGAGGAAATGATCCAGTTCCTGGAAAACAAGCCGGAGCTGGAGGTCCAGGTACTGACCAGCTGACAGGTACTAAGTACTATCTTTTAACAGCTGTTAACAAGTTTCCCTGACAAGTTTTCAACCGGAAGGCCAAGTTTTACACAACTTTGTGTCAGTATCACATGTTATCAGGGCAGGACTTAAATTTGCTATCCTTAAAAGAACAAAACAAAAAAACTATACAATGGCAAAAGAATTCACAGACGCGAACTTTAAAACAGATGTTTTATCCTCCGATAAACTGACCGTAATTGATTTTTGGGCAGAATGGTGTGGTCCCTGCCGTGCAATCGGGCCGGTCATTGAAGAGCTTTCCAAAGAGTATGATGGCAAGGCCAATATCGGCAAACTGAATGTGGACAATAACCCTGAAGTATCGATGAACTATGGTATTACTTCCATTCCGGCTATCCTGTTTATCAAAAATGGCCAGGTCGTGGATAAATTAGTGGGTGCACAACCTAAAGCGAATTTTGTAAGAAAGATCGAATCGCATATTTAAGG
>CAZFLL010000236.1:0-3113 GCA_964519865.1 uncultured Chitinophaga sp. | reverse complement strand
AGGCTGAACATCACTAATATGGTAAACAATAAGGCCACGAGTGTGATCGGGCTTATGGCCGGGAGATAACGGCGGGTAAACCACTCTTCGCCCTTCCATTTTATCAATACATAGCGGGAGATCATGCCGGCCAGGAAGGGAATACCCAGGTAAATAAAGACAGATTGAGCCACTTCGCCGATCGTGATATTCACTTCATACCCTTTTAATCCAAGCAAGGGAGGCAGTTTGGTAATAAAGACCCAGGCATATAAACTATAAAAGAGTACCTGGAAAATACTGTTAAAGGCCACTAAGCCCGCCGCATAGAGACGATCGCCGCCGGCCAGGTCATTCCATACAATCACCATGGCGATACAGCGGGCGATGCCGATCAGGATCAGACCGGTCATATAACCCGGATGATCGCGCAGGAAAACAACGGCAAGTAAAAACATAAGGACTGGTCCCACGATCCAGTTCTGAACCAGGGAGAGCCCGAGAATTTTTTTATTGGCAAATACCTTGGGCAGTTCTTCATACTTCACTTTGGCCAGCGGGGGATACATCATTAAGACCAGCCCAATTGCGATCGGCATATTGGTACTGCCGGATTGAAAAGAATTGATAAACCCTTCGGCGGAAGGGAAGAAATAACCGATGGCCACCCCGATTCCCATGGCCAGGAAGATCCAGAGGGTGAGGTAACGGTCGAGGAAGGAGAGTTTCTTCTGCATAATCTGTCTTGGTTTTAAAGAGGGGGAGCCGAGCTCCCCCGTTCATTCTTAGCAGCATCCGATGCCGCAGCAACCCCCGTCTCCGGGGTCTTTTGTGTGTTTGTTCATGGCTATACTATTTAAAGTGAAAAAAAACTATTTAACCATTCCCCTCTCCCCTCTCCCCTTTCCTCTCTCCCATCAACAGCATCCGCTACCCGGCTCACAACAGGCCGCCGGTTTTTCCGCATACACTGTAACAGAGAAGATACCGGTTTTACCCGCTTTGAAATCCTCCAGCTCTTTCGTGCCGAGATAATTGTTCAGGATATCATCCGGGATTACAATTGTTTTTTCTTTTTGAAGCGTAATATTTTTAAAGCCGTTTTTTTCAATCAGCTGCAGGTAATCCTGTTTCTGAATTGCACCAGCCACACAGCCCGCATACATTTCTGCGTCTGATTGCAGTAATGGGGGCAGCTGACCCACCAGCACCACATCGGAGATACTAAAGTGGCCGCCGGGTTTCAGCACGCGGAATATTTCTTTTATTACTCCATCTTTATTGGGGACCAGGTTCAGTACGCAATTGCTGACGATCACATCGGCCACGTTTGAGGTAACGGGCATTTTTTCAATATCCCCCTGGCGGAATTCCACATTATTAAAACCTCTTTTCTCCGCATTGGCCCGGGCTTTATCGATCATGGCCGGGGTAAAATCAATGCCGATCACTTTTCCGGTCTCACCGGTTTCAGCACGGGCAATAAAACAATCATTCCCGGCCCCGCTGCCCAGGTCGATAACCGTGTCACCTGCTTTTATATTCGCAAACTGCGTAGGCAGACCACAGCCCAGTCCGAGATCCGCGTCCGGGTTATAGCCTTTCAGTTCCGTATAATCATCACTCATGATATTATACACTTCGGTGGAACAGCACCCCGATCCGCAACAGGAGGACTGGTTGGTTTCCTTGTCCTGGAGGGCGATTTCGCTGTATTTTTTTCTTACGATTTCTTTTAATTCGGCGTCTGTTTGCATAAAATATTTTTTAATGGTAAAAAAACAAGCGTTATAATATTTCCAGCACCATATAGGCGGAAGAAGCAGGGCAGATAGAAGCAAACTCGGCGCTTGCCCTGATGCCATCTGGAGCCCCTGTACGATCAGCAAGCATAAAGCCTTTTCTTTTAAAATATTCTTCAGCCGTATCTGTTAAAAGGTGTAATTGATTTATACCAATTCCCTTTGAATACTGTAAGAGCTCTTCATAAAGGGTAGTGCCAATGGCTTTGCTGCGGTAATCGCTGCTGACCGCAAACGAACGGAGGAGGCCGTCGGCCCCCATCTTTTCAAGGCCAATTGTCCCGATGAGCCGATCTTCATGATCCCTCATAGTAAGGAAATGAATATCAGATTCAAACAGGTCGGTATCCGGCAGATTATTTTTTCGCAGAAAAGAGGCGATTTCTGGCAGGGCAGCACTATCTGCAATACGAATTTGAAAAGGAATTGTCATAAATAATTATTTAACAACAGGCTTTTTCATTCTTCACTTTCAAATGATTAAAAAGTATATTGAATTCGCTGCTGAATTTTTCAAAGGCTTTCCAGTTTATGCAATAACAGCTGCGGGGTCCCTCAACAGTACCATTGATCAGGCCGGCATTTTTTAATTCCTTGAGGTGTTGGGAGACGGTGCTTTGCGCCAGGGGCAACACATCCACGATCTCACCGCAGATACATTCATTTCGCTGCGCCAGGATCTTCAATATAGCAATACGGGCCGGGTGACTCATGGCTTTAGCAAACGCCGCGAGGTCCTGCTCTTTCTGGGTAAATTCATCTTTTTTGTGGAAAGCCATTTTGTTAATCTTATATCGCAAATATACGATTAGATAAATAAAAGGCAAATTTTTTTCGTCGCCACCCTTCGATACGACGGCCTCAGTATTTCGTGTTGCACCCTGAATATCTTGTAAAGAGGCCGTCTACTCAGGATGACAACAAGATTCCGCTCCGTAGGATTAAAAGCGGGAAGGCCCACAAAAAATAGAAAAACTCCTAACCCTGAAGGGGTTGAACGAATAATAGCCCCGGGTGTCAACCCGGGGTTCGAAGTACCCAAAGATTCCAGGAACCCCGGAGGGGTTCAATTAGCACACCCCTGCTTAGGCTATGTATTGATCGTCGGGCATGAAGAAGAAAATAATCACACCTCTGCCTTTTGCCTGCTTTTTACCAGTGCGATAATCGCCCCGCTGGCGATGATACAGAAGATACCCGCCCAGCTGAACCAGTCGGGGAAACCATCCCCCAGCATTAGTCCGATGAAAACAGAGTAGATAATGTTGGCGTAGCCAAATACCGATACGATCCCGGCTTTGTCTGCTCCATAAGAACGGGTAACAAAGTATT
>CAZFLL010000235.1:0-3121 GCA_964519865.1 uncultured Chitinophaga sp. | reverse complement strand
CCATCAGTTCATGGAAACCGGTGGCACCGCTCCAGAAAGGACCGTATACACCATCCGTGTATTTCAGTGTTTTAAAACCATTGATATATACCCCTCCTGTGGAATAGGTAATGATTCCCGATTCGCTGTTCAGCGATTCCGGGGAAGGCGTGTTGGGATTACCGGTAGCCAGTTCCTTTTTGCAACTGCTTGCAAAAAGCCCGACGGCGGCAATAAGATAAAATATTCTGTTAGATTTCATAATGTTTTAGTTTGATGTGTTAGAAACCGAGTTTCAGACCTACCTGGTAAGATTTTACGTTAGGAATGGTGTTGTGATCCACACCACGGTCCCATGATGAGTTAACAGCACCAGAACTTACTTCAGGATCCATACCGGTATAATTGGTGGAAGTAAACAGGTTACGACCGGTAAGCACCAATTGCATTTTATTCAGGCCTTTCAGTTTTACAAAACGGGCCAGGTCAACACCCAGTGCCACATTTCTTAACCGGAGGAATGTAGCGTCTTCCATGAAGTAACTCTTGGTTCCATTGGCCTGGCGAACAGCATAGGCACCACGGTAAAAAGCGGTCCATGCTTCAGTCTGTCCGGCAATGGTAATGGGGTTTGCATAATCCTTATGGATACCATCCCTATACATCCACTCTTTGGTCTGGTTGTAGAGGTTGCTTTTATATACCCAGTCAAACTGGAAACCAAAAGTCAGGAAACCTTTATAGCTGAAGTCATTGATAAAGGTCATATTAAACTTGGGATTCGGATCACCCATCGAATAACGACCAGTTGTGGCAAAAGGCTGTTTAGTGGTTTTATTCACTACATACCCGTTGCTGGCCACTTCATAGTTTGCCTGATCTACCGCCGGGATATAAGGCACTTTATTAGCGTCTAACTGGTTTACATCATGCAGGAACAGGTAACCGTAGAGCTGACCGATTTTTTCACCGGCACGGAGTACATACTGGGAACTACCGGCAGCTGATCCGACAATGATCTCCGCATTACCGAGTACTTTGTCGATTACTGATTTTTGTTTGCTGTAGTTGACGGTAAAATTCCAGTTCAGGTCCCTAGAAGTATAGACCGGAATATTCAGTGATGCCTGTATACCGCTTGAACTCATATCCACGGCATTGGTCAGCTGTTTACCTAAACCGATACTGGGAGCCACATCCACCTCCAGGTAAGAGTCCTTGGTTTTACGATCCCAGTAGCTGAAGCTAAGGGTAGCTGATTTTAACCAGTTGCCTTTTAAAACACTGGCGGTGATATCAGTTCCGATTTCAAGTTCAGATACGATGGACAGTTTCAGATCTGCATTCCGGGAAGATACAGGATCGGCCAGGGCACTTTGAGAGCCCAATACACGGGGAGCCAGTACAGGGAAACGATCATAGGCATTAGGCTGAACACCAGCCTGCCCGTAAGAACCGCGGAGTTTCCATTCTTTGATTACATTATAGATACTGCTGTTTTTCCAGAAGTCCAGGCTGCTGATACGAACATAGGCATCGCCACGGTACATGGTGGCCGGTTTGGAACCTTTTCCGAATGCAGAGGAATAGTCACTTCTCAGTCCACCACCGATACCGGCGATATCCTTATATTCAAAACGCTGTGTTACCAGGAAACCATACGTAGTAAACTTATTCAGGTTATCTGTTACCACTTTATAGTTACCCATATCGGATGCTGTGTAAGGAGAATAATCCGGAGCATCTGTTGCATAAGTGATATAAGTCGTATTGATACGTTTGCGGTAGTCCCAGCCGGCATACGTGGTTGACGTGATCGGCAGTTTCAGGCCAAAGTCATTCTGGAAATCAAATTTCAAGGTGGCAGTTCCAAGGAAGTTATGGAACGTGCTTATGAAATTCTGTTCATTGATCTCCCCTGATTCGCTGGACGCTGCGGGTACTCCATAAGAGGTACGGGGTGAGTACCATTCTGCCCAGTACTCCCAAAACTCAGCACCTACACTGTGGCTCTGTTCTGCAATCTGGAAACGGCTGTTGTAGTTGCTCCTGTTCAGGCCGTATTTGGCGTCCAGTTCAAGGTACTTGGCGAACTTATAATTCAGGTTGAGGCTTTGAACGATATCAATGGTTTTATCAGCCACCTTCGAATTCTCAATAATGTAATTGAAGTTATACCCGTTTACACCAACGGCATCCCCGAAATAGGGGGAATGATAACCCAGCTCATCTCTTTGCTCATAATTGGCAAAAGGGCGGGAGTTGTTGATGGCATAGAACATATTACGGCCATCCACATCCAGCTGTGTGTTTTTTGTATTCACCAGCTGGGTGATACTGCGGAATTTCAGGCCTTTGGCCAGGGTTACACCCAGGTTGGCGGTCAGGTTGGTCCGGCGGTAATCCCCATTGTTTTTAAATACGGTTTCCTGGAAATTATCAGAAATACCAAAATTGTAGTCAAAGCCTTCCCCGCCACCACTCAGGTTAACGGCATTATTAATGGTTTTCGCTTTCTGGAAAAACATTTTATAATGATCGTAAAACAGGAGGTTCTGGTTATACTCATGATTGGCGATACTGGTAGGGGATATCAGGTTGAATACCGGGTTGGTCAGGTAAGAACCGGTTTCAGGATCAAACTCCATTGGAGTACCGCTTCCGTCCACCACCAGTCCGCTGCCATTCACATTAAAGGAATGGAAACGTGATTTCTGTACTTTACCGATATTCAGTAATTGGCTAACGGCCACACTGGAGGAAACATCAATGTTGACTTTACCTGCTTTTCCTTTTTTAGAGAAAAGCTGGATAACACCATTGGCACCTTGTGCACCATAAATAGTGGAAGCGGCAGGTCCCTGCACCACTTCAATCCGATCGATATTACTGAGGTCAAGACTTTCCAGGCTGGTGGCCCTTACTTCCACCCCATCCATCAGGATAATGGGAGCAGTACCCATACTCACGCTGTTGATACCGCGGAGCAGGATATTGGTGGGTGAACCGGGACTACCATTAATGCTGGAAATCTGGGCACCAGGAATTTTTCCCACCAATGCACTTCCCACATCTGCAGTAGGCGCAGCAGGCAGTTTATCGGCAGAAATAGACTCAACGGCAAAAGACAATCGTTTTTTAC
>CAZFLL010000234.1:0-3128 GCA_964519865.1 uncultured Chitinophaga sp. | reverse complement strand
TAGAAATACTGATACCCAGCACTTCTGATAGTTTTTTCAGCGTGCTTTGCTGCATGAAGTATAGTTAAGCAATCGATTTAAAGCAACTGTTAGCGATTAAAGATAGTTTTATTTGCACAAAATAAAAAAGGCATTGTAAAGAATTACAACGCCGTGTTTTGCTTATGTCAGACTGGAAATTCTTATTCTGCTCCATCCGTTCTTGCCCTGGCCACCGCAAAGTCGCCGACTTTATTACCGGTTTCCAATCCCTTTTCACAATCACTCCGGTAATGGATCGCTCCATACATACGGGATATGGAAGCTTCCTGGGCCATCTTGGTATATTCAGTGGCCCTGCCAGGTAGTATATGACCGAGTATCGTAGCGGCTGCGCCACTGAAGGTGGAGTGGCCCGATATATAAGAAGGAAAATTGGGTAAACCGGTCAGGGTTTTTATCTGTGGGTTTACCTGCGAAGGCCTTGGATTGAAATAGGTAAACTTCGCATCCCAGCAGGCGATGGCGGCATCCATCATGGCCATGTTCAGCAGGGCGAGGTTCCTGGCCCAGCGCACTTCACTGAAGTTTTGCGGAATAAAATCATCAGCGGCAATGGCATTCCAGTGACCGGGTGGAGTATAAGTAGCCACACCGTCTGCCCAGAAATGAACAATGCGTATCTGTTCCCGTGTGGCATTCTTACTGTAATTCAATATTTCATCTGTTTCTGTTTTGAATTGAGCTGAACTGGTGGAAGGCGGCGGGCCGGGACGCACCTGTGTGACCATTGTTAATGAATCAAACAGGAATGTTTTTACTTTTCCGAATGCCGGAAGCATGGGCGGCCTTTTGGGGGATTCCAGACTGATCCAGGGAATTTCACCCCGGGCCACCGCATCGTTTTCCAGTTGTGTCCAGAGTGCCTGGTTGCCAACAGCCGCACCGGCCCTGTCGCCCCGGGCACGGGTTACAAATTTCTGCGCCACGGATTTGCCCAGTAATTCACCGGCTTCGAGGTCGCTGCGTACATTGGCTCCCGCAATCAGCCTGGCTCTTTTATGTTCTTCCGCTTTTTGCTGAATAAAGTCCTGGTCCCCGGGGAAAAGCAGTTTCAGTAATTCCACCGATACACCGATCACCACCGCGTCTTCAGAAGGATAGGAGGGCAATGTGGATTTGGGAACAAGCGCATTGATCGTGGCGTCAACCGTATAAGGAGCCGCACGGTTATACAGGTTTTTATAATACCAGGCGGCTACCAATGCATCATACTGCGCCGCGGCCACATAGGCATAGGCCCTTGCCGCGTAAGGCGGATTGGCAAAAGGAAATTGCGGGTAGGCCAGCGGGTTAGTTGCACTGGGAATCGGGTAGCTTCCGTCAGCATTCTGGTAAGGCGCCAGGTTATGTTTGGCGACCAGTTCCCGCATTATTTCATTCCAGCGAAGCACCGCACCCGCACTCCAGTAACTGACCAGTTTTTTTTCATCAGGGGTGACGGTTGCCTGCCAGGTTTTTATTTCATTGAGTTGTGCAATATATTCCGGTGTATTTGTTGCAATCGGGGCAGCCACGGCAAACTCGGTTGGCCCGGTCAGCAACACGGGTTTCCAGGTACCCGCGTTGGCATCAATATTAGCAGGTTGCAGGGCAGGGGTATTGTCCGTTCTGCCTTCCACCTCTTTTTTACATCCCGACAGCCATACAATGGTCAATGAGAGGAACAGCAGGATGAGGTAATTATTTTTTTTCATATCAGTTCTTTTTTGAAGGTTGGTCGGTTGAGGTTTTCTTACGGTTTAGATCCAGTACATAGAAAAAGGAGCCATACACGGTATGGGCTTGTCCCATATTCCGGCCGGCAATGGTCGTGTTTCCTCCGGCTACAATGGATAGCTGGGGGATTGACGGGATCACGTATTTAATATTTACACCCGCCGTGGTGGCATTCATCCGGTTACTGGGGAAGGGCATATTGTTGCGGGTGATATCAAATCCGCCCAGCGTGGTCCAGTTATTGACCACTGCTTCCGCGATCAGCCGGAAAGAACGGTACCCGGCCCTGAAATTAAAATTCATAGCATCCGGCATTGATACTTTATTCGTAAGGTGCATTTCGGTGGTGTAATAGGAATTGCGGTCGATCTCAATATTACTCCGCAGCACATAAGTGGCGGAGCCGGTTACAAAGAGTTTACCCATCAGGTAATCACCCATTACCCGGGCAGAAGCTGTTTTACTTTTCAGCCCGATCGACATGGGCAGAAAATCCGCCACATAATTATTTACCGGTACGGACAATCCGGCAATACCAAAAACGGACAGAATTCCATTCCCCTGTTTTTTATGATAGGCTCTCCATTTTGCAAACAAACTGAGGTCCTGCAGTCCTTTCAGTCCATGCAGGGTTCCGGCAGAAGCTTTTGTTTGTATATAGGGAATACTGAACAGCAGGTTCAGATTACGTCTTGCCCCATAATTGCCCATCAGTCCGTACACATTGGTACTGACACGGCCCATATTCAGGTTCTCTCTTTTCAAAGTGCCTTCCCAGTAATTTTTCCAGCTGCTATGGCTGTACATAGGCCCGACACAAAAAGCATTTTTTTCCATCATGATGGCATCTATATCTGTCTGGCCCGCCACCCTGAGGGTGCCGGCCAACAAAGCCAGTATGGGTAATAGTATACAGGTGTAATTCATTCGATTCTTCATCGCAAACAGTTTTAATGAAATAAAAAGAGGGCTGTTCCCGGATGGCCAGGAACAGTCTTCCGTTCTGCTTCTTGCAGAGACGGAAGAAGTTGATGTGTAAATGGATTAGAACTTAAAAGTCATACCCACGCTGACCAGGTAGTCCGCAAAAGCAGCATCCCCCTGCACATGGGTGCCGGTATCCTTGCTGCGGCGTTTATCCGAATCGCTTTGGGTCCGGTTCCTTTTCAGGGCAAAGGGTACAGACAGGTTATAACTGACTTTTTTATTCATATAAGTCACCGAAGGTTCTCCTGAAATAATATAACCCGGTCTCCTGAATCCACGGCTTCCCCCGATCAGGTCCTTTGATGGAAGACCTTCAGTACGGATACCCCCGGAGAATGTTACGTGTCCTGTCATATAACTCAGACCGGCACGGGCCATGAACA
>CAZFLL010000233.1:0-3162 GCA_964519865.1 uncultured Chitinophaga sp. | reverse complement strand
GGAAATCCGGTGTGAGTCCGGTGCTATCCCCGTAGCTGTAAAGGAAGGTGGTTCGGCAAGCTCACCATGACAATGATTGTCATCCTGAGCATGTCGAAGGATGCCGAAGGGCTGACGAAGACACCTGCTGCAACATATACCACTATCCGCCATTGCGGATGGGAAGGTGCAGCGAATCCTGAGCCAGAAGACCTGCCTGATCAGTTAATCATTATTCAGCTTTCGGGTGAAAGGCATGAAGATTTAAGCGTGTAGGGCACGTTTTTATTTTCACTTTTTATTTTCTCGGAAGCAGTCACACAAAATTCATTGTAAAATGAAAAGACGTTTTTTTGTGCTGGCTGCTGTGATTTTCAGCAATCAGCTACACGCGCAGCAGGATACCACCCTGCTGGATGAAGCGGTCGTAACGGCCAACAAGTATCCCAACAAGACCTCCCTGACCGGCAAAGTGGTCACCATCATTACCCGGGAGCAACTGGAAAGAACCGGTGGACGGGACCTGGCGCAATTATTAACAGAACAGACTGGTCTCTACATCGGCGGCGCCAACAGTAATGCCGGGAAGGACAAAAGTCTCTACCTGCGGGGCAGCCGGGTGGAGCACACGTTAATCACTATTGACGGCATTCCGGCTTATGATGCGTCGGGAATCGGCGGCAATTTCGATATCCGGAACCTGTCCTTGTCCAATATTGAGCGGATTGAAATACTGAAAGGCAGCCAGTCAACGCTCTACGGCACGGATGCCATTGCCGGTGTTATTAATATTATTACGCGCAGATCAGGCACTACCCCGTTCGGAGGTCAGGCTGTTGCCAGTTATGGCAGCAACGGAACTTTCAGGGGCAATGCCGGGGTGAATGGAAGAAAGGGCCGGGTTGATTACAATGCCGGTTATTCCGTTCATACCACGAAAGGAATTAATGAAGCCACAGACAGGGGCAGTTTCCCGGTTACTGATAAAGATAAATTTCTGCAACACAGTATACAGCTGGGGCTTGGATATAAGGCAGGTGATCATATTAGCCTGCAGTCCTTTTTACGGTATAACAAGGTAAAAGGAGATCTCGACCAGGGAAATTTTACCGATGAACTGGATTATACTTATTCCCAGGAAAACTGGCAGGCCGGTTTACGCAGTGAATTTAATCTCCATAAGTCAAAGTTGAACCTGCTTTACAGTTATACCAATACAGACCGTGTTTACACAGACGATTCCACCAAAAGCAGGAATGGGTTTGATACGTATTCCCATGGCTCTTATAAAGGAGCCGAGCATTTTGTGGATGCTTTTATTAATATCCCGCTGGGCAGTTTGACCAAACTTACCGCTGGCGGGGACCTCCGCTTTACCTCCACGGATCAGTTGTATGTTTCTTTGCCGGCCTGGGCCCCTCCTGTTCCCCTGGATAAAAACATGGAGCAGCAGAGTATCTATGCCGCGTTGAATACCGGCACCCGTTCCGGATTCAACGCTGAAGCCGGGGGGCGGATTAATTTTCATTCGGCCTATGGAAGCCATGCTGTTTTTAATTTGAATCCTTCCTGGCTGGTCAATAAAAAAGTAAAACTCTTTGCCAACCTTTCCTCCGCTTACCGGACCCCGTCTTTGTACCAGTTGTATTCCGAATATGGAAACGGTCTTTTAAAACCGGAAGCAGCGGTAACCCTTGAAGGTGGCGCCCAGTACTATGCGCCTGCCAATAAATTTACCGGCAGGGCCACACTCTTCAGCCGGCGGATCAATGATCTGATATTCTTTTTTTACAACCCTGTCACTTTTAGTTCCCAGTATATCAACCAGGACAAACAAAAAGATCATGGGGCTGAACTGGAACTTACCTGGACCCCGGTAAAAAGCACCACAATCAAAGCTTATTATACTTATACAACGGGTGAACTCACGACGAAAAAAGGAAATAAGGATACCACTTATAATAACCTGTTGCGGAGGCCCGCGTCCGCGATGGGTTTGAACGCGGCCATCAGGGCAACAGACCGGTTTTTTATCAGTACCAACCTGATGTGGACCGGAAAAAGAAAGGACGCTTATTATGATACAAATACCTATTCCACCGTCAGCACCACGTTAAACAGTTATTTGCTCTGGGATGTATATGCTGAGTACAGCTTCCTGTCATCCCGGCTGAAATGGTTTGCCGATTTACGCAATATCACCGCCACGAAGTACACGGAAATCAGCGGGTTTAACACCCTTGGTTTTAACGGGTATAGTGGCATACGATTCCGGTTCTGATGAATCAGCCACCGATCAAACACGAATTTAAAACCTGTCCCCGTTGCGGGACAGGTTTTGAATGCAAGGCCGGCAATATTGGGCAATGCCAGTGTTATGGGATTGTATTGCCTGAACCGGTAAAAGAACAGATAGAACAGTTGTACCGTGATTGTTTATGCCGGAACTGCCTGGAAGCATTGCGTGACAGCGTCCTGAAGGATATCCCTCCTGAATAGAGTATTTTTGCAAAAACCAGCCACATGCAATTCAGTCTGCAGGAATTCCTGACACTCACGTTCACCCTTTTTGCGGTGATAGATATTCTGGGATCTATTCCAATGCTGATCTCTATCAAACAAAAGACCGGGAATATCAATTCCATCCGGGTAACCCTTATTTCCGGTGGGCTGATGGTCTTGTTCTTTTTTATCGGGAAGCCTTTTCTGAATATACTGGGGGTGGACATCCGTTCCTTTGCCGTAGCCGGTTCCATCGTGATCTTTATCCTCGGATTGGAAATGATCCTGGGTATTGAGTTTTTCAAACCCGAGCAGGGAGCGCCCAGTGGCACGGTGGTACCCATTGCCTTTCCCCTGATTGCCGGAAGTGGTACCCTGACCACGATTATGTCACTCAAAGCCACGTTTGAACGGTCCGACAAAAACGAGTATATGATCCTGCTGGCCATATTGGCGAACCTTATTGTTATCTACCTGGTGCTCCGGTCCTTAAATATGATTGAAAAAGTGCTAGGAAAAGCCGGATTAATGGCGGTGAGAAAGTTTTTTGGCGTAATTTTGCTCGCCATTGCCGTGAAGGTATTCGCGACCAATGCTCCGGGACTGATCAAGTAACCCCCGGCCTCGTCGTACAATGGATAGTATAAGAGTTTCCGAAGCTCCAGATACAGGTTCGATTCC
>CAZFLL010000232.1:0-3183 GCA_964519865.1 uncultured Chitinophaga sp. | reverse complement strand
GGCATCTGCATTCCAAACGGATACTACCGGATTCGGCTGAAAGCTTTTACTGGCTTTGCTTTTCAAAGATCTGTATGTGCTAAATTTATGCAGAAATAGCTGGAATTTGCATGTTTTTGCACTGAAATTTAGCTTCAAACCGGATCTGTTTCTGGTGCCATAAGTAGTCTGTGCGCTTCCCTGACTTTTTTGTTCAGGTAATCCTGTGAAATGACTACATAGCGGTAAAACTCTTTACTGCCAGGTGCATGTCCGGATATTCGTCGTACTGCATTTTCGTCTACTCCGAGCAGTAAAAGAGTGGTTATAGCGGTGCGTCGCATAGTATGTGCGGTGATATGGTCATAAAAGCGGAAGGTTGTACCTTCCCGGGTTTTGATTTCCACCCGTTCACCCCGCTTCAGTCGGTATTTTGGATGATAATAATCCCAACCAGCCGCCTTAATGAGCAGTTTGACCTGTTTATTGAAATTGGTACCGGAAATTCCGGGTAAAAGGTAACCAGCCCTGTTCTTCTTCAACCGGCTTAATACGGTAAGGGCATAGGGTGGGAGGGGAATGGAAACCTCGGTTCCGGTTTTACGGGTATTCAGGATCAGCGACGTCTCCGGGCCGTTCACTTTCAGGTTCGTTCTTTTTAGTTGTATAAGGTCCTGAAATCGTAGCCCGACTGTACATCCAAATACAAATAGGTCTTTTGTTTTGAGCAGCACAGGTGAGAGTGATTGCTCAAATTCCTTGTCGGCGATCAGAAACCGGAGTTGTTCCGGGGAAATGATAACAGGAGTAAAACTCTCCCTGGGTACGTGAAAGGATTGGAAAAAATCCCCAACGGGAAGTCCCTTATGTACCGACAGATACCTCAGGAAAGTCTTCAGATGCTTAAGCACAGCTCCGGCATAATTATCATAACTTTTTTGATGCTGGTAGAGAAAGTCGAGGAATTGATGGTATTTCTTATTCCAGTATTTTCTGGTTTTTTCCTGTTGCCGGGGAGTAATTCTGGCACATAGTAGGATTTCCAGATTTTCACCAGTGTTTTTTTCAAATGCTGCGACTAACCGGTAGGTGATCTCATATTGCCGGATGGTCGTCTTCCTTATTTTTTTGCCCGAAGGCATCAGGCGGCGGCCTGTCCGAGAGGCGTTTATGAATTTTCTGAACTCCGGAAGAAACGGCAGCTGATCATTTTTAGGCATTTTCCGGATAAAATATACATCTAATGGCTACCAGAGGATGATCAATTAAAGATTTTGCTGAAGTTTGTCTTTTTTTCGTTGAGTCAATATTGAATTGACCAGCAGGCCAATAATAACTCCACCGATTGTACAGGCAATCACCATTGTCCAGGGAATTTTATTTTTTTTTGCTTCCTGATTATCTGAAATGCTTTCAAGATATTGTAATCTTTCAGCCAGACTTATTTCCCTGAATTGGATTTCCATACTTCTAAATTGTTATTACGGTCCAGATAATAGGCATAAAGGCCAATCACTTTGAATAGTCTGTCGTTTTTATCAATGTATTCGCCAGTGGAAATAGCAAAATTAAAATTCAATGCTTTCAGATCATTTCCGTTTACCGGTTTTTTTAGTGCAGCCATCTGGTACATAGTGGCGAGAATACTTTCTGCCCGTTTAATTTCTTCTGCTGGTTTTTTTATTTGTTCATAACGGTCACAGCTCCGGAGTTTCTTGGCTTCATAGCAACAGGTATCAGAACAGTACTTTGCCGTTTTTTTTCTTTGTGAGGGAATTTCTCTTCCACATGATTTTAATGCACACTTCATCAGGATATTTTTAGGGTTGTTCTTACTGCAGGAATTTCATTTTGCTTAATCAGCATCAGCACATCGGAGAGGCGGTAGAAATTCTTACCTCCCATTTTTGAGAAGGTAATGAACCCTCTTTCTCGCCAGTTAGCCGTGGTTCTTTTGGAGACTTTAAGCATTTCCCGCAGGCTGACATCGTCAATGATCACCTCCTCAGGCGGCCGCTGGGCCTGCTGTATTTCTGCCCGGATCAGATTGACGAGTTGCTCCAGTTCCGGGATACTTTTAATTAGATCACGTATTGCCATGACTTGCTATTTTTGAAAGCAAATTTCGAAGGGAATACAAGATATCTGTATAGAAATGCCCAGGTTTCGGCGGGAAAAGAAATCCCGTTAAAATTTGGGCAAATATGAATGGATTATTTAGTGCGTTTTAGTTTCATACTGGGTATTCTGTATTCTTCAAGTTGTTTTTCAAGTTTACTTAGAAAAATTGCCCGCTTTTTTCTATTCATTACTTTATCTCTATAGTACGCTATTCTTTCAGGTTGCAAGCCTACCAACCGTAAAAAATCAAAGGAAAAAGTTTGAACATCACCCTTAATAAATCTGACCCGATTACTGGCAATTATTGCCTGAAGAAGTTCATGGATTTCATATTCGTCTTCACTTTCCCATTTATACTGTGTGGAAAGAAGACTTTCATTTATAGTGTCAATTTCAGTTGCAACCAGGTACAGTAATTCTTCTACCATTTGTCGTCTGATGATAAAGTTATTTTCAATGATATTCCAATGTTCATTGTGAAGATCCATTTTTGAATTAGGGTATTCGATCTCAGTTGTCTGATGTTTCCCGTTGATATACTGGGTATAAGAAATCATCCACTTACAGTTTGACATATACCGAATGGGGTTCATGGAATTAAAGTATTGGTAACTTCTTGTCAGTTCTCTTGATATGCTTTTGTAAATCAATAGTTTATCTTCAAGCTCAGGCTTCGAGTTAAATTTTTGAATCCTGTCCTTTACTTGGGCAATAACTTCAGCCGCCCGAAGCAGGATATAATTAAATGTGGCATCACCAACCAGGATATCGAAAACAGGAACTATTTGTTCCGGATTTTGGATTTGGGTTACATCAAAGCTAGCCGGGAGGACAATTTTAATCTGACTGGCATTTAAAGAATGGAGGATATGTGAAATAAGTGTTTCTAAGGTCTTAAAGTCATTTAAGTCCTGAAAGGGGTTGTAAGGGAATCTTTTTGCCATAAAACAGGTTTTAGCAAATCTGAAAAACTTCAGATTCAGAACCTGAGCTTTTAAGAATAAAATATCTTTAAGAGGAAGCTCTTTTTCGCTTATGAGGGGATAAAAAGAGCTTATTTACATACCAAGAGAATGACTATTT
>CAZFLL010000231.1:0-3196 GCA_964519865.1 uncultured Chitinophaga sp. | reverse complement strand
AGACCATGCCTGACGGAAAAACAAAAATTACCTGGCACCTGAAACTGGTGAAACCTAAAAAGAAGTAAATACTTTTATTAGCAGCTGCTGATAATGATCCGGCGAAAATGGGAAAATGTTTTTCAGTTTAACGAGGCAATTGGATAAGCAGAATGCTGATGCATTAACCATTCCCTGCGGCTGGCATTCAACAAAATAAAAAACACCATTGGAATTTGCTATATTTAGAGTCAACTGAATGACTATGGTGAATTTCCAGGAACGTGTGTTACATTACCCCCAGTATTGTAAACAGTTTAGCTGTGGCGATTCCCTGATTACCATTTTCAACTGCCCGCCGGAAGCCCGGCTGATGAAGGACCGGCTGGCTGACCTGTGGAGCCATGAGAATTATATCTTCTATGTCCTGGAAGGGAAAAAAGTATGGCATACCGCGCATGGTTCTTATGAAATAGCCGCCGGCAGTTGTGTACTGGTCCGGAAAGGGGCCTGGATCCTGGAACAGTTTTTTGATATCGGCTTTTGCCTGGTACTGTTCTTTATACCCGACCAGTTTATCTGCGACACACTCAAGAGCCGCTCGGCTCCCATTGCCAATACCGGCAAACAATACAGTTCCGTAATACCCATTGCCGCTACGGAAACACTGAAATCCTTTTTCGTTTCGATGTATGCTTATTTTGCCGGCCCCACCCGCCCCGACCCTTCCTTACTGGCCTTGAAATTCAGGGAACTGATCCTGCATATCGCCGATAACCGGGATAACGCAGAATTGCTTTCGTATTTCTGTTCCATGATGAATGAACCCCATTCGGTTACCCTGGAAAGAGTGATGCAGGACAACTATTGTTTTAACCTGAAAATGGAACAATATGCGGCCCTGTGCAACAGGAGTCTTTCCGCCTTTAAGCGGGATTTTCAAAAGCAGTTTAACAACTCGCCCGGCAAATGGCTGCTTGAAAAACGGTTACAACACTCGATGACCTTATTAAAAAACACGGGGAAGACCGTGGCGGAAGCCGCTTTCGAAAGCGGTTTTGAGAACAATTCCCATTTCAGCCGTTGTTTTAAACAGCGCTTCGGGATCACACCCCTTGAAGCAAAACATTCATTGGAAGACTGAGCCTCTCAGCAAAACAGCTGGACTTCAGAGCAAAGACAGGTTTATTTACAGACTTTATTTTCGTCCTGTAATAAAACAATTATTTACTCTTACCTCTAAACAAAAACCAATGAATCCAAACAAAGCACTTTGGGAGAAAGGCGATTTTACAAAGATCGCTGACACGATGCGTGAAAGTTCCGCCGCACTGGTGGCCAGTCTCGGTATCCAACCCGGCATGAGTATTTTAGATGCCGGGTGCGGGGATGGCGACACCGCCATACCGGCAGCAAAACTCGGGGCCACTGTAACCGGTGTGGACATTGCCCACAACCTGGTAGAAGCCGGTAACAGGCGTATAAAAAATGAAGGTGTTTCCGGTTCCTGTAAAATTTTTGAAGGAGATGTAATGGATATGGACTTTATCCATGATGCAGATTATGACCTGGTCATCAGCATTTTTGGAGCCATGTTTGCCCCCCATCCGCTGGATACTGCAAAAGAGCTGGTGCGGGTAACCCGTAAAGGGGGCCGTATTGTAATGGGCAACTGGATCCCGGGCGATCCTACCCTGGTGGCCCAGATACTGAAGATCAGTTCGGCCTATACACCGCCGCCGCCGGAAGGTTTTATCAGCCCCATGCTCTGGGGAGTGGAAGACGAAGTGATCAGGCGATTTGAAACGGCGGGTATTCCATCCGGGAACATCTCTTTTTCGAGGGAAACCTTTACGTTCCAGGCCGGTTATGCACCTTCCGAGCTGGTGAAGAATTTCAAGAACTATTATGGTCCCACCATGAATGCCTTTGAAGCCGCGGAAAAAAACGGCAAAGCCGGGGACCTGCAACAGGAACTGGAGAACCTGTTTAACAGCCAGAATAAAAGCAGTAACGGAAACAGTACGGTTATACCCGCTACTTATTTAAAGGTAACGGTAACACGTCCATAAACCAGAGCCGGTCAATAGCCAGCAGCTTTTCCCAGGCGGAGCCTTACGAGGAGGCCCGCCTGGGACAGCAGCGGCGCTAAGCTGCTTTCCCCATTCATTCCCTCGTCCTGCTACAAACAAAGAAGGGATGTAAAGAACTAACCATTCGCCGTTGCCTGAAAGAGCCAGACCTGAAAGTCAGCACATATTCTATCTAAACAAATAACTTTACGCTGAAAGGAGCTTTGCAATCCGGCCGCAGGTTCATGCCTGTCTGGTTGCCAGGCAGTGATTGGCTATTGCCTAAAGCCTGTTTTAATAATTCATACTAACGTACAACCTGAAATCTATGAATAATAAATATTTCCTTTTAACTCTTTTATTACTCCCCCATACTCACTCCTTCGGACAAGAAAAAAAAGACCTTAAACTCAGTCTGTCAACCGGCTTTTTTAACAGCACTTATTATACAAATGCAAAATCCAGGCAGTTTTATAATTTTAGCCTCGACTATTCAATTTCAAAACGACATATAATTTCTGCTGACTTTATTTCCGGGCAGTTTCGCTACTATGACAGTGTGAATGTAACCAGTCCCATACCCCTGACCACTCCCGGGTATGAAAAGCATACCAATGCAGAAGCTTACTGCCAGGTTTTTTCTGTGATGTACAAATACAAACTGTTGGCAAAACGAAAATTTTCAATAAATGCAGGAACAGGACTTGGTATTATTTCAGAGTCGTTTACCTATCCTGTAGACACCCCTAATGGATTCACTTTTGAAACTTCCGGAGGCAAAGGAGATTTATGTTTTCCGGTACGGTTGGACATAAACTACCAGGTTCTTAAAAAATTTCAAATTGGAATTATAGGAGGTATGTATATTTATCCGGACTATCCGGTTGTGGGGCAACACACCGGAATTAGTCTTTCGTATCTCATAAAGTGACCGAAACGTATTAGATCAGGCCAACATTAAACCCGCTTGTGAGCAATACTAACACCTTAGTCAGAAACAACAAATAACCAACAAAAAGAGCCCTGTATGAGAAATTTAGTTTTTTTTATGCACTCCTCCCTTGACGGCTTTGCATCCGGACTCAACGGCGAAATGAACTGGATAAAGATCGATGATGAATTGTTTGATTTTGTATCCACCCTGA
>CAZFLL010000230.1:0-3203 GCA_964519865.1 uncultured Chitinophaga sp. | reverse complement strand
TAAAACGGGTGCGTAAAGCCCAGTTGAAGAGTCCCTGGAGTTTTAAGAAGTAATACACTTTGCGTGACATACCGGTATAACATTCAATATCCGGTATACCCGTGCTGAAATGAGCGGTGGAAATATCGCCCCAGGGAATACTCATGACAAATAATTTCTTTGGACCAAAGTCCACCCACCTGCCGCGTCTTCCAAGTGGTTCATGTATGATCCTGCCTTCTCTTCTGACAGCCCCTCCTTCGCCCAGTTTATTGACCATCGTAGTGGCAGTACCGTGGGAGAGGGCACCGCCCAGTGTGGCAAATGCGAGTTTGAGAGAAATGGCGTCGGGCATCCTGTTTTTTAAATGCAGGGCCAGGCAATCAGTAGGCACCACATCAAATCCGGCGCCGGGCAATAAGAGGATGCCTGCTTTTCTGGCGGCCTCATCATATCGTTTGATCAGTTCAAATACAGCAATATCCCCGTTGATATCGAGATAGTGGGTACCGGTCTGCAGACAGCCTTCCACCAGTTGCCGGGCAGTCATATCAAAAGGACCAGCCGCATTCAGCACCACTTTTACTTCTTTCAATGCGGCTAAAAGAGACGGCGTATCATTCACATCAAATACCCGGTAGGGCAGCCCATATTTCACTGCCAATGGTTCAATGGCTTCCTTTCTCCGTCCGGCCAAAATGGGATGCAGGTTATACTGGCTGGCAAAGCGGGTAATCAGTTCCCCGCTATAACCATTGGCTCCGTAAAGGAGGAAGGTGGTGGTAAGCATAGGGAAATGTACGGAATAGTTTGTAGTTCGTGGTTTGTAGTTCGTAGCCTGCCTGCCGGGCAGACTACCTGTTTTTTTATTTATTGAGTTTTTTGAGGGTTTCTCCTTTTTTATTTATGACCAGGTAATGCGTGGAGGTTTCAACAACGGCCAACCCGTTTTCAAAAGGACCGGCATTTAAATAAGTCAGGGGAATAATTTCTTTACCTGTCTGATCACAATAGCCAAATTGATTATTAAGTACCACAATCACTAATCCTTCTGAAAATGACCCGGCATTATCATATTTGCAGGGAATGATCTCTTTTCCTGTACGGTCAATAAAACCGGCTTTTTTATTGCTGCTGGTAACCCTTGCAAATCCACCGGCAAAGGGACTGATATTTTCATAAGTAATCTGTAAAGCCTGTTTTCCTTGCTGGTTGATATAATACAATTGGTTGTTTTTAATGATGGCGGCCAGCCCGTCATGGAATGGGGTCACGTTATCATATTCAATAGGTACCTGGACCTGCCCCTTTTTGTTGATATAGCCCCATTTCCCGCCTGTTAAGTCACCCTCTTTAAACACACCTCCCGTATTTACAACTGCGAGTCCCTCACTGAATTCACCGATAAAGGGATAGGTCGGGGGAATGATCTCTTTTCCTGACTGGTCAATGACCCCGTATAACTGGCCGGTAAGAACACGGGCCACCCCTTCCCTGAATGCAAATAGCCCGTCAAACTTAAGATCGGTCATGGGTTTTCCGTCTTTATACAGGAACCCCCATTTCCCCCCAATAATTTCTTCGTTTTTGTCTTTTTTACCCCCGGTATTCACCGCAAAAAGGCTGTCATAAAGATTAAAAATATGATCGTATTTAATTTCTGTTAACAGGTGGCCGTTTTTGTGGATCAGCCCAAGTTTACCGCCGCTGTTTACGATCGCCATATTATTATAGAAAGGGCTTTTATTGTCTGAATAAAACTGATTCCATAACGGGCTGGAATAACTGTCTGTTGGCGGGACATCCCTGTAACGGGTAAAACTGTTGTATTGAATCGGGCATACTTCTTTGCCACTAAAGTCCAGCAAACCGGATTTTCCGTCTTTTTTTATTATTATAGTGGAGTCCTTGTACAGGTAAATGGACGGGTACTTTGGTTTTACTATTTCCTTACCCATTGTATCGATCAGGCCATATTGCTGGTTCCAGTTCTTGACAACAGCCAGCCCGTTTGTGAATTCATCAATTGATAAATACTCATCACTGACTTTTTCTCCTTTTTTATTCACCAGGTAGTGATTGCCATTGGGTTTACGGATCTTAACAACAGCATGATTGAAACTATTTATAAAATCAACATAAAAACTATCCCTGATCACCATGTTCCCTTTGGTGTCAATGAAGCCCCATCCATTACTTGTTTTTACAGCAGCCAGGCCCTCATGAAAATCATTTGCATTATAGTATGGGCCGCAAACAGAACGGCCGGTATTGTCAATAAAATCGTAGTTATAATTAAAGCCCCGCCGGGCCAGCCCCTCGGAAAAGCCATATATGGTAAGGCTTTCAATCGATTGGGTGAGTGTTAATTTCCCGGCAGGAGTAATAAAAGCATATTTTTTACCGGCTTTTACCAGGGCCAGTCCGTTGCTGAAGCTGCTATATACATAGATTGAATCCGGCAATGCAAGAGCTGTACCCCGGGAATTGATAAAAAAACTGCGGCTCTTACTTTCTGTTTGAACTAATGCCCATCCATCATGAAAAGGCTCCGCTTTACTGTAGATGGCGGGGATCAGGGTGTCGCCGGTCCGGGCATCCCGGTATCCGTAGAGGTCGTATTTTTCCAGATAGAACCGGACAGGTGGTTGCCCGTTGACCTGGGCATAAAGGGGCATTGCAGGCATAACGGCCAGCAGCAGCCAAAGGAAGAACAGTTTCATGCGTTTTAGTTTAATTTCCGGGAATAGAGGCTATTCTGGTTGTATGGAGACTTAAACAAAAGAGTGATTCCGGTATATCCGGATAACTGTGGAAGAAAGCAGCGTTAACGTAGTGTTGAATGTACTAAGGTACAGTGGACGGAAGGTTAACAGTGGTTTCATGTGATAAACAATATCGGCGAGTCAGCCGGAGGAGATTCGCTGTTATCAATCTCCTTCAGGAGGTTCGTCACTATGATAAAACAATCTGGCCATGCAAGTATAAGACCGGCCGGGAATAAAAAAAATGATATTCATCAGGAGATTGATGTTATAACAGTTTTCCCGCGAAGCCGTCCAAAGAAGGATATTACCGGAATTGTGTTTATTACTTAGCTTTAATAGTATAAAGTTGTTGTATGAAGTATCTCCTTTTTACCTGCCTGCTTTTCCAAACATTATCCATTACTGCCCAGCCAAATAATGACCCTAAGATCCCCATTCTCATCCGTTGTGATGATA
>CAZFLL010000229.1:0-3226 GCA_964519865.1 uncultured Chitinophaga sp. | reverse complement strand
GGACATTTCTTCAGAGGATATTGAGTCAATCAGTGTGTTGAAGGGTGCAACGGCTTCTGCCTTGTATGGCGCCCGTGGAGCAAACGGCGCGATTATGATTACCACCAAAAAAGGCAATACTAATAAAGAAGGAATTACTGTCGATTATACCACTAATACAATGTTTACTGCAGGTTTCCTGGCTATTCCTGAGAAACAATCAGTGTACGGTCGTGGAGGAAGTGGTATTTACAGCCTGAACTCGGATGCATCATGGGATCCCGTTTCGAAGACATTTACCGTAAGGCCTTACCTGCCTGTGGGTAAAGATAATTTCAAAAACTTCCTGGAGCAGGGATATGTGACCAATAATAACCTGAATATCGGGTATCACAAGGATAATATTTCACTCAGGAATTCCTTTAACTTGGTTGAAAATAAAGGACGATATCCGAATGCAAAGCTTCAGAAATACACCTATGCGTTTGGCGCTGATCTTAATCTGAATAAGTTTAAGATGACGACAAATCTGTCTTATGCCAAAAAAGCATCAAAGAATATCGGTTCCAACGGGTACACATCTTATGATCCGATGTACAGTATATTGATCTGGTCACCATCCGATTGGGACCTGAGTCTCTATAAGAATAATTACTGGATCAAACCCGGTGAAATCCAGAATAACCATTTTGGATTAGTAGCCGGAGGTACCATTGATAACTATGCCGGTAGTTCTGAAAATAATCCTTATTTCGACCGCTACGAGAAAACGAATGAAATTTCCCGTGATATCTTTACTGCTGATTTAACGATGAGTTATCAGTTGACAAGCTGGTTAAAGGCCACTATCCGTTCCGGGGTTGACTTTTACAAAGAATCAGGTCAGTTAAGGTCCTCCTGGGGTTCTTACCTTTCTTCCGGTAACACCGGTGTTCCCGGTGCCGATTACAGTGGTTGGAACGGGGGCCGGAAAGGCCAATATAATATTGGTGTAAGTAACGGATTTAGTAATAACTCAGATTTCTTATTGACCGGTGACAGGAAATTCAAAAAATTCACTTTTGAATACATGGCAGGCGGATCAATATTTTACAGGCGGGATGATAATATGAATGCCAGTACACAGGGTGGTATTTCAGTTCCCGGATTCTTCTCAATTAAAGCATCCATTAATCCGGCCCAGGTATCTCAGAGTACCTATGCACAACAGGCTAATGCTATTTTTGGCCGTGCAGGTGTTTCCTGGAACAGAATGGTGTATGTAGATATTACTGGCCGGAACGACTGGAATTCAACACAAACAAAAGCACAACGCTCTTATTTTTACCCATCTGTGTCATCAAGCTTTATAGTTTCAGAATTATTGCCACAAACAAAAAAATGGCTTGATTTATTGAAAGTCAGAGGTTCCTGGACTTTATCTAAAAGACCCGCTGATATTTATCAGGTGAATAGCACTTATACAATCAGTGCAGGAACATGGGGTACAATGAATGGAGCCGGAGTTCCAACAAATTTATATGATCCGTCCATTAATCCTACAAGTCATGAAACTATTGAAGAAGGATTGCAGGCTATATTCCTGAAAAACAGGATCAATCTGGATGTCTCACATTATACAAGAAGAGTATTTGATCAAATAATAACAGCGGGGATAACTGCAGCTTCTGGTTATACCGGGGTTGTAACTAATTTTGAAGAAGAAAAAACAAGACGGGGTTGGGAAATTGTTTTGAATGGCTCTCCGCTTAAAACTAAGGACTGGCAATTGGATTTAGGAATTAATTGGTCAACCTTTGCTACCTATTATACCAAATTAGATCCGGTATATTCATCTAAAAAACCATGGGTGAAAGTCGGTGAACGTGCCGATCATTTTATCAGCCGCGACTTCCAGCGCGTACCTGCTGGAAAAGGCGACCAGTCAGGTGCCCTTATCCTCAATGGCAGTGGCCGCCCGATTGTTCATGGTTATGATGTGTTATTCGGTTACTATGATCCCAAATTTATCTGGGGTACAACAGCCAATTTAAAGTATAAAAATATCAGCCTGTTTATTTCATTTGACGGTGTGAATGGCGGTTTGGCCAATACCCGGACAGAAAGCTATATGTGGCAGGCAGGGGTGCATCCGAATTCACTTTCAGCAGAACGTGCATTGGATGTGGCAACACCAGGTTCCAGTAATTACCTGGGTCAGGGTGTGAAAGTGGTATCCGGTACAGCAACCTTTGATGCCAATGGTAATATTTTAACAGATACACGTGTTTTTGCTACCAATGATGTAAAAACAACCTATAAACAATATATGGTTGACCTGCACAACAGCAGTGCATGGGGTGGTAACGGAAGTAAAGCAGATACCTATTCCAGGACTTTCTTCAAACTGCGTGAAATTTCCTTATCATATGATGTGCCGGCTAAACTGTTACACAATGTAGCCAAGGGTGCATCTGTAAGCCTGATCGGGCAGAATGTACTGTTGAAAGCAAAACAGTTCAAATACTCTGATCCGGACGGTGGTAATGAAGATTTTGCAGATCCTTCAACAAGGTATCTCGGCTTCAAAATTAGTTTCACCTTCTAAAAACTGTAGCAATGAAAAAAATACATTATATACTGCTTGCAGCCTTTGCTTTTACTTTCGCAAGCGCATGCAATAAGTTTGACAAATTAAATACTAACCCGGATGTGCCCACTTCTGTATCTCCGGATTTGCTGGCCACAACGGTTCTGAAAAGCACATACCGTTTCTGGAATCCCAATCCCACAGACTGGGGTACGGCCCAGTTATGGGGTAAGCATTGTACAAACCTTCAGAACAATCCCAATCCTTACCAGTATTATTCTTCCTACTATCCATATGGAGGATTTGGCGGGGCACAGAATATTACTATTCTTAATAAAATGGTTCAATCCGCCAAAGGAAATCCGGCATTACCATCTTATGAAGGACTGGCCTTGTTCCTGAAAGCTTCCTATGGCATTTCCGCTACGCTGGATATGGGAGATATTCCTTATTCTGAGGCCGGAATGGCAGAAGAAGGTATCACACAACCCAAGTACGACAAACAGGCAGATGTTTTTGTAAGCGTGCTGGCAGACCTGAAAGCAGCTGAAGCAAAATTTGCCATGGGTGTCAATTTTACCGGCGATATCATGATGGGCGGAAACGCTGCCAAATGGCGCCGGCTTTGCAATGCCATGCAGTTAAGGGTATTGAATGTGATCAGTAAAAAAGCCACCC
>CAZFLL010000228.1:0-3226 GCA_964519865.1 uncultured Chitinophaga sp. | reverse complement strand
TTCTCGCCTCTAGCTTCTCCTGATATCCGCTCCGAGCGCCCGTAAGCGTCCATCAATATCCTGATACCCCCGGTCAATCTGCTCAATATTCTGAATCACACTTTTCCCTTCCGCACTCAGTGCGGCAATCAGCAGGGCCACCCCGGCACGTATATCCGGTGAACTCATCGTGATGCCGCGCAGCGATTGTTCGCGCTCCAGACCGATCACCACGGCGCGGTGCGGATCGCAAAGCACGATACGGGCACCCATATCGATCAGTTTATCGACAAAGAACAACCGGCTCTCAAACATCTTCTGGTGTATCAGCACCGAACCGCAGGCCTGGGTGGCCGTAACAAGTACGATACTCAGTAAATCAGGTGTAAATCCAGGCCATGGATGATCATAAATCGTCATCACCGATCCGTCAAGAAAAGTCTGTATCTCATATTTCTCCTGGGAGGGAATATGGATATCATCCCCATTGATCTCCAGCTGTATTCCCAGCTGCCTGAATTTTTCCGGGATAATGCCCAGGTGTTCCACCCCCGCGTTCCTGATCGTGATATCACTTTTGGTCATGGCGGCCAGACCGATAAAGGAACCGACTTCAATCATATCAGGCAGCATCCGGTGATCAGTCCCACCGAGATAAGTCACGCCTTCAATGCTGAGCAGGTTACTCCCGATGCCGCTGATCTTTGCACCCATGCGGTTGAGCATGCGGCAGAGTTGCTGGATATAAGGTTCGCAGGCGGCATTGTAAATCGTGGTGGTACCCACGGCCATCGAAGCGGCCATCACAATATTGGCGGTACCGGTAACCGATGGTTCATCGAGTAATAAATAGGCGCCTTTCAGGTGCGGGGCTTCAAGATGGAAGAACCCGTCTTCCTCATGATAAATAAAAGAAGCGCCCAGTTTTTCAAAGCCAATAATATGCGTATCCAGCCGGCGCCGGCCGATCTTATCACCCCCGGGTTTGGGAATAAAGGCCCGGCGGAAACGGGCCAGCAGCGGACCGGCCAGCATCACTGAACCACGCAGACGTCCGCTTTTCTTCTTATACGCTTCACTGTGCAGGTAATCAATATTCACCTCATCCGCCTGGAAGATACAGGTGTCCCGTTGCGGCCGCTCAATCTTCACATTCATCTCCCCCAGCAATTCAATCAGCAGGTTCACATCAATAATATCCGGGATATTGCTCACCGTTACCTTCTCCGGCGTCAGCAACACCGCGCTGATGATCTGCAGCGCCTCATTCTTGGCCCCCTGCGGAACAATTTCACCACTGAGTTTCTTACCGCCTCTTACTTCAAAGGAATACATAGGTTATTGCTGTTAAGAAGTGTTTGTAGAATTGGGGCAAATTAGACAAAATCCTTAATAATTAGCCAATATGCCAATGTGCCAATTGACCTTCTAATAGAAATTGTCTGAACAAAAGGTCTGTTGTGTGTTTAGAATATTTGTTTAATACAAGATTCCTCCTTCGTCGGAATTGAAATTCTATATACTCCAGGATTGTCGTTACCCATCCTTCCTTTCGTTACCTCAGGGTAAACTGGGGTGACAATTAATGTTCTAATAGTTATAGATTTCGGGAAAGGAATGATCCGGATTTACATTTATTTCTATTATCACAATGCACCCCTACGGGGTGATCCGGAGAATTTATGATGTCGTATTATTTTCTACCAACAATACACCCCTATGGGGTGAGTGAAACATTCCTGGGATCAGGGGCTTCAGAACGGCCTCGGAGATATTGATTATGACGGTAACCCGTAATTAAAAAGTGTTTTCACCCTGTAGGGGTGCATTGTCGGTAGCCGGATCGTCAGATTTAGAAAACGATCATTTCACCCCGTAGGGGTGTATTGTGGAGTAAAATGAATCCGTAGAATAGATAAAATTCAAGACTTTAGAAATACCCTTTAGGAGGTCAATTGGCACATCGGCATCCATCCTTCCCTTCGTTAGCTCAGGGTAAACGGGGATGACAATCTACTGAGGAGAAATAGCTGTAAGAAACCTTGTCATCCTGAGCCTGCCTACCGGACAGGCAGGCCTGTCGAAGGAGGCTAATTAAAAAAGGGTTACCTAAAACAGATCAACCTTCTTCTGCCAGGTAAAAAAAACTTAGTAACGTTTCTTTTTAAAGTTTCCTCCACCACCGCTTCCTCCCCGGTTATCTCTCCTCGGGCCATTGCCTCCACCGCGCTGCTGGAATTTTCCGCCGCCGCCGCCGTTGTTTCGTTTGCCGTAATTACCGCGATTGTCGCGCCCCTCGGGCTGCATGCGATAGGCTTTTACATAGGGGGTGTTGGTGAAAGTCAGTTGTCCCTGCGTGATGCCGCTCAGTTCACTCTGGATCGCATCATCATGCACGATCTCCTTATGCCAGTTATTATACGCCAGCTTCATGTAATAAGCGATCGCGTTGGCGAAGCCTAAACGTTTCTCCGGATTTTCTTCCACCAGGGCCTTATTGATGATTCCCTCCAGGTTTATACCCAGGTGGTAGAATTTAGGATGTCTTTTAGGATAGGGCAGGGGTTCCGGTCTTGCCTTCAGCGTTTCCCGCGTGGGAATCGGGTAGGGCGATTTCACATCGAGGTTGAAATCAGCGATCAGGAAAAGATGATCCCAGAGCTTATGCCTGAAATCCTCCACATTCTTGAGGTGGGGGTTTAAAAAACCCATCAGTTCAATCACCGCGTAGGCATTGGCCTGCCGGCGATCCGGGTCTTCAATCGTCTGCACATGTTCAATCATCCGCTGTACGTGCCGGCCATATTCCCGCATCGTCAGGTGATTTCTGGTAGTATTATATTCCATGAAAATTTGTTCGGTAACATCAAAAATAGGGAATTGCCCCCAAACCCCCTAAAGGGGGCCTTACACCCCGATTCTTTGAAAGTCATTTATTAATGGCATTGCGTAATACGAGACCCGCAAAGCCAGAAAGACTATTCCTGCTTTTGTAAATTCTTTTAAGCTTTGCGGGAGCTTCTACGCAATTCAAAAGAGAAAAGTAATTATAAACTTTCGGAGTCTCAAGTCCCCCTTTAGGGGGATTTAGGGGGCCTAAACTTTCGGAGTCTCAAGTCCCCCTTCGGGGGACCTGCCTGCCGGACAGGCAGGTTTAGGGGGCTGGGGCCGGGCATAAAGAAAGGGGCCCCGAACCAAGGCCCCTTTTACAAGCCACCATCCTCTTCCACCTAAGAGGTCATTTAAT
>CAZFLL010000227.1:0-3344 GCA_964519865.1 uncultured Chitinophaga sp. | reverse complement strand
CACCACCCGCTTTCTTCGCCACAGTTTGTGGCCGCCAGTACAATGGTATGCAGTTTTTTCTTCAGATCGGCCGGGACTGCAGCAGCTGTATTTTTCAGTTCACAAGGGTCTTTGCTGACATCATAATAACTGATCTCTCCTGTTTCATATTCCACATACAACCTGTTGCGGAAACGTAAAGCTGTATAAGAGGGTAGCCGGCCATCTTCTGCTTCCTGCCGGTCAGGGTCGTTGATATCGTAATCCACACGGCGGTGTTCAATAATGGCAAAATTGCGCCAGTTGATCTTTTGCGTGTTTTGTTCACGGAATAACGGTTGTATATCCCTGCCATCGGGTGTATCGGAAAGTTTGGTGCCTGCCATTGCGGCAAAAGTGGGGGCCAGATCAATATTAGAGACAATCGCCTCCTGCAGACTTCCTTTAGCTATCCTGGGACCACAGGCGATCAGGGGTACCCGGATGTCGATGTCAAAAGGCGTTTGTTTTCCCTGTAACATGGAATAGTCACCTAAGTGGTATCCGTTATCGGAACTAAAGAAAATATAGGTTTGGTTGCTCAGCCCGGTTTCGTTCAGGACTTTCCGGATATTTCCCAACATTTCATCGATCGACATGATACAGCGTAAACGGTTCCGGAAAATATTATCTATCCGGTCAATTTTCATTTTCCCTAAAGGCTTCAACTGGCGGAGCCAGCCAGGTGCTGTGCTGTCGGCCGGCTTATTAAATGCCGGTGTGCGGGGTGCTTTTTCTGCAGCAAAGAGTTGTTCATGTCTTGGCGCCGGAATGAAAGGACCATGGGGGGTGAATGTGGCAATTTCAATAAAAAAGGGCTGACTTTTCCAGGCCCTGATCAGGCTGTCGGTATGGGCAGATAGCACATCAGTAAGATAATCTTTGGGTGCACTGCCATAATGCAGCAGCCGGCCGTTACTGTTTATATCATAATCAAAATTGCGGTAACCGTTTCCGGCTACAAACCAGTCTGACCAGCCTGGAAGAGGCTGATGGGTACCCGGTAAATACCCATTCAGAAACTTGCCCATCATGGCTGTTTTGTAGCCATTATCCTGTAAGGCGGTACAAAAACTTTCGGCCGCATTGCCTTTTTCCATAAACCGGTCATACCCTCCGTTCGGCATGGTGTTAGTCTGCACCCCGTTGTTATGTGGAAGCTTGCCTGTAAAAATGGAAGATCGTGAAGGACAGCAAAGCGAATTGCTGACATAGTAATGGCTGAATGTCACCCCCTCCTGTTGCATGGCTTTCAGGTTGGGCATAAAGTCAACCAGGTTGTTGGCATAGTCATCGGTAAGAATAAATATTATGTTTGGCTTTACAGCATCAGTATTCTGCGCATTTCCCGGGAATATACTGAGTCCGGTAAGCAGGGTGAGGAAAAAGTAGTTGAAGCTGTTCATGGTTTCAGGACTTGTTTTGTTAAAGGTACTATATAAAACAGGGCAGATCAGCGGGTAATAGCCAGAGGGGTGAATGGGTATTTTTAGTGATTATTAATTGTCTTACATTTAAATACCATCAACCCTTGATCTCTTATATGAGGTATATTCTGCTATTTCTGTATATGCTGTTTTCTGCTGTCATGGGTTCAGCCCAGACATTGGACAACCTGAACAGGCAGATCAACGAATTACTGCAACAAGGCGATCACGTGAAAGCATTGCCCCTGGCAGAGAAAGCGGCAGGCCTGGCAAAGGCAAAATTCGGAGAGCATTCAGCGCCATACGCACAAAATCTCTTTATACTCGCCAATGTTTATAACAAAAACAGACCAAAGAGTAATCCGGAAACTCTATACCTGCGTGCTCTGGAGATCATAAGAGCAGTGAATCCGGATACACAGATCGTTCATATACCTTACCTGCTCGGTCTTGCGGCTTATTATGTGGATACCCGGCAGTTTGAGAAAGCTGAACCGCTATATCCCGTCGCAGCCAATATCCTGGACAGGGCGGGACTGGAAAATTCATCATTATATTCAGTATTACTGAGCGGCCGGGGGAATTTATTATACCAGCAGGGATTGTACACAGAGGCTGAACCATTATTTATCAAGGCTATCGATATCGAAAAAAAAGGAAACCGGGTAAGTTCCCGCGACTATGCCATTTATACTGGTATGTTAGGTGATATCTATACCAGGGAGGGAAATTTTGACAAAGCGGAGCCCTTGTTAACGGAGTCGATGGAGCTTCGGAAAATATTATATGGGGATCAGCACCTGGAATATGGAAATGCGGTGTTGAGGCTTGCAGAATTTTATGGTGAACTGAGGCAGTTTCAAAAGGGACTCGGATTGTTCACACAGGCCATCGGGATATTGGGAAAGGCGTTAGGCAGGGATCACCCGGATTTTGCCATTTTGATGACAAAGGCAGGTGCCTATGCTTATGCAGCGGGGGATCTTAACAACGCACAGATACTCTACCAGTTTTCTTTGAACTTGATAAAGAAAGCTTTTGGTGATCAGTCGAAGGAATATGGTTCCGTGCTCAATGGCCTGGCATTGGTGATGCTTAAAAATAAAGAGTATACGGCTGCAGAACCGTTGTTCAAACAGGCCATGGAGATCAGTAAAAAGCTCTCAGGTGAGAATGATCTTGATTTTGCCAGCAGCCTCAATAACCTGGGCTTATTGTATTCCGGAATGGGTTTGTATGAAAAATCATTGCCCTTTTATATTCAGGCGTTGGAAATACTGGATACCCGGAACGCCGGGAATAACCCGGATTACCTGTTTTGCCTGACCAACCTGGCCCAGGCCTATGTGAATACCGGTCAGTACGATAAGGCGGAGCCACTGGTCATTTCAGCGGCCAGTCAATCGGTTCAGAATCTCCGGAACACTTTTTCTATTCTTTCAGAGAATGAAAAAAACAACTACCTGGAAAATACCAATTGGCTGGAACAGATGAACAACAGTTTTCTGTTTAACAACAAGGCATACGCGAAAAACCTGGCCCTGAGTAATTTCAATTTTCAGCTCTTTGCAAAATCATTGGCTCTTACAGACACCCGTAGTATGATGGAGTTGGCTGGCAGCAGTAATGACAGCGTGCTTAAAAGACTATTTACCGAATGGAAGTTCAACCGGACCTTATTGGCCAGACAGTATGCCTTACCGGCCGGAAAAAGGATTTCCAATCTTGCTGTTGTTGAGGCAAAGACAGAGCAATTGGAAAAAGAGCTTACCCGGAATTTTGCTGCATTCCGGAATCAGCAGGATGAGCTTCTCCTTTCTATTAAAGATGTACAATCAGCCCTTCAACCCGATGAAGCGGCCATTGCCTTTGTCAGGTTCAGTTTGTACAACAGGGAAT
>CAZFLL010000226.1:0-3354 GCA_964519865.1 uncultured Chitinophaga sp. | reverse complement strand
TGTCTCGGATTGGCAAATCGCCAGTTCTTGACATTGTAAAAACTCTGCTGACCCGAAGCCAGGAGGGAAGAAAGGAAAAACAGGATTACCGGCAGGTAACGCAGCAGTTTCCCTAAGCAGCTCTTCTTCATTTTGGTTTTGTTTTATTTTGGTGGAAATGAAATGAGCGACAAGGATACCCCCGTTACTGAATTCTATTTGTAGAATTAATTCTACTGTTTTAGCAAGCAAAAAGAGTGAATATTGATTCCTGAATTAAAGATGCAGAAACCACTAACATTTGTAAGCGTACTGATGCTGCTGCTTTGCGGGCTGATTTCCAATGCACAGGATAAATCCAACAAAGGCAAGGAATTCTGGCTGGGGTATGGTTATCACTGGACCTTTGATGCAGAAGGCCCTCCCTTTAATACACAGGAACTGGTTTTATACCTGAGCACCGAAGCACCCGCTACGGTTACTGTATCGGTAACCAATACTACCTGGAGTCAGACCGTGAATATTCCGGCCAATACAGTAAACGCAAGCATTTTCATTCCAAAGACAGGTCCGGATGATGCACGCATTTTCAATGAGGGCTTACAGAACAAATCCGTGCATATTGTAAGTGATACCGATATCGTGGTGTATGCGCACTCCTATAATACCATGACATCAGCCGCGACCATGCTGATGCCGGTGGAAACTTATGGCTACAAATATTTCTCCCTGAACTATTCCCAGTATACTTCCGGTTTCAGTCCGCCTACCAGCACTGCCAGCACTACACAAAACGGGCCGGCCTGGTATTCCTGGTTCTATGTTGTGGCTTCAGAAGATTATACCCGTTTACAGATTACCCCTGCCGATACAACCCGTAACGGCTGGCTCAAAACCCAGACCTATACCGTCAACCTGATGAAAGGGGAGATTTATACAGTGATGGGAAAACTTGGCTCAGGAAACCAGCTCTGGGAAGCAAGTAAAGATCTTACCGGAAGCAAAGTGGTCTCTGTTCCCGGTGCCGATGGTTCCTGTCACCCGGTAGCGATGTTCTCAGGTAGCAGTGGCATCCGTCTATGCAGAATGGATGGCGGCGAAGTGATGCAGCAACAGGTATTTCCCACCCAGGCCTGGGGTACGCGCTACCTCACTTATCATATGCTGAATAATACCAGCACCGATATCAATGCCCCGTTTAAAAATTTCTACCGGGTGGCCGTGGATGATCCAACCACCGTGGTAAAAAGAAACGGAATGGTGCTGACCGGACTGATCAATAACTTCTATTACGAATTCCTCGACAGTACCGGGGGCGATTATATTGAATCCGACAAACCGGTACTGGTGGCTCAGTATACCCCGGGAGGCAACCGTTGCTGGGCAGCCAGCCAGACGGCCTATGGTGACCCTGAAATGTTTTACCTCAGTCCGCTTGAACAGGGAAGAAAAGATGTGCTCTTCTATGCCACCCGCAAAAGCACGATTGACTATAACTATGTACATGTAATTGTACCAACTGCGGGACTGAACTCGCTGAAACTGGACGGTGTTGCTTTTGATCCGCTGAATACAAGACTGCATCCCAATCATCCGGGTTACACGGTGGCCGTGGCCCGTATCCCCGGTGCAGCCGCCCAACACCGCCTTACCTGCGATTCCATTTTTACCGGCACCATGTATGGCATCGGTTATTTTGAAAGCTATGGGTACAATGTCGGTACCTTTATCAATAACCTGAATTACTACAGCGAACTTAAAAACACTTATAGCAGTACAACCACCGATTCATTTACCTGCCCGAAAACACCTGTACGGATATTTGTAAAAGTGGGTTACCCCGCTACACGTATTCACTGGAAACTCAGCCAGGTGCCCGGACTTACACCCAGTGCCGACTCGATCATTGTAAATCCGGTTCCTGTCCGTACTGAACAACTCAACGGACGGAATTATTATGTGTACACCTTGCAGCAGGATTTTTCATTTGCCACTGCCGGCACCTATTATATTCCTGTTTCTTATTCAGCCACCGTTATTGAAAACTGTAACCAGACCGAAAATGCCATGGTAAAAGTGGTGGTGAAACCGGGACCCAAGGCTGATTTCAGTTTCCCTTCACCCTCCTGCCTGATCAATACAATTCCTTTTACCGGCACTTCTGTTCCCGGTATTTTCAATATCACCAGTTATACCTGGTTCTTCCATGATAATACCACGGCGAATACGGTGAATGCCACAAAGCTTTACCCGGCACCAGGCAATTATGATGTGCGCTACCGCATTCTCTCCGATAATGGTTGCGCCGGTGATACCACCAAGACAGTTACGATACTGGAGAACCCGACTGCAGCCTTCAGCATCAGCGGTAATATCTGTACAAAGGATTCAGTTCGTATTACCGATGCTTCCACTGTACCTGTTGGTACCATCAGCAGCTGGTACTGGAACTTCGGGGATGGCAATACCAGTACCCGCACAAACAACACGCCTTTTTATCATCAGTATAACACGGCAGGTTTATATACCATTTACCTGATCACGACTTCTTCCAACGGTTGTAAAAGCGATACGACATTTATTCCCGTTACCGTATTACCCAGACCCACGGCTAATTTCACCACGGGTGGTAATATCTGTTTAGGTGATTCCATTCATTTTGTGGACGCGTCCATTCCCGCTGCCGGCGGTACACTGACCAGCTGGCAATGGAATTTTGGTGATAACAGCAATGTGACTTACAACAACGGGGCTCCTTTTTATCATCGTTATACCAGCACGGGTAATTTCAATGTTACCCTGGTGGTTACCGGCACGAATACCTGTGCGAGTGATACCTTCCGGCTTACGGTGAACGTAAGCAGCAAGCCCCCTTCAAGTTTTACAGTTTCCGGAAAACCATGTATTGATAGTCTTTTCTCCTTTACTTCTTCTGTACCCACAGGCGGGACTAATCCCCCCACCTGGTATTGGAACTTTGGCGATAACCAGGCCGGCAACTCCGCCAGCTCGAACATGATCACGCATGCTTATACCAACACAGCCACCAATCTCGTGGTAAAGCATTGGGTAAGCTATGCAGCAGGCTGTGCCAGCGACACGGCCTTCCAGACCATCCCGTTGGTGAGGGCCAACCCGGTGGCTGCTTTCAGTATTATCGGGGACACGCTTTGCGAAAAGAAACCAATTACGCTAACCTCCGCCGTTACCGGTACACATACCTGGAACTGGACTCTTGGTCCCACGGTGTCAAACAACACCCCGCCCTTCACCCATAATTTCAACACAGCGGGCACTTATTCGATCCGGCTCTTCCTGTCCAACCCGGAAGGTTGTAATTCTGCTACGGTAAGTCAGCCCATCACGATCAACCCG
>CAZFLL010000225.1:0-3377 GCA_964519865.1 uncultured Chitinophaga sp. | reverse complement strand
TTTATTTACCGGTTCATACTTGCCAGGAACTCTTCGTTGCTCTTGGTGCCTTTCATACGGTTTTGCAGTTCGCGCATGGCTTCTTCGGTGTTCATATCGGTGAGATAAACACGAAGCAGGTTCATCCGTTGCAGTACATCCCTTTCCAGCAGCAGGTCATCACGACGGGTACTGGAGGCCACGATATCGATAGCCGGGAAGATACGTTTGTTGGACAGGCGGCGATCGAGCTGAAGCTCCATGTTACCGGTTCCTTTGAATTCCTCGAAGATCACTTCATCCATCTTGCTGCCGGTATCCACCAGGGCAGTTGCAATGATGGTTAAAGAACCACCACCTTCAATTTTACGGGCGGCTCCAAAGAACTGTTTGGGTTTTTGCATTGCGTTTGCTTCCACACCACCGGATAATACTTTACCGGAAGCAGGAGCTACTGTATTGTGTGCACGGGCCAGGCGGGTGATGGAATCCAGCAGGATCACCACATCATGTCCGCATTCCACAAGACGTTTTGCTTTTTGCAGGGCAATGGTGGAAACCTTTACGTGTTTCTCTGCCGGTTCATCAAAAGTGGAAGCGATCACTTCCCCTTTAATGCTGCGTTCCATATCGGTTACCTCTTCCGGGCGCTCATCCACCAGTACCACCATCAGGTAGCATTCGGGGTGATTCTCCGCAATGGCATTGGCCACGGCTTTCAGCAGCATGGTCTTACCGGTTTTCGGCTGTGCCACGATCAGTCCACGCTGTCCTTTACCAATGGGCGTAAAGAGATCCATGATACGGGTGGAATAATCCGATGCAGTGGTGAAGAGATTCAGTTTTTCGAAGGGGAACAGGGGCGTGAGGTAATCAAAAGGTACGCGGTCGCGTACTTCTTCCGGACTCTTGCCATTGATCGTATCCACTTTTAATAAAGCGAAATATTTCTCGCCTTCTTTCGGCGGGCGAACGGATCCATGTACGGTATCACCGGTTTTTAAACCGAATAATTTGATCTGTGAAGGGGATACATATACATCATCCGGTGAGGATAAATAATTGTAATCGGAAGAACGAAGGAAACCATAACCATCCGGCATCATTTCCAGTACACCCTCTCCCAGGATCACGCCGTCAAATTCCACATTGAATTGTTGTTCGCGGCGGGGAGGATAGAATTTATTCTGTGCATTGCTGTTTTCCCCGGCCTGCTGACTGGCTTCATTCAGGATAGCCTGGGCCAGTTGTTCGGTCTTGCTGTCGAGGGTGATCTCAGTATTATTATTATCTGAAGGTTGTTGTTGCTCCTGGTCCTGATCCGGCTGTTCGGTGCTGTTGCCATCTATTTGTGGTTTCTCTTCCGGCTTTTTGCGGGCCTTTTTTACAGGAGCTTCTTTTTTTAAGGGCATATGGGGTTTTTTGTGGACCGGCTTTTCTTCTTCCCCGCTTTCCACCACAGCTTCTTCACTGCCGCCGGTGCTGGTGCTGGTTTTCACGATGCGTTTGCGCTTCCCGTCATCCGAGGGTTTGGCCCCTTTGGAGCCGGCAATGGCCTGGCTGTCAAGAATTTTATAAACAAGATCCTGTTTGCTCAGCTTTTTGGCATTTGGGATTTTCAACTGCTCGGCTATATCCAGCAGTTCAGGAACGAGCATGTCGTTCAATTGGAGAATGTCATACATAAAAAAAACTTGAGGTTAGTCACAACTCGCGGTCACCAATCTTGTAATGTGAAAATTTGAGTTAATTTGAATGAAACAGGCGGGTAAATGATGAGCCAAATGCTATGGAGAGCTAAACTTATCAGCCTCTTTCCGCTGCAAGTATACAGCTAATTCGGCAAAATCAAAAATTTTTTGCCCCTGGACGGCTCTAAGTATATGCCCTCAGTACACAGAATTACAAGGGTTTACGTTAAAACCCCGGACCCCGCTCAATGCTGCCTTTCATGCTTTACCTTTGCCCCTCGGAAAAATCGACAAAATGTTCAACAAACGAATCAAGATCAAAGAGCTGCTGGCCCAGGAGCCCGCCGGACAGGAAGTAACCGTGATGGGATGGGTGCGCACTTTTCGCAACAACCAGTTTATCGCATTAAATGACGGCAGTACCAATAATAACCTGCAGGTAGTGGTGGAACTGGGTAAGTTCCCGGATGAATTACTGAAACGGATCACCACTTCTGCTTCACTGAAAATAACCGGCGTGGTTGTTCCTTCATTGGGAAAAGGACAGAAAATGGATCTCAATGCTTCGTCACTCGAAGTACTGGGTGACAGTGATGGAGAGAAATACCCGCTGCAACCCAAGAAACATTCGCTTGAGTTTTTACGCGAGAAAGCGCACCTGCGTTTTCGTACCAATACCTTTGGATCCGTGTTCCGTGTACGTCATTCACTGGCTTTTGCCATACACAAATTCTTCAATGAAAAAGGGTTTGTGTATATGCATACACCCATCATCACCGCCAGTGATGCAGAGGGTGCAGGCGAGATGTTTCGCGTGACCACATTACCGATTGATGGCTCTGCCGCGAAGAATGAAGACGGCAGCATCAATTTTAAAGAAGACTTTTTTGGTCGCAGTACCAATCTTACCGTGAGTGGTCAGCTCGAAGGAGAATTAGGAGCAACCGCTTTTGGTGAGATCTATACATTTGGTCCTACGTTCCGGGCAGAGAACAGTAATACCACCCGACACCTGGCGGAGTTCTGGATGATTGAACCGGAGATGGCTTTCTTCGACCTGGAGGATAATATGAACCTGGCCGAAGAGTTTATCCGGTATATCATTAAATATGCGATGGAGAATAACCGGGAAGACCTGGAGTTCCTGGCGCAACGCCTGGCGGATGAGGAAAAACAATTACCGCAGGATAAGCGCAGTGAAATGGGGCTGATTGAAAAACTGGAGTTTGTCCTGAACAATAATTTTGAACGCCTCACTTATACCGATGCGATTGATATCCTGAAGGAGAGCAATCACAATAAGAAAAAGAAATTCCAGTATGAAATCACGGGCTGGGGAATGGACCTGCAGAGTGAGCATGAACGTTACCTCGTGGAGAAACATTTTAAAAAACCGGTGATCCTGTATAACTACCCTGCCGCGATCAAGGCATTCTATATGCGTCAGAATGATGGTTGTGAACCAGGCAAACAAACCGTGGCCGCCATGGATATCCTGGCTCCCGGTATCGGGGAGATCGTGGGCGGATCACAACGGGAGGAAAGACTGGTAAACCTGGAGACCAGGATGAAAGAGATCGGTATTCCCGTAGAAGAACTCTGGTGGTACCTCGATACCCGTCGCTTTGGTACAGTGCCTCATGCGGGCTTTGGTCTGGGCTTTGAAAGAATGGTACAGTTTGTAACCGGTATGACCAATATACGGGA
>CAZFLL010000224.1:0-3430 GCA_964519865.1 uncultured Chitinophaga sp. | reverse complement strand
TGGTTATCCCCGAAATCCCAGGTAAAACTGATACCGGGTTGTGCTGTATCCACACTGATATTGGTGAACCGGATATAGTTGGAATCGCATACAAATTTATACGTAAAGCCGGCCGCTGGTTTAACCAATCCTGAAGGGCGGATAATACGGGAGCGGATGACACTGCCACAGGAACCAGTAGCCGTGACAGTCAGTTTAACAGTATAAACATCCGCGGGATTGAGAAATACATGGATCGGGTTCTGCAGAGTGGAGCTTGTATTGTCGCCAAAATCCCATAACCAGGAAATGGTACCTGGCAGGGTGGTGGTGGCATTAAACTGAACACGCCCGGCACAACTGTCCAGGATCGTATAAGCAAAACCGTTACCCTGATTGTTGGAACCCACTATGTCATTGATATGTGAAGGCAAACCGACGGAGATATTTCCCGGAGCGACATTAATGGCATTCCGTTCAAAACCACAGGCTGCACCCCGCAGATTCGGGAAATTGATCCGGGCCAATTGTGAATTACCCTGGGTGAGGTAAATTTTTTCATCCATGGCCAGCTGAATATCGAAATAGGGCAAAGTGGTTGAAAAACTCTGTCTTGAGTTCAGAATATCTGTGAGGGTTGGCAGGCTGATATCCAGTTGATCCAGTTGTTTATTATTCTTACGGGTCAGGTAAAGTTGCCTGGAATCCGGGGAGAATTCACCGTGGTTGTATTGGGTGGAAGGGAAACTGATTTTACGGGCATTGCTGATCACCCCGCTTCCGTTATCAAAATCAAACAACTGCACAAAATTGGATGTGGTGGAATTGGCATCAAAGAATGAAAAATGGGTCTGTACCAGAAATCGTCCGTCAGGACTGCCTTTCATTACACCAACATTCATCAGTGGATTCTGATCCATCAGTTCGCCCACGATGGATACAACCGGGTTGGACGGATTAAAGCCATTGCAGGTCACCAGCCAGGCCCTGAAAATATTTGAATTCTGGTCATTGGTGATCACCCATACATCCGTACCATTGGCATGCCGGATAGCGGTAATTCTTTCAGAACAGGAACTCCAGAGCAGGTTGTTTTTACTCGTTACCCCACCAAGACCACCATCGTTTGAAATATCCACCACTGAATAATAATAGCCTTTCATGAAATCATTCTCAAACGCATCGGTAGTGAAAATATAATAAATCTTATCACTCCCGGGCTGAGGTACAATGGCGATCTGGCAGGCGGAAGGATCACCGTTCAGGTCATCCCCGTTGGACATTACCTGGTGAGTACGGTTATAGACCGTTTTTCCATTTGTATAAAACAGAAGATTACCCGCATTATCGGAGATCGCTGCGGCTGCTTCGGGAGTCTCCATGGCACTGTTTGTAACGACTATAGGGACCGGTTGATTGGCGGCTGGATTGAAATTCAGTGCGGCATTACGCCCGAAATACCAGAAAGCATCTGTTTGGGATAAAGCCGCAAAAGGGCTTCCCAGGGCCAGGAGGGCCAAGAGGCAACATAATGTACTTCCCGCCGGGAGCTTGGCCATACTTATCTAATTGATAATCAAAAATAAGTAGTTTTACAAGAAGAGACGAATCCGGACAATAAATTCGACCATTTTTACGCTTTTGTGTTAAACTGCTGCTTTTGAAGCAATTTGGAAAACCATATCTTTTTTTATTATTCGTATTGTCTTCATTCTGGGGCTATTCACAGCTACCTGCCCCTGCATTACCAGGCTCCAATCTGCGTGCCAAAACGATCAGGGTCGGTTCCGATACCTTATACCTGGACTCGGTCAGTATTGTTGCCAGTACTTTCTCTGTCTCATTTGTACCGGCTGCTGATTACCGCCTCGATGCGGTGAATGCCATTTTATACTGGAAAAAAAAGCCCGCCCTGGATTCGGTAACGATTATTTACCGGGTCTTTCCCTATAAACTGAATACCGTTACAAAGCGGCTGAACTATGACAGTGTCATGAATAATTTTTATGTGAAGCCTTTTGAGTTTAACCAGGGGCTGAGTAATGAACAACGGGGTGTTTTTGATTTCGGATCCCTGAAAGCGGAAGGAAGTCTTGGCCGGCAGATCGGGTTTGGAAACAGGCAGGATGCGGTGGTTAATTCCTCCCTTAACCTGCAGTTGAGCGGTATGCTGGGTGACAGTATTGAAATATCAGCTGCTATTACCGACAACAATATCCCGATACAGCCGGATGGCAATACCCAGCAGCTAAATGAATTTGACCAGGTTTTCCTGCAGTTCAAAAAAAGAGGCTGGCAGCTGAACCTCGGGGATATCGATATCCGGCAGAACCAGGCTTATTTCCTGAATTTCTATAAGCGGATGCAGGGGATCGCCTTTCAGAGCACGAACCGCTTGTCACAGCATGTAATTTCAAAAACCCTCGTCAGTGGCTCAGTGGCCAAGGGAAAATTTAACCGGCAGCTGCTCGAACCACAGGAAGGAAACCAGGGGCCTTACCGGTTACGCGGACCCAATAATGAACTGTTCTTCGTGGTACTTGCGAATACGGAGCGGGTGTATTATGATGGCCAGTTGCTGCAACGTGGGGAGGACCAGGATTATGTGATCAACTACAATACGGCTGAAATAACGTTTACCCCTAAGCGTATGATCACCAAGGACAGCCGTATCCAGGTGGAGTTTGAATACGCGGAGCGGAATTACCTCAATACCAATCTCTACCTTTCGCAGGAATTTGAACTGAATAAGAAATGGAAAATCCGGTTCGGGGCTTTTAATAATGCCGATGCCCGTAATTCACAGATCAACCAGATACTGGATACGAAACAAAAACAGTTCCTCTCAGATATCGGTGACAGTATTCAAAACGCTTTTTATCCTACCGCGGTGATTGATACTTTTGCCGCGGATAAGATCCTGTATGAGAAAGTGTATGCAGGAACTGATTCCTTTTACCGCTATACCACTGATCCATTGCTGGCAAAGTATAGTCTTTCCTTTATTGATGTAAAACAGGGAAAGGGAAATTATATCCCTGATTTCAACGGGGCGAATGGTAAAGTGTACAAGTATGTGGCTCCTGTTGCCGGGGTGAAACAGGGACAGTATGAACCTGTGCAGGTGATCGTGGCACCCAAACGGCAACAGATATTAAACCTGGGAGTGGACTATGCGCCCGGAAAAAATACCCTGCTAAAAGCCGAAGTGGCTACCAGCAACAACGATGTCAATACCTTCTCATCCAAACATAACGGGGATGACCGGGGATGGGCCGGCAAGGTTCAGCTGAACAATACAAAATTGCTGAAAGCTTCCAAACAGCTTGAATTGATCAGCGCCCTCGATTATGAATATGTACAGAAAAAATTCAGTCCGCTCGAAAGACTGAGAAATGTTGAGTTTACCCGTGACTGGGGCCTGCAGTTACAATCTGTGCCAGTGCCGGTG
>CAZFLL010000223.1:0-3482 GCA_964519865.1 uncultured Chitinophaga sp. | reverse complement strand
TCAGGGTGGATACAAAATCAAACAATTCATCATCGATCTTTATCCAGTTCATTTCACCGTTGAGTCCGGAAGCAAAGCCGTCAAGGGAGGAGTGCATAAAAAAAACTAAATTTCTCATTATCGGTTGGTATTTGTTTTGTGAATGGGCAGTATTTCAGTTTTATAATCTGCCGGCTGTAAAGGTAAAAAGGATCCTGTACCGTATTTATTCTATTACAAAATTAATGTTACCGGTGTTTTTTCTGTAATATTTTAAAAGTTGAGTTTCCAGGTCTTTGTCTTTTTCCATAGCGGTATAGCACTCATCCCTGACCCTGGATAAATGTGTTTTAAAATCGGTAAAAACAGCCTTATTACGGGCAGACGATTTCTTTATGTAGTCATTAAAGTTGGGTATAAACTCCGGACCTTTCTTCAGGTAGTAAAAAATTGCTTCGACGCAAAAGGCTTCCAGGGCTGTATAGTCCCTTGTAGTTTGAAGATCGGGTATACCATTTATCCCGATGCAGATATGATAGGAAATGGCTGTGTCCTTCGGCCTGATGCTGTCGCACATGAAGAAACGGGATGCCGTTCGCATCATTTCAGGGATTGAATAATGCAGCAGTTTTTTATTATTTCCCCTTTCTCCGCTGGTTAAAAGAGTGAGCTGATGGTAAAAAGTATCTGAATTAAGGGCGTCACAAAAACGGGTAATGATATGGCTGCTGTCGAAATTGGTCTCCTTCTTTAATAATTCAGTTAATGTCTTGTTTAATATGTAGTCATAGCGCTGGGAGTGTTTTTGTAAAAATTCAGACACTTCATTGCCCGGAATTTTATTGATTTGTGTGGAAGCGGTTATATGTTTCTTCCCGTTTATAATGACATTACCTACCTCGATACCGAAATAGCTGCATAATTCACCCCTTTTCACCTGGTCGGTGTATAGTTTGTTATTGCAGGAGTAAAAACTGGCAATAAGTAATAGTGCAAATATCTGTTTATACATGTTGTGTCAGATTTCCGGTTTCCCATTACAATACGGCCGCCTATACGGGTTAGCCGGACCAGCTCTTCAAAATTTCACAAATATACTGATAGGAGATAAAAAGACAGTACCAGGCAAAAAGCCTAAATCAAAAAACTGCTCCGGGATATTATTTTACAAACACTGAAGCTGAAGCAGCATTAAAAGTGCCATTCGTGGAATGAATAAGTGTCCCGTTTTTCCAGGTTTTTGAGACAGAGTTAGGCCATATTAATTCATAACCTGAAACATACACATCATTATTAAAAACATAAACTGAATTGGCCCGGGCATAGGTTGACCCGTCTGTTAATGAACTGGCAGTTCCGTTTTTCCAGAGTGTTGCTTTTGAAAGTCCCGTTCCTGTTGATTGGTCAAATCCGGCAACATAAACATCCGCTCCGTTAACGAATACACTATAGGGAATTGCAATGCTGCTGAATCCGTTAGTTAAATATGACGGCACATCATTTACCCATAATATTGCTTTGGAATACCCACCTGCGATTATTTCATTTCCGGCCACATATACGTTAGTCCCGGATACAAATACCGCATAAGCTGTAGTGTTAGTCCCTGCTACCGGTAGCGTGGATCCAATTCCGTTTTTCCAGAGTTTTGCAGTACTTATCCCCGATATTGTCTCAAATCCCACGGCATAAACATCTGCCCCGTAGATAAAAATTCCATAAACTTGTGCATCGTTTGTGCCATCAGTGATGGAAATCTGAACCCCGTTCTTCCAGATCTTTGCGACTTTTTTTCCTGCTGCGTTCTTCTCATAGCCTCCTGCATACACATCAGTACCCGAAACACTGATTGCCCAGGCCTGAGCTTCATAATTCCCATTTGTTAATGACGTGGATGTTCCGTTCTTCCAGAGTTTTGCAGTATGGATTAAACCATTAAACTCATAACCCACAACATAAACATCTGTCCCGGAAACATAAACAGCACGTGCCCAGCCCTGTTCTGTAGAAAAACCGGAGGATAGTACCGTTTCAACCCCGTTTTTCCAGACCTTCGCTACGCTGACTGCATTATTATTGTATTCATATCCTGCAGAATAAACATCAGGGACTGTTGTTGTAAAACTTATTTCATTTCCATAGCTGGTGCCAACGCTGTTTATTGCATAGGCCCTGGCATAATACAGCGTTCCGGGGTTTAACCCGGTTAAGGAACTACTGAATGTTCCGGTGCCTGCTCCGTCGGTTGTATGATTTCCGGAAAGCAAGGGGGCAGGTAAACTGCCCCAGCAAATGCCACGGGATATGACAGTTGCACCACCATCAGCTGTAACATCACCTCCGGCTAAAGCGGTTAATGGTGTAATTGAAGAAAAAGCTGTTGTCTTCACAGTTGGAAGGGAGGGAAGGGGGTCAGGAGTGGTATTATTTTTATTACAGCTCAGGGTAATAAAAAAAAGAAGCACGAAAGGGTAATAAAACTTCATATTAGAGTTTCTAATTCATTGATAACCGCTGGAATGATTTATCTGAAACCCGGCTTCTGCCTTCAGCAAACCACTGTTAAGTGGAAAAACTGTTCCGGATTTTACGCTCAATTGATGGTAATACTGTTTATTTCTTTTTTGGTTTCACCAGTTTCAGGTGCCAGGTAATTTTTGTTTTTCCGTCAGGCATGGTCTTTGAACCGGCCAGCTCGTCCCGGTTCTTTGCATTGATTTTTCCATCCACATCAAATGCGGATGCATCCAGTTTCTGTTCAGGGATACTGAATGCATCCTTGCTGGGCGTTTTTTCCGGGCCACAGCTTGTTTCCGACCGGCTGGACTCGAATTTCCCGATAAGGGTTCCCCCCGGTGTATTCACCACAATTTTGTAGTTGCCTTCCCCATCAAGCAGTATGCTGACGGGTAAATTATCGGCCCCACCGCCCAGTTGGGTGGTGGTTTCGGTATACTTTAAACTGTATCCCTTCCAGACAGGATTTTGTCCTTTCTCCCGGCAATACACTTCGCCGGAGGTTTCCTGTTTCTTTTCAGTAAGAACTTTCGATCTCATCCAGACCCGGGCAATCGATTTACTGGCAGAAACAGCACTGCCTGGCTTGGGTGGCAACAGGGTGGCCACAATACTGTTCTGGGCCGTATAGGTTTCGGTATTGATCCGTTTGGTATTTCTCGTGCCGGCATGCATGGAGCCCGCATCATTTGTTGTTTTCGTTTCATTCGAGGCATAATCATACCTGACTTCTCCCACCCAGTGCGGTTTGCAGTCATCCGGCAGACTGGAGCCCAGTTGCTTCACGATATTATCAGCCATTTGTTTTGGATCTGTTCCCGTTTGCCGGGCAATGGTTTTGGCCGTTTTCGGATCCATCACGATGACCGTGTAGGTGGTACTTCCTCCAGGTCCGGGTGTTGCTGAAACGCTCATGGCATAACTGGCGCCCATCAGGTTGGCGATATCGGTTAATACCTGCTGCGGGTCTGCGCCTTCCAGCAGAT
>CAZFLL010000222.1:0-3509 GCA_964519865.1 uncultured Chitinophaga sp. | reverse complement strand
GATGGTGTATACGGTCCTTTCTGGAGCGGTGCCACCGGTTTCCATGAACTGATGGCCGATGTGATCGGTGCAGATGCGGCCAATGCCTTCATCAACCAGATGGGCTGTCCCGAGAAAGTGGTGCATGATGATGCTTCCGTGGTATTAAACCCCAACTCACCTAACAAGCAGATCGCCCTGATCCGCCAGTCCAACACCAACCAGCAGGCAGGGAACAACTTCCTGTATTATGAGTGGGCGTATATGTATAACCTGATCAGTTCCTGTAACCTGATCCTGGAGAAAGTGGAGACAGTAACGTTGAGCGGAGATGCCGCTTCTAAAAAAGCAGCGATCAAAGCCTGGGCTTACTGGTGGAAAGGATTTGCTTACAGCCGTATCGGATCTATTTATTATGCAGGTCTGATCAATAATGGTTATCAGCAAACCAATGGCAACTATGTAACCAAAGAAGCCATTATCACGGAAGCCAATTCCAACCTGGATAAAGCAGTAGTAGCGGCCAACAGCGCACCCGATGCCGGTGAATTTGTAGCTACCTGGGAAAAAATCATCCCGACTTACGGACAGGTAGGCAAAGGCGGTGCACAGACACCCGCCATGCTGGCCCGCAATGTAAGTTCAATGAAAGCCCGTAATCTGCTCGTGAATAAAACGGCAAGTGCCATGACGCCCGCCGACTGGGCCAGTGTGCTTACCCTGGCAAATGCCGGCATCAATTCATCAGACAACATCTTTACCCTCCGTACAGATGCCCGTGGCGACCTGTTTACCGCTTCCCAGCTGATCATGGGAAGAACACAATCAAATATTCCCGGTGGTGCCACGTATAAATTAAGTGAGCGCTGGGTACAGGAATTCAAAACAGGGGATCAGCGTAAAGCACAGAACTGTGTACAGGGTACACCGTATCTTGGACAGGCTGACCGTGGTAACGCGCACTTCACCCGTTGGGCACTGAAAGACGGTGGTACCGGTTTATCCGGTGTGGCTGTTTATGCAAACACAACGGTAGGCGCTTATGAAATGCACCTGGCTGTTGATTATGAAGAAAACCAGCTGATGAAAGCGGAAGCCCTGATCTATACAGGACAGGTTGATCCGGGACTGGCTATCATTGATGCGATCCGTACTTCTCAGGGTGCCGGACTGGCTGCAGTTTCCGGTACTGGTCTTACCCTGGCCCAGGCCAAGGAAGAACTGAGAAGAGAACGCCGTATCGTATGTGCTTTCCGTGGTATATCCTTCTATGATGCCCGTCGCTGGAAAGTGATTGATGCAATTGCACAAGGCGGTGGCCGCACCGGTTGCGTAGCCCTGAAAAATACAGGCGCTGTGAGCACCAATGCCACCATCGAATACAATTACCTTGATTACTGGGATGTGCCTGGTAATGAACTGACCTACAATCCTGCTGCCGGCGGAAGCGCCCCCGTGGTGAATCCGAAACAGTAAGGAAGGAAATATTACATTCTAAAGAAAGCTGCTCTGGTAAACGGGGCAGCTTTTTTTTGTAAAGAGATGGACGATGAGTAATGATTGTTCATTCTACGCTGCCAAAAAAAAGGCTGCCGCATTTAAGCAACAGCCTTTCAGTAAGTTAAAAACCGGGTGATTACATTTTAATCTCTTCGTCGTGCTGATCGAAGAATTTATATTCGGTAAGGTGATAATTGGTATCCTGTTCGAGCCTGGTCTTCTGCCCGTATTTGCGTTTCCATTTCGCCATCTTCGTACTCCAGGGCCAGCCCTTGGTCAGGTAGGAGTAGAGGATAGGATGTACCACCAGTTTGAGGTTCCCGTTTTTATGGGTGATCAGGTAACTCAGGTTCTTTTCAATTTCATCCTCCAGTAAAAGGGTGGAGGAGATTTTACCCGTACCATTACAGCTGGGACAAACTTCCTGGGTGTTGATATTCACTTCAGGCTTCATCCGCTGGCGGGTGATCTGCATCAGGCCGAATTTGGAAATAGGTAATACCGCGTGTTTGGCACGATCGGTATTCATAAATTCCTCCATCTTTTCCACGAGCTTCCGCTTGTTATCGGGCAGCTTCATATCAATAAAGTCCACAACAATAATTCCACCCAGGTCGCGCAGCCTTAACTGGCGGGCAATTTCCTCAGCCGCTTCCAGGTTGGTCTCCATCGCGTTCTGCTCCTGGTTATTGCTTACACTCTTGTAGCCGCTGTTTACATCGATTACATGCAGGGCTTCCGTATGTTCAATGATCACATAAGCACCACTGTTAAGGTTAACAGTTTTGCCAAAGGATGACTTCACCTGTTTGGTGATCCCGAAGGAATCAAAAATGGTGGAGCCGTTCTGGTAAAAGGAAATGATATCGGCTTTATCCGGTGCAATACGCTGGATATAGCTCTTGGTATCTGCAAAAAGAGTTTTATCGTTTACCACGATCCGGTTGAAATCCTCATTCAGAAGATCACGCAGGATACTGGTGGTCTTGGTCTGCTCACTCAGGATCTTGGCCGGTGCGACCGCCCCTTTCAGGTTGGTCTGGATCGTTTCCCACATCTCCACCAGGGCAGACAGGTCTTCGTGCAGTTCAGCCGTATTCTTGCCTTCAGCAGCTGTACGAACGATTACACCAAAGTTTTTTGATTTGATGGCTTCCACGATCTTTTGCAACCGCTTTCTTTCCTCAGAAGAGTGGATCTTGCGGGAGACAGCCACTATATCATTGAAGGGAGTCAGTACCACAAAACGTCCGGGCAAAGAGATTTCACAGCTCAGGCGAGGACCTTTGGCGGCAATGGGCTCTTTGAGGATCTGTACCAGGATATTCGGCTTTCCACCCAGCACTTCATTGATCTTGCCGGTCTTGACGATCTCCGGCTCAATCGTGAATTTGCCAAAATCCAGTCCCTGTTCTGATTTATTGTTCATGCACATGGCCGTGAACTTCAGGAGGGATTTGGCATAAGGACTCAGGTCGGTATAATGCAGGAAGGCGTCTTTTTCAAAACCCACATCCACAAATGCCGCATTGAGCCCGGGAATCAGCTTTTTCACTTTTCCCAGGTATAAGTCACCCACGGCAAAACGTGCATCGCTTTTTTCGCTATGCAGTTCTACCAGTTTCTTATCCTCCAGCAACGCGATTTCAACGCCTTGCGGAGCCGCATTAATAATTAGTTCTTTGTTCATTACAGCTTACATAAATGAAACACCTTAGTGCTGTAAACACCAGTTGCCAGGCATCCGTATGGAATGCGGGGTTGTACCTGTAGAAAATTTGCGGGTTAATCTGGGCGGGGTGCAAACGTATACGGCGAAACAACCGGTGAACTGAATAAAAGAGTTTAAAAGTTTAAAAGGCTGAAGAAGTTTAAAAGGTTGAAGAGATTATCTAACCTCTTGAACCTTTTAAACCTTTTAAACCTGTTGAACTTACTTGTTCCTCTTTTTATGACGGTTCTTTCTCAGTCTTTTTTTACGCTTATGCGTCGCAATTTTATGACGCTTCCTTTTTTTACCACAAGGCATA
>CAZFLL010000221.1:0-3510 GCA_964519865.1 uncultured Chitinophaga sp. | reverse complement strand
AGGAAACCCCTCTGCGCTCTCTGCGCCCTCCGCGGTCCATTTTAAAAAGCTCCCTCTGTGTTCTCTGCGCCCTCTGCGTTCTCTGCGCCCTCTGCGGTTTATTTAAAAATCTCCAGTTATCTATTTTGTTGAATTAAATGAGGGAGGTTCCGTCCTCAATATTCACCCGATAATACTTCAATTCCAGCCCCATATCGCGTTTGTAGGCCGGTACAAGTTCTGCGATCAATGCCTCAACGGCCTCTTTCTTAATGATGTTGATCGTACAGCCACCAAATCCTCCTCCCATCATCCTTGCTCCGATTACTTCCGGACGGGCTTTTACAAAATCAGCGAGGTAATCGAGTTCTTTGCAACTTACACTGTACTCTTTACTGAGTCCCTCGTGGGTGCGGAACATTTTTTTACCAAAGGCAGCCAGGTCACCACGCTCGAGGTCCTCACAACCGGTCTGCAGCCTTACTATTTCTTCCACCACATATTTGCAGCGCAGGTAAATACTGCTGTCGGCCGGGATACACTCATTCACCAGGTCGAGGCTGGCATCGCGTAAACTTTTTATTGCTGGATACTTCTTCTGGATCAGGGCCACACCTGCTTCGCATTGTTCGCGACGGACGTTATACTCGGTTGAGGCGAGTGAGTGCTTGACCTGTGTATCAAACAACCAGATCTCATTGCCCTGGAGCTCCAGCGGGAAATATTCATAGTCGAGCGAGCGGCAGTCCAGTCTTATCACATGGTCCTTTTTTCCAAACACACTGGCAAACTGATCCATGATCCCGCATTTCACCCCGGCATATTCATGCTCGGCTTTCTGGGCCAGCAACACGAGGTCTTTCCTCGAGAGACCAAAACCAAAGAGTTCATTCAGGGCAAAAGCCGTGGCACATTCAATGGCCGCTGAAGAGGACAAGCCCGCTCCCAGGGGCACATCGCCATAAACAGCGAGACGGAACCCGGTTACCGAATATTCCTTTTTTATTAACTGATCCACCACACCAAGGATGTAAGTAGTCCAATGCCCGAAATTGGGCTTTATGGCATCAGCCGCTATCTCCACCGTTTCATTAAAATCGACAGAAGTCAGTGAATACATGGGCTGCTCCTGTTTTTCCACCACTACATAAACAGCTTTATCAATGGCGGCGGGTAATACAAATCCATTGTTATAATCCAGGTGCTCACCAATCAGGTTGATCCTGCCCGGTGAACGTACCACCACCGATTTGGCGGTTACAAATTGCTTCAGTACCTCAGGCACGGGGTATTTCGTTTCCATTCGCTATCCTATTTTCTTATTGTAAATATTTGCGGCTGATCTCATCATATAAGCTCAGCATTTTATTCGCGTTTCCTTTTTCGTCAAAAAATTTCTCCCAGGTACTGAGCGGTTCCCAGATACAGGTGCCCTTTCCCCTGCCGCCATTGACTTCAAAAGCGATCTTATTCACGTCTTCCTTGCGGTGCGAGTACTCCACCACGATCACATCCCGGTTATAACGGCGGGCCAGGTCATTCAGGTTATACTCCAGGTCTTCCAGGGTGCCATGCCATTTGGGATAATAGGATTCCCCGATCACATCAATCTGAACGCCACGGGCCAGCATATTGTCCAGGTAAAAAACCGATTCATCATTCTGTCCGCCCAGGGCCACATGCAGCATCATGATCACTGCCGGGTCCACGCTTTTCACCGCGGCCGTTCCGGCATTCACCAGTTGAGCCAGCTGGTCAAAATAAGCCACATTGCCTTCCGGCCAGATCAGCCCGTGATTGATCTCATTACCTACCTGCACCATATCAGGAGTAGTACCCTGGTCTTTCAGCGCCTGCATCACCTGCTTTGTATAGCTATATACTTCTTTCTTCAATGCTTCAAAGTCCAGTCCTCTCCAGGCTGCCGGTTTATACTGCTTCCCGGGATCGGCCCAGTAATCACTGTAGTGAAAATCCAGCAGGAGCTTCAATCCCGCTGCTTTTACTCGTTTGGCCATGGCCTTTGTATGTTCCAGGTCACAGAAGCCTTTACCAGGTGAATAACCACTGTCAGTGGCCGGATTATTAAAAATCCGTAACCGCACATAATTAAACCCATGATCCTTCAGGATCTCCACCGCGTCTTTGGTTACGCCTTTATCAGAGAACTTCATGCCCCTGGCTTCAAGTTCCGGCAGGAAGGAAATATCCGCTCCCAGCATTTTACCCACTTCTCTTCTTTTGGCCTGTTCACCGGTCAGTATATAATTCTTATCAACCGTCACCTTCTTTGTCTCCACCGGATCAATGGTCTGAATATCTGTACCACCGGACCAGAGTCCTTTGGCCTTTGCTTCAAACTTGATCATGCCGGGTTTTAATCCTGACTGAATGATGACCTGGCATTTCCCGTTGAATAAACGACGCTGCCAGGCCCCGTCATCACATTTGTCCGGTTCATGACTGGAAGGATCCCCATTGCCCACACCGATGATCTTACCATCGCCTTCAATATTAAAACTTATCAGGTTATCGGCATCCGGTACTTCCCTGCCCTCGCGGTCAAGCACGGTGATATTTAAAACAGTGGCGTCTTTGCCGTCAGCCAGGATCGTTGTTTTATAAGGGGTCACCACCACTTCCTGGGCCTGACCGGTGGTTTCGACCTTAGTGGTCAGTTTCTTTCCTTTCTTATAAGCCACGGCTTCGAGGGTGCCGGGTTCGTAGTTTACGGTCCAGGTCAGGTGACTGTTCCTGGGCATATCCTTTTTGCCCTGGCTTTTGCCATTGAGGAAGAGTTCCACATTGTCGGCATTGGTATTCACCCAAACTTCTACCGGATCACCCTGCTTTTTATTCCAGCCCGGGGCTTTATCGCGCCAGTTCCAATGCGGGGATATATGCAATACATCCTCATCGGTCCACCAGCTTTTATAATAGTAATAGATATTCTTGGGGAAGCCGCACATATCCATCACCCCGAAATGGGAATTAATATTCGGCCATTGGTAAGGGGTGGGTTCACCTCGGTAATCAAAACCGGTCCAGATAAATCCGCCCAGCCAGAAATCATTAGGGCCGGCGAGACTCCACCATTCCTCTGCTTTACTGGCCCACCAGGGCGCGGTGATATCCTGATCGGGTACATAACCACGGACCGAATCTTTTTCGTATTGTCCTCTGGTGGTCACTGTACTGCCCATTTCAGTACCGATGATCGGCTGATTGGGATGATCACGGTGATAATCAGCCACCGCATACTGCCGGTAATTAAAGGAACGTACGGGGATCACTTCATTTACCCCGTTGAATACATTGGCCACATCCGCTGCATAAGTGGAGGTACGGGAGGGATCAAGTTCCTGTTGTTTGGCAATCAGAGTTTGTGCAATGCGTTTACCATAGCTATTGGTATGGATCCAGCCCTCTTCATTGCCGATGGACCAGATAAACACAGAGGCATGGTTCCGGTCCCGTTTGATCAGCCGTTCAAACTGGCTCATATATTCAGGACTGCTGTTGAGTAATCGT
>CAZFLL010000220.1:0-3616 GCA_964519865.1 uncultured Chitinophaga sp. | reverse complement strand
TCTGGCTTAGAAACATTAATAGGCTTTGTTGAGATTAATTGAGAAGTTTTCTCCCGATTTCAAAGAAGCGGTAGTTTGTTCAAGAGTGAGGACGGGCTCTTTCTGGCAAGCCAGAAATGCAGATGAAAGAGCCAAACAAATAAATAGATTTTTCATGATTTTTGATGTTCTGGACACACTGATTTTATAATTGAATCTTCTAAACATATGGCGGCGGAATGTTCTTTTGCCAGGGACAAATCCCAATCTTTTAATGATATGTTTAAAACCATGAAGTTTGCCTTTGACGGAAGCATTCGAATACCTGGGCGTAAAGCTCCGCAGCACCTGGGCCATTGTCCGGGTACTGAACGCCCCTGTAATCAGGAATAGTATCAGAATGATTCTCTTCATATTGTTTATTGAACCACCATTTTTTGCTGTACGGCATCTCCCCGGCTGTTCTTCAGTTCACAGATATAAATACCAGGGCTCAGTGTCAGTTCACGCCGGGTGATTCCGGCATGTAATTTTTCTTCCGCTTTATGTATTCTGTTACCGGTGGCCGTATAGATGGATAATGAATACTGATCATCCTCTGTTGTACTCAGTTCGACCACTACGTTGCCTGCATACCCGGTCAGTACTTTTATATCAAACCCTGCGGCAGTTGTATTCTCCACTTTTTTTATACCAAAGAAGGTTTGCTGATTACCCGGACCAGCAATGGAAAGCCGGTAGAAAGCAACTGTTTCCAGTGGTTGTATATCCGTATAGCTATACGATTGAACTCCATTTACCCCTTTTACTGGCAGGTTGGCCAGGAAAGAAAAGTCACGGCCATTCGATGAGCGTTCAACGACAAAATGTTCATCTGCATTTTCCAGTACGACTGTCCAGCTGAGCAATACACCGGCATCAGTCCGCCTGGCATCAAAACTGGTCAGCTTCACCGGCAATGTATTCGAAGTGGTGATGCTGAACTGATCGGTGATACAGCCATAGTCATCTGTGACTGAATAATTGGTAACGGCATTAACCGGTGGGGTTACAGTAACAGAACGCGTGGCCGCTGAGGTACTCCAGCTATAGTTTCCCGGCCAGGAAGCCGTCAGCAGTTTGGATGTACCATTTGAAATAGTATAGCTGGTTGTTTTATTAACATCTTTAATTATGGTAAACTGGTCAAAAATGGTTCCGTTGCGTCGAAGCATTTTCGCATCGAGCCGGTTATCTTCCACTTCAAAATAAAAAAGCCCGCCGTCATTAACGGCATAAGGCATCGGGTTCGTGCCAAAACCGGTATTCATCGTCCCGCTGGCACCGGCAGATCCCGCTACCACATATACGGTACCATGATTGGCAGGTGCTGAATTATATACATACGGACAGGTGGCATTGCTGGTATAAGCTCCACTGGAAGTGCTGACCGCATGGGTGGCCGGATTAAAAGAGGCCCATGAACCTGTGTAACTCTTAACCAGGTAGCCCCGTTCATAATCATGACTATGTCCGCAAACAATCATATCCACTCCACGGGTTTCCAGGAAACTGATAAAGTTCTGGCGGATATTCACCAGGTCTCCTTCAGCATCTGAATTATGACTTCCCTTGGTATAAGGAGGATGGTGCCAGTAAGCAATCGTCCATTTACGGGTATTGGCCGCCAGGTCATTGGTGAGCCATGTTTTTAACTGGCTGCTTCCCGCTGATTCTATACTGCTGCCATCACTTTCTGTACCATAAGAGTCGAGGGAAAGAAAATGGATATTCCCGATATCAAATGAATAGTAATTCTGTTTATTCGAAGCCACGCCACCACTCTCCCCGTTCTGGGGTACAGTAAAACTGGTATGGTAGGCCATATTCCGGAGCGCTTTATTGCCGGCATTGTTGGCATAATCATGATTACCCGGTGAGGGATAAAGTTTATGGTTCTTCATGATCGTGGAGCCATAGATGCCAAAAAAGTTGGAAGAAAAATCGGCATCTGACCCGAAATCATAAGCATTATCGCCCAGCAATAACCAGGCATCCGCTGCATCAATACCATTGGAGGAGAGGTATGACCGGTAATTGGCCAGGTTATCATCCTGGTAGGGGATATTGCCACGGCCACAATCGCCAAAAGCCACGATCCTGATCCGGCGCACCGTATTCGCTGCCGGAAGTGTGGTAAAAAACTGGTTGGCATCCGGGAGCTGCATGTTGGTTGAATTACCTACGCGGTAATAATATTTTGTATCGGTGGATAAACCGGTGGCCCGTAAAATATGTTCGGTCACCGCGGATGCATTGGTAAAGACAAGCGGGTAAGTCCCATATACTGTTCCCAATTCAATCCTTGAATTTTCTGCTGCCGTTGTTCTCCAGCGAATGGTAATGCCATCCTGGCTGCCGGATTGCAGGTAAGGACTACGGCTCATTCCTGCTGAAAAAGCATCGTTGGCCAGTAATTCGAGATTAAAAGAAATATCTGAACTTGAAGAGACAGGAGGTGAGCCCGATACAGTTGCCTGGTGTACTTCAGCAGCAATCGTATTGTTGCCCGCAGAAAATGCACTGGTTGCCACAGAAAAACTGATCACGGCGTCTTCCACAGCAGAACTGGCTGCCGTACCATAACTTACAGCCCCGGCCGCAATATTATTCCTGTATACTTCAACGCCGTTAACATATAAAACGAATCCATCATCCCGTTCCACATTAAAAGTAAAATTGGTATAGATTGACGGATCGGCAATATTCACCACTTTGCGGAAATAATAAGCCGGCCATTTATTTCCAGTCGGTGTACAGAGCGTTCCGGCCAGGGGGCTGGCCGCAGGGATACAGGTGGTTTCATCCCCGTCACCATAACCCAGTTCTCCGTTACCCGAAGGCCATGCTGCATCATTGTAGGCTACAGTTGACCAGTTAGTGGGATAATTGGCCTGTGTATTGGCCCAGTATTTCCATGAACTCCCATTGGGAATAACGGTAACCTGTGCGGAGGCTGTATAAATATTTACAATTAGAACAAGGACGAAAACAATGCGGTTGATATGGTACGAACGCGGTTTCATGAGGTAAGGATTTTCAGGAATTTGCGACCATAAATTTCCCCATTAATAACCACAATTACAATCGGTGTTACTACTTACATTTTAAAGGACTAACTACTAGTTTTGTATAAGTAATTTTATAAACAGTTGTACCTTAGATAATAAACCCATTCCCTGACTGAACACCATGAACAAAAACCTGTTAAAAACAAAACGGATATTCACCATTCCGCTCTTTGCGATTACCATATTTTTACTGTTGCCTTCTTTTCAACGGCCCGCTGATCCGGTAAATGAGGCCATCGAGAAGTATTATGCACAGCAACTGGCCCTCCTGAAAAAATCAATCCGTTCATTTAAAACAAAAGCCGTTCAAAAAACACCGCTCCCGCTCCTTAAAAACACATTCAGGGAAAGCCGGCTGGTTTATAAAAACATTGCCGTACTCACCGCCTATTATAGTCCTTTTGCAACAAAAACACTGAACGGACCTGCGATTGACCGTATTGAATCAGAAGTGGCGGACCAGATCATTTCCCCGCAGGGATACCAGGCCATCGAGCAGTTGCTCTTTGCGGAGAAATGGTCTTCTG
>CAZFLL010000219.1:0-3637 GCA_964519865.1 uncultured Chitinophaga sp. | reverse complement strand
AATTTTCCGGATGGCGGTGGCAACAAACCCTACTGCGATGAAGTAACCGCAGGCTTCAGGGAAGGCACCACCATCTGCGCCGGTTCATCAATCGATATGCAGATCCTCTATGATCTCTTTGGCTATTTTACAGAAGCTGCAGGAGTATTAGAGAAAAAAGACTCACTGGTTCAACAGGTAAAAGCAGCCCGGGAAAAACTGGTACCTCCGCAGATTGGTAAAGATGGTTCATTACAGGAATGGGCCGATGACTGGAAATCACTGGAAGAACATCACCGTCACTTCTCTCACATGTATGGACTATATCCCGGAAAAGTGCTGTATGAAAAAAGAACACCTGCGTTAATTGAAGCGTATAAAAAAGTATTGGAGGAAAGAGGGGATGCGTCCACCGGCTTCTCCAGAGCCTGGAAAATGGCCTTATGGGCCCGGTTAGGCGATGGTAACCGTGCCCATAAAATTTATAAGGGTTACCTGCAGGAACAAACCTGTACTTCACTGTTTGCCTTATGCGGCCGCTCCTTGCAGGTGGATGGTAATTTTGGCGTGACGGCTGCTATTACGGAAATGCTGCTGCAATCGCAGGATGGATGGATCCGCTTACTGCCGGCCTTGCCGGTGGAATGGAGTGAAGGGGAGTTTAATGGAGTTTGCGCGAGAGGTGCATTTGAACTGGCGTATAGCTGGAAAGACAGTAAGGTCACCCAGTTAAAAATCAGATCAAAGGCCGGGGAAATCTGCCGGATCGAATGGAGACCCGGATTAAAGATCACCTCCAATGGGAAGACTGTCCCTGTAAAAAAAGTAAATAATGGGATCGCAGAATTTGCAACAGTAAAAGACGCGGTTTACCTGGTAAAATAATAACTGAACAGCATAATCAATAAATATCAACTCATGATTCGTCTCACTTCATTCCTGCTTATCTGCCTGGTTATATCTGCGGGCAATAGCCGTGCACAGACAAAAAAACTGACCCTGGAAGATCTTTATACCAAAAACATCTACTACTCAAAGGGGACCGGACCCTTACGCTGGATGAAGGACAATAAAAGTTATTCCACCATTGAATACAATACAGCGGCGGGTGGTTCTGATATTGTGCGTTACGATGTGGTCAGTGGTACCCATAGCACACTGATCAATGCCAGTCAGCTCGTACCGGCACCTGGACGTAAGCCAATTTCTATTTCAGATTATGAATGGTCAGACGACAACAGCAAACTCCTGCTTTTTAACAACACAAAAAAAGTATGGCGTTACAATACCCGCGGTGATTACTGGGTGTTGAATTTGAAAAACGGGCAACTGACACAAATTGGGAAAGGATTGCCTGAATCCAGCCTGATGTTTGCCAAATTTTCTCCCGACGGATCCAGGGTAGCTTATGTAAGTAACCTGAATATCTATGCAGAGGATATCGCCACGGGGGTGATCACGCAGCTTACCAGGGATGGTGGTGGCGATATTATCAATGGAACCTTCGACTGGGTGTATGAGGAAGAGCTGGATGACCGGGACGGATTCCGCTGGAGTCCGGATGGGAAAACAATCGCTTACTGGCAATCGGATACAAAAGGGGTAGGTACTTTTTACCTGATCAATAATGTGGACTCCAATTATTCCAAACCCATTCCCCTGCCTTATCCAAAAGTAGGCACCACTAATTCAGCAGTAAAAGTCGGGGTGGTATCCGCTACCGGCGGATTGACCAGATGGTTTGATGTACCCGGTGATCCACGCAATAATTACCTGGCCCGGATGGATTTTATTCCAGGTTCCAATGAAGTAATGATCCAGCAACTTAACCGGTTGCAGAATACCAACCAGGTATGGATCGGGAATACCACTGATATGCAATTGAAATTATTACTGACCGACAGGGACAGTGCCTGGGTGGATATACATGATGATATTGTGTGGCTTGATAATAACAGGGCCTTTACCTGGACCAGTGAGAAGGATGGCTGGGTGCATTTATATAAAGTATCCAGGGATGGGAAAGAAATGAAGCTGATCACGAAAGGGAATTTTGATGTGGTGAATATTAACTGCATCGATCCGGCCGGTGGTTATGTTTATTATATTGCCTCCCCGGAGAATTTTACCCAGCGTTATCTCTACCGAAGCCGGCTTGATGGTAAAGGAGTAGCAGAACGTGTGTCCCCGGCAGACATGCCTGGCCAGCACAGTTACCAGATTTCCGCTGATGCGAAATATGCGATCCATAGTTATGAAAATGCAGTGACTCCCCGTCGCATTTCTTTGATCAATCTCGGAACCCATAAAGAAATCAAACTGCTGGAGGATAACAGTGCGCTGAAAGCCCGTATCAATGAACTTGGTCTGCGACCCAAGGAATTTTTCAAAGTGGATATTGGTTCCGTGGTCCTGGATGGCTGGATGATCAAGCCCATCAGCTTTGATCCGCAGAAAAAATATCCAATCATATTCCATGTCTATGGCGAACCGGCCGGTTCTACTGTACAGGATAACTGGAATACGGGTGACAATTTGTGGCACCAGTACCTGGCCAATGAACTGGGAGTGGTGGTGGTGAGTATTGATAACCGGGGTACCAAAGTGCCTCGTGGCCGTGAGTTCCGTAAATGTATTTACCGGCAGATCGGTTTACTCGCAGCGGATGACCAGGCAGTGGCGGCTAAAAAACTGATGACGCAGTTTCCTTTTATCGATTCTGCGCATGTGGGTATGTGGGGCTGGAGTGGGGGCGGGCAAATGACCCTGCATGGTATGTTCAGACACGGAGATGTGTTTAAAACAGGGATTGCTGTTTCCTTTGTGGCTTTGCAGACACTCTATGATGATATTTACCAGGAGCGTTATATGGGTTTGCCGGATGATAATAAATACGGTTATAAGGAAGGATCGCCTTTGACCCATGCGGGTAAGCTGCAGGGTAAACTTATGATCATTCACGGTACGGGTGATGATAATGTGCACTACCAGAATTTTGAAATGATGGTGAATGAACTGATCAAGAACAATAAACTGTTCAGCATGATGTCATACCCCATGCGGGATCATGGCATCTGGCAGGGGGTCAATACCACACTTCACCTGCGGAGAACGATGGAACAGTTCTGGAAACTGAATTTGTAAACCTTAATGAAGTCTATGGCTGTTTATCCCAGTATATTCAATGATGTGATCGGCCCGGTGATGCGGGGCCCATCCAGTTCGCATTGTGCCGCTTCTTTACGGATTGCCCGTATTGGCCGCGACCTGATGGACGGGAATATCCGTCATATATTAATTGAATTCGATCCTGCCGGTTCACTCGCCACCACGCATAAAAGCCAGGGATCGGATATGGGATTATTTGGCGGTTTCCTGGGATGGGAAGCCGATGACGAACGTTTACCTGAATCAGAAAGATACCTTGCCGAAGCCGGCACCACGGTGGAGATCAGTATCCGGGACCTTGGAGCGGATCATCCCAATACCTATAAGATCACACTCAGCAATGAACAGGAGTCCCGGAGACTTACGGCTATTTCAACCGGTGGAGGAATGATTGAAGTAATCAATATAGATGGAGCAACTGTATCAATGGCCGGCGATTATTATGAAACACTGATCGGTTGCCGGAACCCGGAGAAAATTGTCCGGTACC
>CAZFLL010000218.1:0-3653 GCA_964519865.1 uncultured Chitinophaga sp. | reverse complement strand
CAAAAAAAGATATCACGGTAGGGAATAACCCGAAAAGGGTATTGTGGGGGTGGGGGAGAGGAGGTACATTCGGAAGTTGTGAAATTGTATATGTGTGATGGCCATTAAAATAGTATATCAGTATTCAATAAAATACAAATTTATCACGTGAAACTATTTAATGTGTTATACGTCACCTGCCAAACCTTATGTAATATGAAATTTTTCTTCTTTCTTATGTTGTTTGCACCCTTTTGTCCTCAAATCTGCTACGGTCAATTAGCGAAAGAAAATTTAGACCCATTAACAACAAATTCATTATTTGTTCTTGTTAAGAATGGTAAAGACACATTGGGAAATGCGACCGCCTTTACAGTTAAAGTAGATAATACTATTTACTTAATTACAAACAACCATGTTGCTGGTGGTGAATACTTCACAGACGATTTTATTCGCCAAAATAACCGTCTTCCCAAGCAAACAGAAATGCCTGACAGTCTTTTGGTCAGATTTTACAACAAAAAGCTCTTCGAATTCACTTACATTCCAATTCCAGTAAATAACGAAAAAGGAGAAGCTAATTACATAAAGTTTTATGCTAATGAAAAAGCACCTTCACACGGCAACATCTTCGATATTGTAGCTTTCAAACTTCCTACTATTGACACAAGCAAAATAATAATTACTCCGTATACTGCAAAAGACTTCAATCCTACATTAACCATTATTCCCGCCTCTGAGCTATTCGTCATTGGGTTTCCCTTAGATTATGGTAAAAATATATTGCTATATCCAATTTGGAAAAGAGGTACAGTCGCAAGTGACACTAAATTTAACTGGTTCTACATTGATGCAACGACAAGATTTGGCATGTCCGGCTCACCAGTTATTTACCGCGGGAATAGTTATACGACAACAACAAATAATTATTCAGCTGGATCAATTTTCACATTCTTAGTTGGGATTTACTGCAAGCAAGATCCCCCTACTGAAATCGGGATGATTACTAAAATTGATTTTGTCTTTGATAAACTTTTTCGAATATCAAAATAAATACAGTGGGACAAAAGGGTGAATACAAAACAGCGGGTTTTGCGCAAGCCTCTGCGTGTTGGCCTCGCTGTAATTAACTTGTATCTTAGTAACGCTCGGCAGCTGGGTCGTTTTGATTTCATCGGCCAGCGCCAAGCCCCAACGTTATGCTAATACAATCAGTCGAAAAAGAATGAAAACAGCTTCCATACTCTTATTGACCTTTTTATACAATAGCATTGCATTAGCTCAGGATACTTTAGGATCTCAGCAAATTGACAGTGTTATCCAAATAAAAGAAAAGGCTTTGATATATGAATACAAAAAAACGATTTTCGCCAATGATGACACTTCAGTCCTGAAAAAGGGGAGCCTGACACATATATACAAGTATACCAGAAGCAGTTTTCCATATGCCCGGTTTGATATTTGGATTTCTGAAAAAGATACAGCACAAATCATGTTTTACTACTACGATGGGGAGGAATTAATAAAGGCCGGAACAATAGTACCCGCCAATAACCATTCAGCTTTCTATCAGCAAACTGCCTACTTCAAAAAAGGCAAGGTGATTCACTGGCTCTCGTCCGATAATGAATCCTTTGAGACAAATTATAATTCCTATTTGAGCAGGTCAGGGAAATTTATTAAAGCCATTAAACGAAAACCTGTTAGATTTCCGTTGTAAAAAGAAAAGCTACTACAGAGTGCTTATCACCAATCTCTAAGCAAAAATTATGATTAAAGACTGGCAATCCGAAACCCACCCCTCCTGGTACCGCGACCTCCCCACCCTCCGCACCCTTATCCTCGGCAGCTTCCCGCCCCACCCCTCCAAACGCATCTATCCTTTTTTCTACCCCAATGGCCGCAACCGTTTCTGGAAGATCCTGGCCGATATAGCGGGTATGCCGTTGGAGTGGACAAAGAAAGACCCGGCCAAAGCGGTGGAGGAACGCTATGCGATCATGCAAAAACTGGAAACCGGAGTGCAGAACATCGGCTACGAAATTGAACGAAAGGGGACCAGTGCGCTGGATACGGATATAAAGATTACTAAATACCACGATATCCTCTCCATCATTAATGCCCATCCTGAACTGACCCGGATACTGTTACCTGGCTATTCTGCAGCACACAGTACAACCCGGTCGTTTTTAAAGTACATACAGGACAATGGTATCCGTTCATCCGAAATTCCGCCCATCAAAGCGGAAGCGTCATTTAAAATATACGTGGATGACCGGGAAATTGAGTGTATCGTTCTAAACTCTACTTCAACGGCGGCTAAGATCAGGTATGAGGTTCTCCTGGAACAGTTTAAAAGGAATTTGAAGTAATTTGTAAGCGGGATTATTAGATACTCAAATTAGCCACAAATTAAAACCCGGGGTACCGGAATATTAAGACCATGCAAAATATCATTCCAACAGTCTGGATATCATCTATAGATCATTTGAACTCTTTTTCTGCTCTTTCCAAAGAGAACCCCTGGTGGAAATTAATTTTGGGCTTAAACAAAGTACCAGCAGATTTTCCGCAGGTAAAAGTTGGGTGGAAAAAGTATCCGCTAGTCATGTTTTCCGCCGGTGCATTAACCTTTTTTGAAAGACAACTGGAGTTCAGGGCGAATAATGCAAATTCAACTAACCGCCTTCATTTTATAAACCTTAAAGATGATTTGCGTTTTGATATACCCTATAGTTCATTGACTGTTACCCGATATACTCACCCGAAACCTTTCCTGAAGGCCTTTAATATCTCCTGGATTAAACTCACCGTTTCTGATAACAGTTCAGTTAGTCATTTCCTAGTTTCATTCGGGGGAAATAATTTAAGTAAGAATCAGGTAGAACTGGCAAATGATGAATTATTTGAGGTTCTGAAAAAAAAGATTAGCGCTGTATTTTAATATAAATGAGACTACAACTAAGGATAATTTTCACAGTCCTGGTACTCTTCCTGGGTTACAAAGCCATCCAACAGGAAACGGGTGGCATTGAACTTGGGTTTTTGGAGATGTTTCATTATATCGCGTTCTTCTTTGTTATCCTGGTCACGATCGTGCTGCTGCTGTTAGACAGCTCGGCCTATGTGGAAGACAGGAATATCCGTCATTATGGGTTTTCATTCGTTGGTCTTGTCTTTTGCTGTGTTGTCAGTTATAAAATCTGGTACCGGAATTCTGTTGACAGTGCAAAGACCATTATGACGGTGGTTAATAAATCAGGAGCGCTGGATATCTGGGAGTTTAAGTTTAAAACGGGAAATCATTTTTCCCTGACTGAATTCAGCTCACTGGGGCAAACCAATTACTATGGCCAGTATCAGATACAAGGCAACCACTTAACCATCCTGAAATCGAATTATGACGGGCCGGCAAAGAATTTTCCAGTATCTGGTGAAATCAGGAAAGACACGGTATTTTGGGATAAGTCGGATACGATGATTATTTTACTACAGCCAAACGAATAATATACTCATGCCCACCACCGATCATTTCTCCGACTACTACAAAACAATCACCCACACAGAACTGCTGGCCATACTCGACAATCCCGCAGATTATCAGCCAGCTGCTATCGAAGCGGCTAAAGCCGAACTGGAACGGCGGCAGCTGAGTGAAGCAGATATCCTGGAAG
>CAZFLL010000217.1:0-3762 GCA_964519865.1 uncultured Chitinophaga sp. | reverse complement strand
TGATCAGCCAGAGTAAGAGCCATGAAATAATCAGTTCGACCAGAATTCCAATCATCAGGACAAGATAAGCGTTTATGAAATACAGGTTGCTTTGCAATAATAACAAAGGTCCGGGTTCCGATTATGGCCTGTGGCATGGTGGCAGGGCCTGGGTAGAACCATAGTTTTCATTCCGGTTGCTGGAGCCCCTTAAGAGGTACGAAATGTATTTTTTAAAGAAACGGAAACAGGAGGACAATTACCGCGGAGATATTTATTTAAGCTTCATTTTAACCGCCATTTCAAATCCTTGGCCGGGCGAAGAACGGATACTGACTTTTCCACTAAAAAGAGAAGCCCTTGCTTTGATATTCAATAATCCGATACCAGACAGTTTCCACAACTCTACCATCCTGATGCTGAAGAAGAGCCGGATACCTGTTTATGATAACTGCTAAGTTCAGATCCTTTTATAGAGGCTTATCCGGGTTACTGGCAGCCGGGCCGCAAAAACAGGTAAACGATTTGCTTATCCGCTTATGGATAACATACAATTGAGCCTTACCACCGTATTGAAAAATCCCTGGTTACAAAAGACGTTAAAGGGTTGAAATATTTGTCTGCCGTGCATATAAGTATTCTTTTATCGTAATTATCCAAAAATGTAGCGGCATTTGAAAAATCAATGGTTTTTTGTCCCAAACCGGGATGCAGGTTACCATTTACATCCCTGAACTCAAGTTTGAGGCTTACATTTTCTATTTTCCATGCGTCTGCAAAAAAGTTGGGCTTATAAATAATGCGTAACGACAAACCATATTTCTCCACATCGCTGAGCCGGATATTTTGTATTCCTGTAGCTTTAGTATAATAAATTGTTGGAATACTATTGGGATGATATCCGGATGTATAGGAAGTACTCTTTGCCAGGCCTATAGTAGTATAGGAGTTTGATTTAAGTTCATTGCTGAGGTTATTCTGGGCAAATATGCCAAAAGCCGAATCCGGTACAGCTAATTCAATACTGATATTAGAAAGCGACTCTTTATTATCAGCGCCTGTTTTTAAGGTTACCTGAACAACAGCCAGTAAATAATCGGCATTGGTAACCGGGGGCGGTGTTGTTCTTGTAGGGGTGGATTTCAGCCCCGGGGACCTTAAAACATTTACCGGTTTAGATTTGGGTGGCATTGGCGGGGTTAGCTGAGCAAAGGATGATATACCACTTACTAAAAGCAAGGTAAAAATCAGAGGAAATATTTTAGACATACTGAAGCTTTTTATGCCTAAATATCAGCAGGAATATATTACTATGATATCCTGTAAAACCGGGAGATTTAAAGTTTTGCTCTGTTTTATTGTACAGGAAATACATTTTTCCATATTTCGGAAATTCAGGATAGCCCAAAAAACTGAAACCCTTTACTGTAAAGGGTTTCAGCGGTTGGTACAATATTGGGTATTATACAATGGCCCCAAAAAAACTGTTTCTTGGCGGATCGCTTGTAAAAATATTTCATAGAAGCAAATCAGCCGGCTTATGGCCAAACTCAGGTTAGCGGACCGGGCTTCTTTATACAGAACTTCATTTATTCCGACGGATTTCTTTTTTGTAATTCTTTATCATTTTTCCGAACTCTTTATCCTTTTTCCGTCTTTCAACGGCGGTAGATTCAAAATGAGCTTTCTCTTTTTCTAATTTCAGGTAATTTTCATACGAAGCCCGGTCCAATTCTCCTTTTTCAACGGCTTCAATAACAGCGCAGCCTGTCTCACCCGTGTGAGTGCAATCTTTGAACTTACAATGCTGAGAAAGCCTGGTAATCATATCAAATGTAATTTCTAATCCGCTTGTTAAATCGGCAATACCTACTTCTCTCATTCCCGGATTATCCACTAATAGTCCTCCATTTTCAAGAATAATCAATTCCCGGTGACTTGTAATGTGTCTCCCTTTATTTGTACTATGGCTGATTCTATCTGTTTTCATGAGTGATTTGCCGGAAAGATTATTCAACAGGGTGGATTTTCCAACACCAGAAGAGCCAAGCATGCAATAGGTTTTACCTTTTTCAAAAATCGCTTTTATTTTGTCGTACCCGTCTTGTGATTCGTTGCTTATTGCAATAACCGGAACATGCTTAATCCGGGCTTTAATTTTCTCCAGGATCTCAAGAGTCCCATGTTCATCAATTAAATCTGTTTTAGTGAGCACTATAATGGGGCTGATCTTTGATGAATTACAAATGGTCAGGTATCTTTCAAGTCTGTTCATATTGAAATCCCTGTCAGCGGCTTGCACCAATAAGGCGTAATCAATATTGGTGGCTATTAGTTGTATCTCCCCGAACTTACCAACGGCCTGCCGGGAAATAGCCGAGTATCTCGGTAATATGCTGTGAATAATTGAAAAACCTGAATCATGAATTGTTATGGCAACCCAATCGCCAACGGCCGGGAAATTTTCACGACTTTTTGATGAAAATCGTAAATGCCCTGTTATCTCGGCTTCAAATTCACCTTTTTCAGTCTTTACAATATATCTTTCTTTATGTTCCGATATCACTCTTCCAATCTCAAACTCTTTAAGGTTATTCAAAGTCCTTAATTTTTCAATTTTATCATTATAACCTAAATCTTCTAATGTCATTTTGATATGGATTTGAAAGCTTATTCAATATTCACGGTCATCTTTTTAGCCAGGCCGCTAACGGGCGGTTGCTTTACGCAGACCGGATGGGCTCATTTTCCGGTGCAGTACATCGCGGTTTGCACAAAACCAGGTATCAGGGGTGGTTTTTACTTTCGATAGTCAGACTCATTGAATCGATTGTTTTACCTTGATCATTTAACGGTGTCAAAAATTTATAGACGGAGTCTGCTGAATATTTAAACAAATATTTTTTTGCTACTATTCCTGTACATGGAATAATCGTGTCAAGTATAATTGTATCTGCACGAATTTGATACGATTGAAACGTCTGATGGTCCGTCAACGCAAAATGTCCGAAAATTTTTAAAGTACTATCGTTGCGAAAGTAGTATTCGTAGTTGTGGCCGCCGTAAAGTGTGGCAAATACATGAAAAGGCTTATTGATTTTTCGGTAAGTAATGAAAGAACAAATACCATATATTATGATGGCAACAAAAGGGAGTGTTGTAAACAGCAGGCTAAGTTTCGTCTTGCTGGCGCTATAAACGATTCGCCATTTAAAGTATGTCAGGATGGCAAATAGTAACGCGAAAACGGTTGCAATACCTGGAATAAAGTCTGCAATTGAACTGGCACTGACGTCAAGGGAAAAGACGATGGCGAAGACACTAAAAATAAAAAATAATATAAAATATACCCACTTGAACATGTATGAAGAAAATTACCGTAAACGATAGGGCCTTGTGCAGTGACCCATCCGTACCTGCCTGCCGACAGCCATGGATCCTGGCAGCCGGGCTGCAAAAAGGCGATCCTGTGTTAAATATCGTAGTTTAATACAACTTTCCAAAAGACTGAGCCAGCCCGCTATTTTGGCCAGCCCGAACCACTGTCTGGATTTGCAATTGGCTGATGTTTGTTTGTCAAACCACATTTGCACAAAACCCCAGGTCAGGCAATCGTGCATTTAGCAACCGGTTAAACTTAATGGATTAAAGAAGATTTTATTTTGTTATGATTTTGTTGTGTATTTTCATCCCTACTAAACCGCTGGAATTTCAAATGAAAAAAATAACCTTGTTTATAATAATCGGCTCACTTTTGCTTTGTGTTGCGCCTTTAACTATTTG
>CAZFLL010000216.1:0-3803 GCA_964519865.1 uncultured Chitinophaga sp. | reverse complement strand
CTCTGATTGAAAGGAAATGGTCTCAGATCAATCCTTTGGTATAAGCGATACGAAGGGCCTGTGCTTTACTGTTCACATGCAGTTTCTGGTAAATGCTGATACAATGTTTTTTCACTGTATTCGCGCTGATAAATATCCGGGTACCGATTTCTTTATACTCCAGCCCTTCACATAATAATTGGAGGATCTCGAGTTCCCGCTCACTCAGTTGAAAAAGATTGTCGGCTTTGTTTTTCTCTGGCAGGGCAGCCACAGGCTGCTGCACCATCTGTAATATTTTATACGCAATGCTGGGAGAAATGGGACCTGCCCCGCTTTCCCAGCAATTCATCAGCATATCCGCGATTACTTCGCTGCTTTCTTCTTTTAACAGGTAACCACAGGCACCGGCCCTAATGGCCCTGAAAATTTTATCATCATCATCGAAAATGGTAAGTACCACAAATTTTACAGAAGGATAAAGTGCCGAGGCCGTACCAATGGCAGAGACCCCGTCAACTTCGGGCATCTCCAGGTCCATCAGAACAATATGGGGTAATTCCTCCGGGTTTAATTCCCGCATTTTCTGTAAAAACCCGTTACCATCCGCCGCCTGGAATACCGTGGTGAAAAAAGTACTGCGGGCCAGTTTGTCAGCAATTACTTTCCGGTTATTCAGTTTATCATCTGTAATGGCAACACGTATCATGTTTATTATTATATGGTAAAAAATATTATCTGTGTGCCTGCCCGATCTGAAGGGTGGTTTTTGTTCCTTTGCCGTAAGCCGTTTCTATGTTACAGCTAAACTCACCGGCTGCTGCCCGTTCATTGATATGCTGCAATCCATACCGGTCATTTTTTTCCATCGCGGCTTCAAGATCAAAGCCATTCCCGTCATCTTGTATGGAAATATTCCAACCCTGTGGGGTGGGCGTACTCAGTACTTCTATCGTGCCCGCCCCCGCATGTTTCACTGAGTTATTGACCGATTCCTGGATCACCAAGACGATATGCAGCGCCCTGTTGGCGGTTATCATAAAATCTTTTGGCGGGGCACCCAGTACTTTAAAATGAATACCCGTGTAATGACGCCCCATCTGCTGCATGAAATTAATGATCCGCAACCAGAGTTCAACCCCGTTTATATCCGAGTTCTTCATGGCCCAGAGTGTTTCCCGGAGGTTCAGCAGCATTTCTTTGGCTGTTTCCTGCAGGTCAGTTACAATCGGACCATTATCAGGGTTACCCGTGGCGAGCAGATTGCTGTTGTGTAAGATCGCATTGGCCTGCACGCCAAGATTGTCATGCAGTTCGGCAGCGATCCGTTTCCGCTCTTTCTCCTCTGCTTCTTTCAACTGGGCAGTATGTTGCTGTTTTTTTTCTTCCATCAGCTGCTGCTGCCGTTTCCTGTACTTCCTGAAGCGGTAGATAAAAAACAACGCCAGCAACAGGGCGGCAGCACCGGCCGAGTAAAGCAGCCCGTTTCGTTTGAACAGGTCCAGTTTTTGCTTTGCAATCAGGGCTTCTTTTTTCTGTACTTCATACTGCGTTTGTAATACAGCTATCTTTTCTGCGGAGTTGACCCGGATGGCTGTATCGGTCACAAGCAGAATTTTTTCAAGTGTGGCGGTATAATGCACCTGGTCCTCTTTCATTTTATAAACACCGGCCTGGAATTTCAGCAGTTCCAGAGTTGTTTCCCGGATATGGAACTTTTCACAGATCTGCAATCCCTCATTTACCACGGCCAGACATTTGTCGGGTTCATTCCTTTCAAAATAAAAGAAGGCCAGATTTTTGAGATCCACAGACATATAAAGCGGGTCGCCGATCTTACTCCTGATGGATACCGCTTCTTTAAAATCAGCTTCCGCCTCCTTATACATTTTCAGGCGCCCATAAAGACTGGCCCTGTAAGATAGGACGGAAGCCAGCACAGCCATTGTTTCATTTTCACGGCAGAGATTGATGGTCCGGTTGAGGTACAGAAGGCAGGTATCCCGGAGTGCCGCATCAGGTTTTGTATAATAATTGCCAAGATGGTAAAGGGATAGATTGGACAGGATATAGGCTTCGATTTCACGGTGGGCGGGATTATTGGCTTCCCGTATAATATCCAGCCCGCTTAACCATATTTTCCTGGCCGATTCGAGCTGACCGGTAGTGTTTAAATAAGTGGCCCCGATATAGTTTATTAAAAATAACCGGGACAAAACATGATTTCCCGTTTCCGCTTCGCGTAACAGTTGTAATTGTAATTCCAGCGCTTCCGGTAACCGGTTGGTGCGGTTCAGCACATTGGCTTTCAGTAACTGGATTTTAAAATAAAGATCAGGATCCCTTTTTTTTATATCCCTGAACAATTTATTGCCTTCAATCCGGGGGATCACACTATCCGTTTTCCCACTGGTAATATCACCACTGATCAGGCTGTATTCGGCCCAGGCCAGTGCCTGTTCATCCCCGAGCTGAATCGCCAGCTTCCTGGCCCAGTTTGCATAATGGTAAATGGTATCCCCGCACATGGAGTTTTTAAAGAGGGCGGTGGTCACCAATGCCTTGAGCCGCTCCTTATCGGAACTGGCTCCATAGATATTTTGCCTGGCCCGGTCCAGTGAGGGAAACTGGCCTTTACCACTGATGGCGCTCAGTAAAACAGGCAAAAGCAGGTAACCAATCCGTTTCATCCTACAATTTATGTAAAACTACCGGACGGACCCCGTTTGAAAAACTATCCAAATGGAGTATTCGCCACAGTCTTCAATACACGCATTTTTACATAGAGTAACTTATTCTATTCCATCTATAAATTAATGCACATGAAATTTCTGCTTTCTGTTTTACTGTTTTCAGGGGTGCTCCTTTTTTCCGTATCCTGTTCCAAATCGGGGGACGGGGATCCGGCACCATCCACACAGGCTGATATAACATCCATTGATTCTAAAATGGCCAGCTTTATGAGTGCCTATAATATTCCGGGTGCATCACTGGCAGTCAGCAAAAACGGGAAACTGGTGTATATAAAGGGGTATGGCAAAGCCAATACCAGTACCAATGAGGCGGTAACACCGGCTCACCGGTTCCGCCTGGCCAGTGTTTCAAAAACCTTTACCGGTACAGCGATTCTCAAGCTGGTGCAGGATGGCCGGCTTTCCCTGGATGCCAAGGTATTTGGAACCGGTGGGGTATTGGCGAATGATTATGGTACTGCTCCATATAATGCCAACTTATTAAATATCACCGTCCGGCATTTACTTCAAAACGTATCCGGATCCTGGGGCGCCGCTACGGGTGGTGATGTGATCGATCAGAACCCTGCTTATACCTATAAGCAACTGCTGGACTGGATCATTAATACACGGCCTAATCCCAATGCACCAGGGTCGATCTATGATTATTCCAATGTCAACTTTTGCATTGCCGGCCGGATCATTGAAAAAATTTCGGGTAAGTCGTATATCAATTTTATAAAAGAGGATATCATGGCACCGACAGGGGCCACGCAAACCGATATGAGCGGCAAAACAGCTGCTGAGAAAAAGACCAATGAAGTTTCTTATTATGGCCAGGGACTGGATGCCAATTTTGTTTACAGTATTGCTTTTCCGCGAAGAGATGCGGATGGCGGATTGATGGCCACGGCCTCTGATCTGCTCCGGCTGGTCAATGCCATTGATGGATTCAGCACCCGGCCGGATATACTAACCCCGGCAAGCCTGACCGCACTTACCACGCCTTCTGCAGTCTATTCCTCTTATGCCTGTGGCATTGGTATCTGGAGTGCGGAAAATTTATGGTATAACTATGGCAGTTTACCAGGC
>CAZFLL010000215.1:0-3807 GCA_964519865.1 uncultured Chitinophaga sp. | reverse complement strand
ATCCCCGTCTTTGCGTGTACAGCGATTTCCAGGGCTGGCAGAATCACCAGTTCACCGGTCGTGGGGAATTTGCCTTGACTTTTGGCAATTTCAAAGTCGCCATGACTGTTCCTGCAGACCACGTGATCATGTCCACCGGTGAAGGACAGAACTACGCCTCCGTGCTGACCCCTGCCCAGCTGGCCCGCTGGCAGAAAGCACAAACTTCAACAGAACCGGTTGAAGTGGTGACACTGGCTGAAGCACAGGCTGCTGAAAAACAAAAAAGTGATAAAAAGAAAACATGGATATTCAAGGCCGACAATGTTCGAGACTTTGCCTGGGGTTCTTCCCGCAAATTCATCTGGGATGCGCTGAGCACTAAAATTGAAGGCAAGAAGATCATGTGCATGAGCGGATATCCCAAAGAAGCATACGGTCTATACCGCAAATATTCATCCAAGGCGGTTGAGCATACCATCAAGACCTATTCCAAATTCACCATCCCCTACCCATACCCGGTAGCCCAGAGCATTGAAGCTTCTAACGGGATGGAATACCCGATGATCTGTTTCAACTTCGGACGTACAGAGAAAGACGGTACATACAGCGAAGGCACCAAGAACGGCATGCTGGGTGTGGTGATCCATGAAGTGGGACACAACTTCTTCCCCATGATCATCAACAGTGATGAACGCCAGTGGAGCTGGATGGATGAAGGGTTGAATACTTTCGTGGAATACCTGACCGAAGAATTATGGGACAATAAATTCCCGAGCCGTCGTGGTCCGGCCGCTTTCATCACCGATTACATGAAACTCCCGAAAGACCAGCTCGAGCCGATCATGTCCAACAGTGAAAACATTGTCCAGTTTGGCCCGAATGCTTATTCCAAACCGGCCACCGGTCTTAACATCCTCCGCGAAACCATCATGGGCCGCGAACTGTTTGACTACGCTTTCCGTGAATATGCGCGTCGCTGGGCTTTCAAACATCCCGAGCCGGCCGACCTGTTCCGCACCCTGGAAGATGCCAGTGGTGAAGACCTCGACTGGTTCTGGAGAGGCTGGTTCTTCAGCACAGAAGTTTGTGATATTTCCCTTGACACGGTTAAATATGCCAAGGCCGATTTAAGTGCGGTACCTGAAACCCGCGAAGCAACTACATTCAAACGCAGTGCCGACAAACCCCAATTGCCCACTTTTGATGATATCTCCAAAATCCGCAACCGGGACGACAAGAATATCCAGTTCCGTACGGATGCAGATACCTCACTCCGCGATTTCTACTGGCGTTATGGCCGCGGACTGGAGCCCTATGATACCAGCAAAAAAGAAGTAACCATGCCGGCTGGTGGTCCTGAAAAACTGAGTGATGCGGAGATGGAGAAGTACGGTAACCGTCACCAGTATGAACTTACTTTCAGTAACAAGGGCGGACTGGTGATGCCGATCATCATCGAGTGGACTTACAAAGACGGTACCAAGGAAATTGAACGCATCCCTGCGCAGGTATGGCGGCTTAATGAAAACAAAGTAGTGAAAAGTTTTATCAAGGATAAGGAAGTAGCTTCCATAAAAATCGATCCGCTGAAAGAAACAGCTGATATTAATGACAGCAATAACAGCTGGAACACCATGCCGGAGCCTTCCCGTTTCACGATCTTCAAACAGGCCCAGGGCGGTGGAAGAAGAAACCAGGGCGGACAGGGTGGCAACCCGATGCAACGGGCGCAGGAGAAGAAAGGTTTCTGAGGAAAAGAACAACATTAAAGTGAAAAATACAGAGAGCCTCTGGTGGAAACACCGGGGGCTTCTTTTGTTAGCGCCTTAGCTTTGGATTTAACACATAGGCACATAGTCCACATAGAATACACATAGAAATGAAAATATCACAGAGATATATAGATGACTTAACTTATAAGATTATAGGATGTGCCATAGAAGTACACCGGATCTTAGGTCCGGGGCTGCTGGAAAGCGTATATGAAAAATGCTTCCTGATTGAATTAACTCTGAAAGGTTTAACATACAAAAAACAACAGAAAATTTATACTGATTACAAAGGCACACCGGTAGACACTGAACTCAGGTATGATGTATTGGTGGAAGGCCTTGTCGTTACTGAACTAAAATCCAATGATGGGATACATCCAATTCATTTATCCATTTTAAAGACTTATATGCGGATGCTTGAAAAACCAAAAGGGATTTTGATAAATTTCAATTGTACACATATCTTTAAGGAAGGACAAAAAACTATAGTTAATGAATACTACGCAGCCTTACCAAAAGAATAACTATGTCAGCCTATGTGGCCCTATGTGCCTATGTGTTAAAACTATCTTGCCTTTGCTCTTTACCCTTTGTTTCCTCTTAACACCCGGGATTTCCAAGGCAGCAACCGTTGACACCGCCACCATCTACAGTCCCTCCATGAAAAAGGATTATAAATGCGTGGTCATCAAACCGGCTTCCTATAAAAAAACAAACCAGTTCCCCGTGGTTTACCTCCTCCACGGCCACTCCGGATGGTACGCCAACTGGATCCTCCGGGTACCCGAACTGAAAACCTGGGCCGATGAATACCAGCTGATGATCGTTTGCCCCGACGGAGGCTTTAACAGCTGGTATGTGGACAGCCCGGTCGACTCCACTGTCCGCTTCGAAACCTATATCTCCCGGGAAGTACCTGACTATATTGACGCGCATTATAAAACCATCAAAAACCGCACGGGCCGCGCCATCACCGGGCTCAGTATGGGCGGACATGGCGGCCTCTTCCATGGCTTCCGGCATTCAGATGTATTTGGCGCCTGCGGCAGTATGAGTGGCGGTGTGGACCTGGAGCCTTTCAAAAAGAACTGGCAGATATCCCAGAAGATCGGTGATACCGTGAATTATGCCTCCAACTGGATCAATTACTCTGTCATGAACCTGGTGGAACACAAACCCAAGGACTCCTTAGCCATCATTATTGACTGTGGCACCGAAGATTTCTTTTACGAGGTCAACAGCAAACTCCATAAAAAAATGGTGGACCTCAAAATCGCCCACGATTACATCGAACGCCCCGGCAAACACGAATGGAATTACTGGCGCAATGCGGTGCAGTACCAGTTGCTGTATTTCAGGAAGTATTTTAACAGCAGTGCAGTGAAATAATCAGCGGGTATGGGCGTTATCAGGAAAACACCTGCTCATGTTCGCAATTATCAGAAATGCCCATCTGGTTATCATTATATCTTTCCTCTTTTATTCATGTAAAACCGACAAGACGAATGAAATTAACCAACAGGTTATACAATCATTAGAGGAATCTGACATAACAATTAACCAATCTACTGCAAGTGCATTAAAGTCATTGGAAGACAAGACATTTGACCCCGTTACAATAGAAATTGCACCTCCCTGGTACAAAAAAGCAGTGATAGTTAATAATATCACTAACAACCTGATAAAATTGATTGACACCCTTTCCAAGAGAAAGTTAGCAATAGAAGAACTGTCAATAATTTATAAAAAAACTCTTGAATACAAGTCCCTCGTACTTGAAAATGACGAAGAGCTTATCGACGCATTTGAAACGGAATTTAATATTTTGAATCATATCTTCTCATTATCTGGAATTGATAGTTCTGGTAAAACATCTGACTTTAAAAACTCAGAAAAAAATACAGGTCTCGTTTTGGCCACTTTAAAAAACAAAATCAGGATACTTGAAAACAAAGTAATCCATTTCTGTAATTTGAAAACATCTGTGATCATTGATGACTTTCAGGCATACAGTATGATAGCAGCCCAAAATGCAAATACACTATCTCCGGGA
>CAZFLL010000214.1:0-3812 GCA_964519865.1 uncultured Chitinophaga sp. | reverse complement strand
TGACACGATCTTCCTCTTTTCCACGGCGTAAACTGATGATCGTGTCATACTGAGTAGGCCTCAGGAGCGAAGCGGATGAGGCCGTATCGAAGCATGAACGAAACGAATTATTCAAATTGACGAAGTACATTAAACCCTGCCTCCTTTAAAATTTTATTCTTCTGGAACAGGGCGATATCAGCGGCCACCATTTCCTTGACCATGGCATCCAGTGTGTATTTTGGTTTCCAGCCCAGAACCGTATTGGCCTTGGTGGGATCGCCGATCAGCAGCTCCACTTCAGTAGGCCGGTAGTAATTCGGATCCACCGCCACTACTTCTTTCCCCACGGGGAAATGAGTGGCATCCGATGAAGAAGACACATATCCTTTTTCATCGCTGCCTTCCCCTTTGAATTCAAGTTCAACCCCCACTTCACGGAAGGCCATCCGGATAAAATCGCGTACAGGAGTGGTTACGCCGGTGGCGATCACAAAATCCTCGGGCTTATCCTGCTGCAGGATCAGCCACATGGCTTCCACATAATCCTTGGCATGACCCCAGTCGCGCCTGGCATCAATATTACCCATGTATAATTTATCCTGCATCCCGAGCGACATCTGCGCCACGGCACGGGTGATCTTACGGGTTACAAAGGTTTCACCACGCAGGGGGCTCTCATGGTTAAAGAGGATGCCGTTACAGGCAAACATATCATAGGCTTCCCGGTAGTTGACCGTGATCCAGTAGGCGTACATTTTGGCCACCCCATACGGACTGCGGGGATAGAATGGTGTCTTTTCACTCTGGGGCACTTCCTGTACCAGTCCGTACAGTTCGGAAGTGGAGGCCTGGTAGATGCGGGTCTTTTTAGTCAGTCCGAGCAATCTAACGGCTTCGAGTATGCGCAAGGTGCCGATCCCGTCCGCGTTGGCGGTATATTCGGGAACATCAAAGCTCACTTTCACATGGCTCATAGCCCCGAGGTTATATATCTCATCGGGCTGTACCTGCTGGATGATACGGATCAGGTTAGTACTGTCAGTAAGATCCCCGTAATGCAATACAAAATGACGGTTGGAAATATGCGGATCTTCATAGAGGCTGTCAATACGGTCCGTATTAAACAATGAAGATCTTCTTTTAATACCATGGACGATATACCCTTTTTTCAGCAGAAATTCCGCAAGGTAAGCGCCGTCCTGACCGGTGATACCGGTGATGAGTGCTGTTTTATTCATGTTTTAGGGAGAGGTTTATAAGGTTTAGAAAGTTTAGTCCCTTAGAAGTTTAGGAAGTTTAGATGTTTGTTGTTTAGTCGTTTAGTCGTGCAAAGTGGTACTACCTCTAAACACCTAAACAACAAACGACTAAACCCTTCTTATGTCGTGTACCAATTGTATTCCTTTCCTCGTTTCCCCCAGCGGAATACCATTTCCTGACAAAATCGTTTCGTAGGCTTTAGTATGCAACTGGTCGAAGCCCTCACTGAAGTCGATGGTTTCGCCGTCGATCATCAGGGAACGGAAAGTGCGTTGTCCTTTTTGCCGGATTTCCGCGGGAAGGTCGTTTTCGTCGATGCTCAGCTGCCAGTTTACCGATGCATTCGTGAGTTCGAGTGTACCCGACGTTTTATCCGGGGCTGACTGGCTTACATTCAGACTGAGCAGATCCCCGAATATCCATAAGAGCATATCAAAAAAATGAAGCCCGATATTGGTGGCAATGCCTCCGCTCTTGGGAAGTTCGCCCTTCCAGCTGTTCTGGTACCAGTTGCCACGGGCACTGATATACTGCAGGCGGACTTCGTGTTTTTTTGTTTTACCGGCTGCTTCTATTTTATTTTTCAGCGCGATGATCACCGGGTGCAGGCGCAGTTGTAAAATAGTGTATACCTGCCGGCCTGTTTCCTTTTCCATTTCCAGCAGGGCGTCCACGTTCCAGGGATTGAGCACCACCGGTTTTTCACAGATCACATCGGCACCGATACGCATACCAAAACGGATATGGGCATCGTGCAGGTAATTGGGTGAACAAACCGAAACATAATCAATGGCGGTGCCCCCCCGTTTCAATTTATCGCAATACCGGTCAAAGCGCTCAAACTCGGTAAAGAAATGCGCTCCCGGAAAATAACTGTCCATCACTCCCACTGAATCATGCTTATCCAGGGCCGCAAGCAGGTTGTTGCCTGTTTCCTTTATTGCCCGCATGTGTTTGGGGGCAATATAACCAGCGGCTCCTATTAAGAGGAAGTTCTTCATGATAGTTGCTGTCGTGAATCGTTGAAAGGTTAACAGGTTTACAAGTTAACAGGGAAGTTTTCTTAGGAGGCCTTGTTAACTTGTCATCCTGTTAACTTATCAACTTTAACTACCCCCCCATTATCCAACAGTCTGTACTCCGTTCCGGAAATACTACAAGAGGCAACCCCATCCCTGAACAGCAGTTTCTCTCCATATTCACTCATCCAGCCGGTCTGGCGGGCGGGGTTACCGGTCATCAGCGCATAGGCCGGAACATCTTTGGTCACCACGGCCCCTGCACCGATAAAGGCATAGGCTCCTATTTCAATTCCGCAGATGATCGTGGCATTGGCCCCGATACTGACACCCTTGCGGATCAATGTTTTTCTAAATTCAGTTTTACGCTCTATCGCACTGCGCGGATTGATCACATTGGTGAACACCGCGGAAGGCCCGATAAACACATCATCCTCACAGGTCACGCCTTCGTAGAGCGATACATTGTTCTGCACTTTCACTCCATTCCCGATCACCACTTTATTCGCGACATACACATTCTGCCCGATCACACAGTTCACCCCGATCACCGCTTCAGGCATGATGTGGGTGAAGTGCCAGATGCGGGTACCTGCTCCGATGCGGGCACCAGGATCGACTATGGAAGAGGGATGGATGAGAGACAAGGTTTAGACGTTTGTTGTTTAGACGTTTAGTCGTTTAGAGGAAGATCTGGTTAGCAAGATCTATAAGAGGTTTAGTCGTTTGTTGTTTAGTTGTTTAGTTGATTAGAACGTGCTAAGCAGAACTTCCGCTAAACGCCTAAACAACAAACCCCTAAACCTTCTTGAATTCCAGGTTTTCCGCCCAAATCTCTTCCTCCGGCAACGACTTAAAATATTCATACGTGGCTTTCAGTCCTTCTGCCCGGGAGATGGTGGGTTCCCAGCCGAGTAATTCTTTGGCGCGGGTGATATCCGGTTGCCGTTGTTTGGGATCATCAGCCGGAAGGGGCTTATAGATGATCTTCTGGGAGGAGCCGGTGAGTTTTAATATTTCTTCGGCGAAATCTTTCAGGCTGATTTCATCCGGGTTACCAATATTGACCGGTTGTGCATAATCACTCAGCAACAATCGGTAGATCCCTTCCACCAGGTCATCCACATAACAGAAACTGCGGGTCTGACTGCCATCACCGAATACCGTGAGGTCCTGTCCGCGCAGTGCCTGCCCGATAAAGGCGGGCAAGGCCCTTCCATCATTGAGTCGCATACGGGGGCCATAGGTATTAAAGATGCGGATGATCCTTGTTTCCACTCCATGGTAAGTATGATAGGCCATGGTCATGGCTTCCTGGAAACGTTTGGCTTCATCATATACACCACGGGGACCAACCGGGTTTACATTGCCCCAGTAATCCTCGGTTTGCGGATGTACCAGCGGATCGCCATATACTTCACTGGTGCTGGCCACCAGGATCCTGGCTTTTTTATTTAGGGCCAGTCCGAGACAGTTATGCGTACCCAGGGAGCCCACTTTCAATGTCTGGATCGGTATTTTCAAATAATCGATCGGGCTGGCCGGGGAGGC
>CAZFLL010000213.1:0-3815 GCA_964519865.1 uncultured Chitinophaga sp. | reverse complement strand
TTGCCACGATCAGGTGATCGCAATGCACGGTACTGGGCACGGCCACTTTTTTACGGCCCGTGGTATCAAACTGGAGCAGGGCCATCTGGGCAGTGGCATCCTGCATGGCTACGCGGTCCGGAGCAAAATCCACATAAGCCTTGCCTCTTTCAAAATTCGTTGGTGCCACGCCTTCGTGGAGGTGGGCAAACAGAATTTTCTCTGCCAGGGTCAGGGGACGTCCCAGTGCTTTACGGGCAGCATCCACTTTGGCAGGCATTTCAGCATAAGTCTTTTTGATGAGGTCGAGATCAAATACCATATAAAGCGTTTAGGGTTTGAGGTTTAGAGTTTAGTGTCGGACCACTGACGATGGACGCTGGTGAACAGTCAGGAAGTAGCTGTTGACGGGGTCTTGCGACTGTGGTCTTCCTTAAAGTTGGCGCAAAAGTACGAAAATCACCTGTCTTAATAACTCCCGTTTGGGGCAATTGTTTAATTTTTCTAATTTAGGGTTATGAACAGATTCAAGGACTTTGTTGAATGGAACGCCTTCGGGGTTTGCACAGCCATTGGCAACAGACTTGGTATCGCCACCAGCAGGATCCGGCAGTACTTTATGTATGCCTCCGTACTCACGATGGGTTCACCGATCATCATTTATATGGTGCTGGCTTTTTTCCGTAATGTGCGGAAATATGTAATGGCTGCCCGGCGGAATCCCTGGTATTACCTGTAACAAAAACGCCACTCCCGGGGGAATGGCGCACATTGTATTCATGGCTATACTCAGCTTTTTGTTTTTATCAGCACTACCCCGTTTTTCCCTTTATCTCCATATTTCGCGGTAGCGGATTCGCCTTTTAATACATCGACCTGGCTGATCGATTCAGGTTTTAACTTCTCCAAATCGGCTTTAGTACTTTCCACACCGTCAATAATATAAAGCGGTGCTGCAGTTTCCTTATCCTTTGTGGTGACCAGGATAACGCCATTCTTCCCTTTCTCCCCATAGGCGCTGATGGCCGACTCGTTTTTCAATACATCCACGCGGCTTATCTTTTCCTGTGACAAGGCAATCACTTCATCCCTTTTCACTTCTTTCCCGTCAATGATATAAAGCATATTTTCCTTCAGCTTGCTTTCAGATTTATTCTGGGTAAATAAATTCTCTGAGCGATAGCCGGTAACCACCACTTCTTTTACACTGGCCGATTGAGATGGTGGGGGAGGTGGTGGCGGAGGTGCGGGATACTTTGCATCAAATTTTGCTTTTTCATTCGGTTTGTTCAGGTCATACTTTTCAGTCTTTCCACTCATCAGTTCCACTTCCGCTTTATTGTCATTGGTGATTTTGATTGACTTTACATTCTCCGGCATTTTTGCAGGAGGACGTGGGGTTGGATAACCCATTACAACCACTTCATCAATACGTGAGGCAGGAGCCTTCGGATAGCCCTGAACCATTACTGCAGCTGGTGTTTTACGATAACCCTGTACAGTCACGACTTCTGCCGGTGCAGCCGGTTCAATCGGGTATCCCTGAACTGTAACTGCATCTTTGGGTGCTGCCGGAGTAATGGGATATCCCTGAACTGTCACTACCTCTTTGGGGGCAGCCGGGGCAAGTGGATATCCTTGCACAGTTACCACATCAGCAGGCTCAGCGGGGGCAACCGGGTAGCCCTGAACCACTACGGCACCAGGTGCTGCAGGTGGAGGAGGCGGCGGGTAAGGAAGGGCACCATACTTTTTCTCAGCTGCTTTGCGGGCTTCAGCTGTTTCCACATTCACTTCCTCAGTACTGCCATCTTTTTTCGTTAATACAATACGCGCCACTTCATCATTACGGTCAAAAACCCATCCCACATATTTCAATTCCGGATGTCTTTTCAGGAAATCTTTAGTACTTGAACTTACGGTATTCAATGGCGGAGGTGGTGGCGGCGGAGCTACAGGCAGTTCACCGTATTTAGCGACTGCTTTATCCAGCTCCTTCTGATCGGCCAGGTTGTATTCTTCCATTTTACCGTCTTTCCGGTGAATAAACATCAGGTTTTGGCCTTCTTCATTCTTCAGGGTCCAGGACACACTTTTTACTTCCGGGTTCCGTTTCAAAAACTCCTTCATAAAATTAACAGGCGGAGGAGGCGGTGGTGGAAGCCGTTTATCAGGCAGGGTGTCATTCAGCGACCACCCGACACGACTACCGGATTTACCCGTTTCGGTTTTTTTCCACTCATTGCGGAAGGCCAGCAGCAGCACCGACAATAAGGGTAAGATAAACAGGAATTTCACCAAATGGAATCGGGCAGAGCGGAGTTTGTTCATCATGGCAATTCTTTTTTTAAGTGAGGAAAAATTAAATTGATTGGCTATACTGAAATGATTGTTCCCGATAACTTTTAATAAGAGATACTGATATTGTTTCCGGTCCATCCCCTGTTCCAGCACATGCCGGTCGGCAATAAACTCCAGGTTCTGCCGGATTCCTTTCTTCAGCAACCAGGCAAATGGATTATACCAGTTGAGCAGGCAGAGCAGTTCTCCCCAGATAATATCCACACTGTGCTTTTGTTTAACATGCACAAATTCATGGCGGATGATCTCCTCCAGTTCATGGATGCTATGCTGGTCTTTATTAATAAAAATGGAATCCCCGAATGAAAAAGGTATGATCGCCGCATCCACCTGGTAGATGCGCATCCCATTCTCACTGAGCAGGACCGCATTCCGTCGCATCTTCCGGATAGACCATAACTGGATACATAAACGGATCAGCATGATCATAATTCCGGTCAGCAGTACCAGTCCGGCATAATCCCAGGCGCCAAGTGTAAATGTAGCGGGTGCAGTGATAAAATTCTGTCCCAGTACAGGTACCCAGGTGATCACAGCATTGTCTTTAATGGCCGATTGCTCAAGCGCTATTGAAATATCTATAAAGGGCAGTAAAAAACAGAGGATCGTATACCCGATCAGGTACCAGCGGTTCCAGTTGTAAAAAGTCAGTCGCCTGAGCACGAAATGGTAAAACAGGAAGACCACCCCGAGACTGAGGGAGAGTTTGAGAATATATTCGAAGAGAAAAGGCATAGATGAAGTTGACAGGTTAACAGGTTGATACGTTGACAGGTAAGAACAGTTACTTGCTTCCCTGTTCAATCAGCTGAATAATTTCCTTCAGTTCTTTGGCAGAGAGTTTTTTCTGCTCCACAAAGAAGTTCACCATCTCTTTATAAGAATTATCAAAATATTCCCGGACAACTTTACCCATAAATTTTTTCTTATACTCTTCCTCTGATACGACCGGCTGGTAGAGATAGGCATTGCCCAGCAGGCGGCTGGTCAGGTACCCTTTCTTTTCCAGGTTCTTGATCGTGGAGGCCACGGTAGTATAAGGGATGTCTGATTCGAGCTGTTCCATAAAGGCTTTTACATTGCCTTCCCCGGTACGCCAGACGGCCTGCATGGTTTCCTCTTCGGCATGGGTGAGTTTTTCCATTTGCTACGAAATTTTCGTAAACCTACGAATTTTTCGTAGATGGCCAAATTAATTTTTGTTAAATCCCCTGGCGGGGATTGTTTGGCCACGAATTCACACGAAAGAATACAAAAAGGCGGCCACGGATAGCACGGATAAACACGGATTTCTTTGCCTGCGGCAAATGGGGTGGCCACGAAACTGCACAAAAACACACGAAAAAATTTCTAAGGAGGGGCTGTTGACTACAAACTACTAACTTTCTTTGCCTGCGGCAAATGGGGTGGCCACGAATTGACACAAAATCACACGAAAAAGTTCTAAGGAGGGGCTTTTTACTAAAGACTATCGA
>CAZFLL010000212.1:0-4013 GCA_964519865.1 uncultured Chitinophaga sp. | reverse complement strand
TGAAAGGGGATAACATTTCTTTACAGAAAGTATTTGACGAAATCCGGAAACAGACAGGATTTCACTTTTTTTATGCCGATGAAGTGCTTTCCTCTGCAAAAGCGGTGACTGTCAATATCCGGAAAGCGGCAGTGGATGAAGTGCTTGATTTTTGTTTTAAAGACCAGGGCCTTTCATACACCATTTCTGAATCCACTATTATTGTTCGTCGGAAAATAGCCACACCTGAACCAGCCGTGACTGAAACTCCGGTCCCCCTTCCCGCTGAAGTAAAGGGTAAGGTGACAGACGCCAGGGGAGAACCCATGGCCGGTGTAAGTGTGGTGAATGAACGCACCAAAAGAGGAACAACCACTGATGCCAATGGTAATTACCTGGTACAGGCTGATCCCGGTGACATGCTTACTTTTTCCTTTGTTGGTAAAGCTTCCCAGTCCGTGAAAGTAACGGCTGGTAATACGACCTTTAATATTTCCCTGGCAGATGCCACTATCACCAATGAGAATGTGGTGGTCACTGCCCTCGGTATCAAACGGGAGGAAAAGGCACTGGGTTATGCGGTACAGAAAGTATCCGGTGAAGCGGTACAGAAAGTTTCCGGTCTGGATGTGGCTACATCCCTTACCGGTAAAGTGGCTGGTGTGCTGGTGAAAAACTCACCTGATTTCGCTGCTGTGCCTGTGGTTACGGTTCGTGGAGAAAACGCGTTGCTGGTGATTGATGGTATTGCCTATCAGAATAAATCATTAACGGATATTTCGTCTGAAGATATAGAATCAATCAGTGTACTGAAGGGTGCAACTGCATCAGCCTTGTACGGATTTCGTGGTGCCAACGGGGCTATACTGATCACTACCAAGAATGGCAGTTCAAACAGAACCGGGATTTCTGTGGATTATACCACCAATACCATGTTTACTGCCGGTTTCCTGGCAATCCCTGAGAAACAATCCGTGTATGGCCGCGGTGGAAGCGGTATTTACAGCCTGAACTCTGATCAGTCCTGGGGGCCGAAAATGGATGGATCCATGCAGAATCAATGGGATCCCATTTCAAAGACCTTTACTGTAAGGCCTTACCTGCCGGTAGGGAAAGACAATTTTAAAAACTTCCTGGAGCAGGGTTATGTAACCAATAATAACCTGAACATCGGTTATCATAAGGACAATATTTCGCTCAGAAACTCCTTTAACTGGGTCGAAAATAAAGGCCGCTATCCGAATGCGAAACTCCAGAAATATACGTATGCTTTTGGTGCTGATCTTAACCTGAACAAGTTTAAGATGAGTACTAACCTGTCATACGCCAAAAAAGCCTCTAAGAATATCGGTTCAAACGGATACACTTCATATGATCCGATGTACAGTATTTTGATCTGGTCACCATCTGACTGGGATCTTCGTCAGTACAAGAATAATTACTGGATCAAACCCGGTGAAATCCAGAACAACCATTTTGGATTGGTAGCCGGCGGTACTATTGATAATTATTCCGGTGCTTCTGAAAACAACCCTTATTTCGACCGGTACGAAAAAACCAATGAAATTTCCCGTGATATCTTTAATGCTGATTTAACCATGAGTTATCAGCTTAAACCCTGGTTAAAAGCAACTTTACGTTCTGGTGTTGACTTCTATAAAGAATCAGGTCAGTTGAGGTCATCCTGGGGTTCTTACCTTTCTTCCGGTAACACCGGTGTTCCCGGTGCCGATTACAGTGGATGGAATGGTGGCCGGAAAGGCCAGTATAATATCGGAGTCAGTAACGGGTTTAGCAATAACTCCGATTTATTACTGAGTGGTGACCGGAAATTCAAAAAGTTCACCGTTGAATATCTTGCTGGTGGAACTATTTTCTACAGGAGGGATGATAATATGAATGCCAGCACACAAGGTGGTATATCAGTTCCCGGATTTTTCTCTATCAAAGCCTCTATTAACCCGGCCCAGGTATCCCAAAGCACTTACGCACAGCAGGTGAATTCTGTGTTTGCCCGCGCCGCAGTATCCTGGAACAGGATGGCATTTCTTGAAGCCACAGGCCGGAATGACTGGAGTTCTACTTTAGCGAAGTCACAGCGCTCTTATTTTTATCCTTCAGTAGCTGCAAGCTTTATTGTTTCAGAATTGTTGCCTAAAACAAAAAACTGGCTGGATATGCTGAAACTGAGAGGTTCCTGGACATTGTCAAAAAGACCTGCTTCCATTTATGAAATCAACAGCAGCTATTCTATTAGTGCCGCCACCTGGGGTACATTGAATGGCGCCGGGGTGCCCAGTAATTTATATTCTCCCACCATTGCACCTACCAGTTCTGAAACTTTTGAGCAAGGGTTGCAGGGAATGTTCCTGAAAAACCGTATTATGGTTGACGTTTCACACTATACTAAAAGAGTGTTTGATCGTATTACAACAGTTGGCTTAACCGGTGCATCTGGTTATAGCGGCCTCGTTACCAATTTTGGTGAAGAAATCACCAGGCGTGGATGGGAGGTTATTTTAAACGGTTCTCCGCTTAAAACCAAAGACTGGCAATTGGATTTAGGGATTAACTGGTCTACTTTTGCCAGCTATTATACTAAACTTGACCCGGTTTATTCAGCTAAGAAACCATGGGTGAAAGTCGGTGAACGGGCCGATCATTTTATCAGCCGAGATTTCCAACGCGTACCTGCTGGAAAAGGCGACCAGTCTGGTGCCCTTATCCTCAATGGCAGTGGCCGCCCGATTGTGCATGGGTATGATGTGTTATTCGGTTACTATGATCCCAAATTTATCTGGGGTACAACAGCCAATTTAAAGTATAAAAATATCAGCCTGTTTATTTCATTTGACGGTGTGAATGGCGGTTTGGCCAATACCCGGACAGAAAGCTATATGTGGCAGGCAGGGGTGCATCCGAATTCGCTTTCAGCTGAAAGGGCATTGGATGTGGCTACACCAGGTTCCAGTAATTACCTGGGACAAGGCGTGAAAGTGGTATCCGGTACCGCGACATTTGATGCCAATGGTAATATTTTAACGGATACACGTGTTTTTGCTACCAATGATATCAAAACAACCTATAAACAATATATGGTTGACCTGCACAACAGTAGTGCATGGGGTGGTAACGGAAGTAAAGCGGATACTTATTCAAGGACTTTCTTCAAACTGCGTGAAATTTCCTTATCATACGATGTGCCGGCAAGGCTGTTACACAATATAGCCAAGGGCGCATCTGTAAGCCTGATCGGGCAGAATGTGCTGCTGAAAGCAAAACAGTTTAAATATTCTGATCCGGACGGTGGTAATGAAGATTTTGCAGATCCTTCCACAAGGTATCTCGGCTTCAAAATTAGTTTCACCTTCTAAAAACAGCAGCAATGAAAAAAATACATTATATACTGCTTGCAGCCTTTACCTTAACGATTGCAAGTTCATGTAAAAAGTTTGATAAGTTAAATACCAACCCGGATGTGCCTACCTCCGTATCACCGGATATGCTGGCCACAACGGTTCTGAAAAGCACGTACCGGTTCTGGAATCCCAACCCCACCGACTGGGGTACAGCCCAGTTATGGGATAAACATTGTACAAACCTTCAGAATAATCCCAATCCTTACCAGTACTATTCTTCTTACTATCCGTACGGAGGATTTGGCGGGGCACAGAATATTACTATTCTTAAAAGGATGGTGGAATTTGCAAAAGGAAATCCCGCACTTCCTTCCTACGAAGGACTGGCCTTATTCCTGAAGGCTTCCTATGGTTTTTCCGCAACGCTGGATATGGGCGATATTCCTTATTCAGAGGCCGGAATGGCGGAAGAAGGTATTACACAGCCTAAGTACGACAAACAGGCCGATGTATTTGTAAGTGTATTGGCTGATTTAAAAGCAGCCGAGGCAAAGTTTGCCATGGGCGTCAATTTTACCGGGGATATTATGATGGGCGGAAATGCAGCCAAGTGGCGCCGTCTTTGCAATGCCATGCAGTTAAGGGTATTGAATGTGATCAGTAAAAAAGCCACCC
>CAZFLL010000211.1:0-4042 GCA_964519865.1 uncultured Chitinophaga sp. | reverse complement strand
TTTTTCACAGCCCTACGATCCGGGAAAAGTGAACAAGAAAGCGCAGCAATTCTTCGACCAGGCCTATGAACGGGCGGCCGATGGCAATTATGCCAATGCGCTTGGCTTATTGCAACAGGCAGTGAAGACAGATCCCCGGTTTGTGGATGCTTACCTGGCCATGGGCAATCTTTATGGAAAACTCAAAAATTACCGGGCGGCCATTGAACACTATGAAAAGGGTTTTGCGATCGACTCCGCATATACTTTACCTGAACGACTCCCGTATAGTGTTAACCTCGCCGGTATCGGTGAATTTGAAAAGGCCCTGGCTGCGGTAAATGAATTACTGGAAAAAAAGAAACCCAATAACCCGATCACCCTGGAAAATCTCGGCAAAAGAAAACGCTCCTATGAATTTGCCGTGGAATATGCCAAAAACAACCCGGAAAAAAATTATGTATTTGCCCCCCGGAATATGGGAGACAGCATCAACTCTGTTGAATCCGAATATTTCCCCTGCCTGACCGTTGATGGAAAGGAGTTGGCCATTACCCGTAAACTCAATGGCACCAATGAAGATTTTTTTTCAAGCCAGAAAAACAAGGATAGCAGCTGGAGTAAGGCGAAACCCATGGAAGGCAATGTAAATACGGAGAACAGTGAAGGCGCTCAGAATATATCGCAGGACGGACAATGGCTGGTGTTCACTGGTTGTTACCGTAAAGACGGGGTCGGCGGATGTGATCTTTATATTTCGTACAAAACTGATAAGGGATGGAGTGAAGCGGTCAACCTGGGTCCGGGTGTAAATACGGATCAGTGGGATGCGCAGCCCTGTTTATCACCGGATAAACGCGAACTCTATTTTGTCAGCCGCCGATTTGGTGGTTTTGGTGGCAGCGATATTTATGTAAGCCGGCTGCAGCCCAACGGCCGCTGGGGTGAACCTGAAAATCTCGGGGGCGGCATCAATACACCCGGGGATGAACAATGCCCCTTTATCCATGCCGATAACCAGACTTTATATTTCACCTCCTCCTTCTGGCAGGGCTACGGCGACGAGGATCTGTTTTTTGTCCGCCGCCAGCCCAATGGCAGCTGGAGCAGACCGGTGAATCTTGGTTATCCCATCAATACCATTGACCGTGAAGGAACTTTATTTATTGCGGCTGATGGTAAAACGGCCTACTACGCCAGTGACCGCAATGATACCCGTGGCGGACTGGATATTTACAGTTTTGAACTGCGGGAAAATGTCCGTCCGTTTAAAACACTCTGGGTAAAAGGAAAAGTATTTGATAAAAAAACAAATGCAGGACTGCCTTCAACAGTGGAACTGATCGATCTTGACAGTAAGAAACTGATGACGTTGGTGGAGACCAATGAAAAAGGGGAATACCTGATCACATTACCGGTAGGAAAAGATTATGCGTTCAATGTAAACCGTAAAGGCTATTTATTTTACTCCGATAATTTTTCGTTGAAAGTAACGAATACCGATACCACCTATGAAAAAAATATCGGGTTACAGCCTTTCGAAGTCAATGCGAATATTGTACTGAAGAATATTTTCTTTGACGTCAATAAGTTTGAACTCAAACCTGAATCCCAGGCCGAACTGGATCTCCTTGTGAAATTATTACTGGATAATCCCACCGTGAAGATCGAGATCGGTGGGCATACGGATAATGTGGGTAAACCCGCCGATAACCTGGCCCTGAGTAATAACCGCGCCAAAGCTGTGGTGACTTACCTGATCAGTAAGAATGTGCCTTTACAACGTCTCACAGCCAAAGGCTATGGAGAAACCAAACCCGTGGCTGATAATAAAACGGAAGCAGGCCGCGCTATTAACAGGCGGACCGAGCTAAGGGTGGTCAGTAAATAATTTTTGCTCCCGTCCCCCTATATTTGGGTCTGACCTTATACCTATGCATTCAGACCTTGTTTACCAGCTCGCGCTGACCATGGTGCCCAATATCGGCACCGTACAGGCGAAGATCTTATTACAGCACTGCGAAGCGGAGGAAATCTTCCACGCCAAAAAATCATTCCTGGAAAAAATAGAAGGAATCGGGCCGGTCAGGGCTGATTCGATTGTCCGGTTCCGTGATTTTTACCTGGCAGAAGAAGAAATCCGTTGTATGGAAAAGCATCATATCAATGCTGTTTTCCTGACTGACCCGGAATATCCCAAACGTTTACTGAACTGTTACGATTCGCCCACCCTGCTTTTCCGGAAAGGGGAAGCTGACCTGAATGTTTCCAGGATGGTGGCCATCATCGGCACCCGCAGCAATACTGAATATGGCCGGCAACAGACCGAAAAAATAGTGGAAGCCCTGGCGGCCGTGAAAGCCACGATCGTCAGCGGCCTGGCCTATGGCATTGATGCCATTTCCCATAAAGCCGCTTTGAAAAATGAACTGCCCACCATCGGGGTGCTGGCCCATGGACTGGACCAGGTTTATCCCCCGGCGCATAGCAGTATGGCCAGAGAAATGATTCATGCAGGAGGTGGATTACTGAGTGAATTCCGTTGTGGGGTGAAACCGGACAAACATAATTTTCCCAGCCGAAACCGCATCGTGGCGGGGATGACGGATGCCACCATCGTAATCGAAACCGGGGAAAAAGGAGGCAGTATGATCACCGCCGAACTGGCCAACAGTTATAACAAGGATGTATTCGCCGTACCCGGAAAAGTAACAGATAATAAAAGTGCAGGATGTAATCTGCTGATCAGGACCAATAAGGCTGTTTTACTGAATAATCCCAATGAGCTGATCGAAATGCTGGGATGGGAGGAAAAAACAAAAAAGCAGGCCAGGATCAGCCAGCGGGAGCTTTTTATTGAGCTGAGTCCGGAAGAAAGGCTGATCGTGGATTTACTAAAAGAAAAGGAAACAGTTCATATAGACGAAATCAATCTCCGGAGCGGACTCAGCAGCAGCGGGGTGGCCGGGGCACTCCTTAACTTAGAATTACAATCTGTGGTACTATCTTTGCCCGGAAAGCAATACCGGCTGGCCTGAGCGGGCAACGTTTAAGCTGGAATTGTTGTCTCTATATACCAAGTACCAACGAATGAGTTTTTATCGTAAATCATACATTGCTTTTTCGATCATATTTCTCTTATTCAGCAATATGCTGAATGCCCAGCCCTGTACCAATCTTGGACAAACACCTTCTACCGCCTTCCCTGTTTGCGGAACTGCGGTTTTTACCCAGAACAGTGTGCCGATTTGTTCCACTTTTGACATTTTTGTACCGGGTTGTCCAGGTTCCACAGCCGGAGGCGCTGCTTATCAAAATAAAAACCCCTACTATTATCGGTTTACCTGTTATACGGCAGGCACGCTTGGTTTCACGATCACACCGCTGGCAGCCAATGAAGATTATGACTGGCAGCTATATGATATTACTGGAAAAAACCCGGATCAGATATTTACGGATAACTCAACTATTGTAACTGGTAACTGGGCAGGCACTTATGGTCCCACTGGTGCTTCAGCAAATGGTACAACCGGAATTCAATGTGCATCCACCCCTTCCGATAATGCGCCCACTTTTGCTAAAATGCCAACCCTGATCTTAGGTCATGAATATATACTTATGGTCAGTCACTTTACAGACACTCAAAGTGGCTATTCGTTAACTTTTACCGGCGGTACTGCAGTCATAACTGATCCGCTTGACCCGCACCTGCTGAGTGCAAAGCCGGATTGTGACGGGACAAAGATTACGGTCAAACTAAATAAAAAAGTCCGTTGTAACAGTTATACGTCTAACGGTTCAGAATTCAGTATTGTCCCTGCTGTGGCAACCGTTATTTCCGCTACTCCTGATTCCTGCGCCTTTGGTTTTGATTTCGATGAATTAATATTGACCCTTTCTGCTCCAATGACAAATAACAATTATCAATTGGTGATACGAAATGGTACAGATGCAAATACCTTAAGAGATAATTGTGGCCGGACTATTCCAACGGATGAACAGGTCCCATTTTTCTATGCCATCCCCCAGCCCATTTTTGCCGATAGTGTGGGCAAGGCCGGTT
>CAZFLL010000210.1:0-4168 GCA_964519865.1 uncultured Chitinophaga sp. | reverse complement strand
TTGGCTTTGGTATGAAATGGATGATGGGCTGGATGCATGATACGCTTGATTATTTCAAATTTGACCCGGTATTCCGCCAGCACCACCAGAATAAGTTTTCCTTCAGCATGATGTACTATTATGATGAGAATTTCATGCTCCCCCTGAGTCACGATGAAGTGGTGCATGGCAAGAGCCCGATGCTCTATAAAATGCCAGGGGATGAGTGGCAGAAATTTGCCAATCTGCGTTTGCTATACACGTATATGTGGGCCCATCCGGGCGCCAAGCTGCTCTTTATGGGGAGTGAGTTCGGGCAAACCAGTGAATGGAATTATAAATCAGAACTGCAGTGGGAGTTGTTACAATATGACTGTCACCGGTTACTGAAGAATTGTGTGAGTGACCTGAATAAACTGCTCCGGAATGAACCGGCCCTGCATCATAACCAGTTTAACATGGACGGTTTTGAATGGGTGGACCTCAATCACCGGGCTGAATCGGTAATTGTGTTTAAACGGAAAGGGAAGAAAAAAGGGGATGACCTGCTTATCGTACTCAATATGACACCCGTGGTAAGGCAGGACTGGTCAATTGAAGTAATTGGAAAGCCTTATTCTGAAGAAATATTTAACAGCGACAGTACAATTTACTGGGGTACAGGCAACGTTTTTAACCCGGAAATCCGATGTGAGCTGATTGACAAAGCAGAGAAGAAATACCGTGTCACCGTAAATTTACCGGCTTTATCAGGTATTATTCTCAAATAGTTACGATTCCGGTACGAAATTGGTTGATAAAGAATGGATTAAGCTTTGATTTGTCAATTTTGCATTTTATCTTAGTTCCCCGGCCTTCATTTATGGAAGTCCAAAATTCATCCTATGTTAAAGATATTCTTATCTACGTGTATGCTCCTGTGCGCCGGTTTCGGGTTTTCCCAGACCGCGGTGAACACTATTATTGTTCCTATTGACAGTGCGGATTTCTTTTTACAGAAAGGATTGGTGGAAAAGCAAAATGGCCGCCGTCTTGAATCCCTGAAAAATTTTGAGAAAGCGGTTCGCTACGATTCCAGCAGTAAAGCCATCATCGCTGAACTGGCTTCTGCCTATCATGATCTCCGGAAGTATAACAATGCGCTGGTCATGTACAAACGTCTCCTGTCGATGGGAGAGGAAACACCGGCCTTGTACAAACAGGTATTACAGCTTTGTTTCCAGATGAAGCAGAATGAAGAAGTGGTGGTTTATGCCAATAAACTCAAAAAACTCGACCCTTCAGAAAAAGTGAGTTTTTATATCGGCAAGGCGAATTACGAACTGGAGAATTACGGGGAAGCGATCAAAACACTGAATGAAGCGGCGAAAGAAGATCCCGCCAATGCCGAAGTGCCTTATATGATTGCCCGCAGTTACGCGGATATGATGAATTATAAACTGGCCATTCCTTTTTTCAAAAAAGCGATCGAGCTTGATCCCAAACAGAATTACTGGATCTATGAAATGGGCCTGATCTGCTATGCCATGCATGACGATAAGAACGCCTTGAAATATATCCTGGAAGCGGCTGAAAAAGGCCTGAAACGGGATGCGGATTATCTCGAGAACCTGGCGATTGCCTATCTCAATGTGGGCCAGCTGGATTCAGGAGTGGCGATGCTCAATGAGATCCTTAAGAAAAGACCCAGTGACCTGAATATCCTGAACATGGTGGCCGAAGCCTTCTATTACAAAGCCAAATACGACCAGGCCATGGAGTACTGGGACCGGATACTGGAATACGATAAGGAAAACGCCTCCGCCCTCTATATGATCGGTATGTGCTACCAGAAAAAAGGTGGCCGTGAAAACAACGAAAAAGGCATTGCCCTTTGCGATAAAGCCATCGAACTCGACCCCGGACTGGCCGCGCTGAAACAGAAAAAGATGATGGCAGGACTCTAAGGAAGATAGTAGTTCGTAGCCTGCCTACCGGCAAAGGCAGGTCAGTAGTTAGTAGTCGGAGTCTGAAAGAAGAAAAAGACTTACAGGATCGGAAAATAAAACACTGATTTTAACGGTATAAAGAAAATGCAATCACAGCCGTGATTGCATTTTCTTTATAATGAACTTTTTCTAAATAGCTAATGCTCCGTAGGCCTCACTGCTTTCACTTAGAATAGGCTGTTGACCTGCCTACCGGCAGGCAGGCTACTAACTACTAACTACGAACTTTTAACTACATTCTCTCCGGCACCCGGATCCCCAACAAACCCATTCCCGAAGCGATCACGTTGGCGGTCATTTCGGAAATTTTCAGTCTCAGTTGTTTTTTGGATTCCGTTTCTGCAGTCAGTACATGATGTTCGGTATAGAAGGAACTGTAAAGTTTCGAAATACCGTATATATAAATGGCGATCAGTGAAGGGTTATGTTCAGCACAGGCCTGTTCAATGACAACGGGGAATTGTTCCAGGGATACGATCAGGTCTTTTTCCAGTTTCAGCAGGTCGCCTGTATACGCGGTGGCTACCGGTTTTTCTTTCCGTAAAATTGATTTGATCCTGGCATGGATGAATTGCACAAAGGGGCCGGTAAATCCGTGGAAGTCGATGGACTCCTCCGAATTAAAGATCATTTTCTTTTTCGGGTCGACCCTCAGCAGGAAAAATTTCAGGGCTCCAAGAGCAATGGTATCGAAGAGTTCTTTCAGTTCTGCTTCATTAAAATCTTTTACCTTACCCAGTTCTTCTGTTTTAGCCTTGGCTACCGCTGCCATTTCCTCTACGATATCATCCGCGTCCACCACGGTACCTTCCCGGCTTTTCATGCGGCCGGAGGGCAGTTCCACCATCCCATAACTCAGGTGATAGATTCCGTCCGCATAAGGTTTGCCCAGTTTCTGCAGGATCAGCTTCAGCACTTTCATGTGGTAATTCTGTTCATCGGCGATCACATAGATACTCTGGTCATACCTGAACTCTTCAAATTTCTGATCGGCCAGTCCCATATCCTGGGTGATATAAACGGATGTCCCGTCTTTTCTGAGTACCAGTTTTTCATCCAGTCCTTCAGCCGTCAGATCAATCCATACACTGCCATCTTCTTTTTTATAGAATACGCCTGACTTCAGCCCTTCTTCCACAAACTGTTTACCCAGCAGGTAGGTATTACTTTCATAATACATTTTCTGGAAGTCGGCCCCGATCCGTTTATACGTGGCATCAAATCCTTCATACACCCATCCGTTCATTTTTGCCCAGAGTTCCATGACTTCGGGTTTACCGGCTTCCCATTCCTGCAACATCTGCTGGGTGGCCTTCATGACCGGGGCTTCTTTTTCAGCCTCTTCTTTTTTCATCCCGCCGTTCACCAGTTCTTCCACCTGCCGCTTGTATTCATCATTGAATTTTACATAATAATCCCCGACAAAATGATCCCCCTTTATACCGGTTGATGCCGGGGTGACCCCGTTGGCAAAGAGCTGCCAGGCGATCATGCTTTTACAGATATGGATACCCCGGTCATTGACGATACAGCTTTTGATCGTATCATATCCTGCTTCTTTATGGATCTGGGCAATACTCCAGCCCAGGAAAATATTCCGCAGGTGCCCAAGATGAAGGGGTTTATTGGTATTGGGGGAGGAATACTCCACCATGACCTTTTTCCCGTTGGCTGATTTCTTACCAAAGGAAGCGTTATTATAATTCGACTGCAGAACATCGAGCCAGAAGGCATCAGTGATGGTCAGGTTCAGGAAACCTTTGATTACATTATGCGCACTGAACAGCTCCGGGTGTTTCTGCACCAGGGCCGCGCCGATCTCTGCGCCTAACTGCTCCGGGGATTTTTTAAGCTGTTTGACAAATGAAAAAAGAACCAGGGTATAATCCCCCTCAAACTCCGGCTTGGTGGAACTGATCGTCAGGGCAGACTCCTCAAAAGCCTGTCCATATAATTCTGTCAGCGTACTAACGATCAGTGGTTTTAACTTGCTTACAATACTCATTTTCGTGCTTTGAAAGGGCAAATTTACGGAATTGGGGTGAGGGTTGTGGATGGTCTAAAGAAGAGAGGAATAGAAAGAAGGGTTTATCAGGTTATAGAGAATTATAGCACAAATAGGTTTAAAGCAGCGTTTAGAGGGTTTAGAATGGCTCCCTTAGAAGGGTCTGTTGACCTGCCTACCGGCAGGCAGGCTACTA
>CAZFLL010000209.1:0-4190 GCA_964519865.1 uncultured Chitinophaga sp. | reverse complement strand
CGGCTGAAACCAAAATGTTCATCCACGGTTTCCTTGATCAGGTCGCTCAGGTCCTCAAGGTACATGGTCGCGAGGTACTTGGCTTTATCCTGTATGCCCATACTGCCGAAAGCCCATTTGAGGTCCTCTGCCTGGGCAAAGCGTCCGGCTTCGGGTAAAAAACTCCGGCCACTGATCAGGTGGGCCAGGGTATTTCTTTTGCCCTGCAGGAAGAGTATCACTTCATCAATGGTCCTGATATAATCATCCCGCATTGAAAGGATCCGGGAAATATTGGCAGATTGTTCCCCCGGTCTTTTGTCAATTTCAGCAAAGAGTTTCTCCAGTCCATTTTTTGAGAAAACAGCCAGGGTCACTTCAATCCCCAGGTCCGCCTGAACAGCAGGAATACCCCTGGTATTAAAAAATCCTTTGAGGTAGGCTGTCGCCGGGTATGGGGTATTAAGCTGGGTGAAAGGAGGAGTTATGAGGAAAACCGGCTGCAAAAGGGGATGTTTTGGTAAAGGTAACCAGAAGCGGTTAAATGAAAGCCGGCAGAAGGCAGTGGGCAGTTGGCAGCCCTTACCAATAAATTAAACTTATAATGAACCAATCAGCTTTTTCCCCTGAGTACCATTAGCTCTGCCTCTTTTTCTTCCGCTTCCGGATGTGCATAAGCGTGGAGCAACCAGCACCATTCATCTGGATAATGGTTTCGGAGTATACGGTAATACATATCACCGCCCCAGCCAAGACGGATTTCACCTGCGGCATCGGACTGAACCATTTTAGATAAGAGGGTAAGTTGTTCCAAATATTTCTGAATATTGATTCGATGTTTGTCCAGAGCCGGCTTTAAGAAGGTTACTTCCCGCAGATGCACTTTGAGGATCTCAAGTTCCATGTCGGCATGCACTCCCCAGTATTCCTGCCAGAGGGCCAGGAAGGCATCCGTATGGTAGCGGAAATAATAGCCAAGCCTTACCAGGGCAACCAGTCCGCGGCAGGCAGGCTGCATGGCTTCCTGGAGACGAAGCTGTTCATCCAGGGAAATATGGATGGAAGCCTGGGTTTGAGGGGCGGCAACAGGGTAAGTGACCGTGGAAATAAGGGGTTGTTTCATATCCGGTTTGTTTTACGATACAAATATGAAAGGGCAAACCGGAACCTATTGGAGGAGTAAAATTAATATTGACCCAGCGCCTCTGCCAGTTGCTTTTTTATCTCTTTCTTCAATGAAACCGGACTCAGCACCACGCAATGAGGACCAAAAGCCAGGATACGCTGGTGAAGTTCGTGGGTAACATGGACCGAAAGCTGAATGGTACAACTCTTACTGGTGGTTTCTGTGATTTTCTGGGAATGGTGCAGGGGGTCGAGAGCGATGAGCTTATGATAGGGGGTTTTAATCCGCAACTTAACCGTGACAGGATCACCATCCTGGTCAATGATACCCACCGCATGTTTAAGATAGTTTTCCGGATTAAAGGATTGCCGGGGTCTTAGTTTTACTTCCGTAAGCTTCAGGCTACGGATCCGGTCAAGAGCAAAAGTCAGGTAGGTCTCCCGGCTCTCCACCCAGGCCAGAACATACCAACGGTTCTTTTGCTCGCGCAGCAGTACCGGCACCGCTATATAATTCTTTACCTCATTCTTATAAATATTCTCATAACTGAATTCCATCAGGGTGCCTTGTTTGAGAGCAGCAGAAATTTCACCCAGCCATTCATAGCCACTGAGGGAGACGGGTTGTTCAAACTGGATCTTTTTTGATAAGAAAGGGTCTTCCAGGTCGAGGCCGATCTGCAAGCTGGCATCGATACGCTCAATGGCCGCCTTGAAATTGGCAAAAACAGGTACTTCCTTGTATTGAAACAATAACAGGGCCGCATAGCGGATGGCCTCCCACTCCTCTGCTTCCAGTCCCACTTCATCAATGGAATAACCTTGTTCACTGTAAGCATACCCATTCTCCGCCCGGCTAAAAACGATCGGCGCCTCATACCCTACCGGCCGGTCCTGCTTCATCAGCCGGATATCTTTCTCAATGGTTGAAGGTGAAATATCCGTCTCCAGCACTTTTGAACAGGCATCGGCCAGGTCCTGCAGGGTTGGAAAACGTTTACGTTTATCCCGCAGGCAGTTATTAATAACACGGTGGCGTATGACAGCGGATTTGTTTTTGGGCATGTTGGGAGTGGTTGGGGTAAAGTTAGGAAGAGATGATTAGTTAGTAGTTAGAAGTTAGTAGTTAGTAGCCTGCCTGCCGTTAGGCAGGTCAACAGCCCCTTCTAAGAGAATTAGACTTCAATCATTGGCACATTGGCTAATTTTAAACCATGCGACGGCCTACTGAAATAATCCCCTTTCCCCCTATCTTAGCGGCCATACGAAAATATACAAGGAGAGCTTGAAATGAAGGAACTGAAACTGACCGAAGAACAGAAAGCCATCCTGGCCACAGATACTGATATAGCCGTGAATGCGGTGGCGGGATCGGGAAAGACCAGCACTATGATCGAGTATGCGGCGTCAAGACCCGCCGGAAGCCGTATCCTGTACCTGGCCTTTAATAAATCAGTGAAACTGGAAGCGGCCCGGAAATTTGCAGCCCGCGGATTGACAAATGTAACGGTGGAAACGGCCCATTCCCTGGCTTACCGATATATCATGCGTGGGAATAAATATGCTCTCAGTGCGCAAGGATATAAAACGCACCAGGTGGCCGAATTACTTTCGCTCAGTGGTGACGGGGCCCGGCATACTGAATTCATTATCGCCAATCATATCAGTAAGTTCACTACTTTTTTTTGCAACAGTGATAAAGCCAAGGTACAGGACCTGAATTACCTGGATACGGTAAAAGAGGCCAATGCAAAGAAATTCGTGCATTCTTTTTACCGGGTGATCGAAGAAGGCACCCGGCTTTTTCTCGCCAAAATGGATAAAGGGGAGATAGAGATCACGCATGATTTTTACCTGAAGAAATTCCAGCTCTCCGCACCGGTCCTCCCCTATGATTATATCCTGTTTGATGAAGGACAGGATGCTTCAGCGGCCATGCTGGATGTTTTCTTAAAACAACCAGCCGTTAAAGTAATTGTTGGCGATACTCACCAGCAGATCTATGGCTGGCGTTATGCGATCAATTCACTGGCCAAAACACCCTTCACCACCCTGAACCTGTCCACCAGTTTCCGTTTCCCCCAGGATATCGCCGGATTGGCCATGGGTTTGCTGCAATGGAAAGACAAACTGGGGACATATAAACCAATCAGCATTACTGGCATGGGTAAGACCAGTAAACCACAAACTAAGGCCACGATCGGCCGGACCAACCTGGGGTTGCTGCTGAATGCTATTAACTATATCACTGATAACCGCAAGGTCAAACATATTTATTTCGAGGGGAATATTCATTCCTATACCTATGCGGATGAAGGGGCTTCCCTCTATGATGTGTTGAGCCTTTACAATGGCAGCCGGGACCGGATACGGGACAAACTGATCGGTTCGATGAATTCCATGGATGAACTGGAAGAGTATATTGAATCCACAGAAGATGCGCAGCTGGGGATGATGATGGAAATTGTCAATGAATATGGCAATGAAATTCCCCGGATCCTGAAAAATTTAAAGGACCTGCATACAGGGGATGAGGACCGGGCAAAGGCGGAAATGATCTTCTCCACCGTTCACCGCGCCAAGGGCATGGAATACGATACGGTACACCTGGTCAATGATTTTATCTCGGAACAGAAACTCGACCGCGCAATCAAAGAAGCAACTGCGGCTAAACAATCTGTAGATAAAGAGAAGTTAAACGAAGAAATCAACCTGCTCTATGTGGCTGTTACGCGGACCAAACATAAATTATATATACCCGATGCCCTGCTGCCAGCTGACTTACCCGCTTCATCGCATATAATTAAATTGCGTAAGGATAAAAACGACAATACATATGGACAAACATCCACGGTAATCAGTGAACCCGGGAAAAAGTATATTAAAAAAACGGGGAAGGGTCCGGTAATTGAAAAAAAATTCTCCGTTGAAAAAAACCGGGCAGTAAATAAAGATGCTTATAAACCCTGGACTACGTCACAGGATGAAGAGCTGGTCTTCCTGTATGAAAGCGATAATTCGTTTTATGATATGGCGGAGCACTTTGGAAGGACGAAGGGAGCGATTATTTCGAGGTTACGGAAGCT
>CAZFLL010000208.1:0-4200 GCA_964519865.1 uncultured Chitinophaga sp. | reverse complement strand
GGTTCCGGGAATACCTCTCCATAGCGGTGATTAAACCGGTTCACAAAATTCCGCGCCATTTCCAGGTGCTGTTCCTGGTCTTTCCCAACCGGTACATATTTGGCGCGGTGCAGGATGATATCAGCAGCCTGTAAAACCGGGTAAGTCAGTAAGCCGGCATTAATATTTTCCGGTTGCAGGCGGATCTTGTCCTTAAACGTGGTGGTTTTTTCCAGTTCCCCCACATAGGCCATCATATTCAGGTAGAGATAGAGTTCAGCAGTTTCAAAAACATGGCTCTGGCAATACAGGGCTACTTTTTCGGGATCCAGACCGGAGGCTATATTCTCCGCCAGCACCCGCTGCACATTCATCTTCAGTTCCTTTGTATCCGGGTGGGTGGTCAGGGAATGCAGGTCGGCCACCATAAAATAACAATCAAACTCCTCCTGCATCCGGACATAGTTCCTTACCGCCCCGAAATAATTACCGAGGTGTAAAAAACCGGTGGGCCGGATGCCGCTCATAACTAAGTCTTTCTTTGCTGCCATAGGGCGGCGAAGATAAGAATTAGTCAGGAAGTTGGGCCCCTGAAACAGCCCTTACCGCTAATAAAACTCATGTCCCCGGCTCCGCTTTACCGATTATCTTTGCGCCATGGAAGTCAATGATCAGTTAGTGGATAAACTGGCCCACCTCTCACGCCTGCAATACCCGGAAGCCGAAAAAGCCGGGATTAAGAATGACCTGCAGCGGATGATCGGGTTTGTTGAAAAACTGAATGAACTGGACCTGTCCGGGGTGGAGCCCCTCCTGCATATGAGCGGGGAAGTAAATGTGCTCCGGGAAGATGAGATCAGGGGATCCATCAGCCGGGAAGAAGCATTGAAAAACGCTCCGCTGCATGACGAACAATTTTTTAAGGTTCCCAAAGTGATAAAAAAATAATATGGCACAGGGTATCATCCATCTGGAAAATATTCAGAAGAGTTATTACATGGGCAGACAGGCCCTCCCGGTTTTAAAAGGCATTTCGCTGGATATTTTTAAAAATGAATATGTGGCCCTGATGGGACCCTCCGGTTCCGGTAAAAGCACCCTGATGAATATCCTGGGTTGCCTCGATACCCCGACCGCCGGCCGCTATATCCTGAACAATAATGACGTAAGCACCATGGCCGATAACTCACTGGCTGAAATCCGGAATAAAGAAATCGGCTTTGTGTTCCAGCAGTTCAATCTGCTGCCCCGGCTTACCGCTGCCGAGAATGTGGCCCTGCCACTGGTGTACGCGGGTATGAACCGTAAACTCAGGACTGAAAAAGCCATGCAGGTACTGGAAATGGTAAGCCTGACCGACCGTAGTCATCACAAACCGAATGAACTCTCCGGCGGACAATGCCAGCGCGTAGCCATTGCCCGGGCCCTGGTCAATGATCCTTCCATCATCCTGGCCGATGAACCGACGGGTAACCTGGATACAAAGACCTCCTATGAGATCATGGAGATTTTTAATGCCATTCACAATAACGGGAACACAATTGTACTGGTAACCCATGAAGAAGATATTGCCAATCATGCCCACCGGATCGTGCGTTTACGTGACGGCGTGGTGGAAACGGATAAAAAGAATGAACTGACCGGTCAGTACATGCAGCACTAAAAAAAATCAGGCGGCCCTGAACATTTCTTTCCGCAACTTTGTTGAGACCCACATTCAACCAACATGGCAACCAGGATATACACCAAAGTCGGAGACACCGGATCCACCTCACTTATCGGCGGTACAAAAGTGCCCAAATCCCATTTACGCATAGAAGCCTACGGAACCGTAGACGAGCTCAACTCCTATATTGGCCTCTGCCGTGATTTGCTCACGGAAGAAGCAGTCCGTATTGTATTACAGGAAGTTCAGGACCGCTTATTCACGATTGGCTCCTCCCTGGCCTGTGATCCGGTGAAGGAGCCCAGAATGCGGCTGCCTGACCTGAAAGAAACGGATGTGGAACTGCTCGAAAAAGAAATGGACCGGATGAATGAAGCCTTACCCGAAATGAAGAGTTTTATCCTTCCGGGTGGTCATCCCACCGTTTCCCAACTGCATATTGCCCGTTGTGTGGCCAGAAGGGCCGAACGTTGCTGTGTACGCCTTGAACTGGAAAGCCTGGAGGTGGAACCACTGATTCTGAAATACCTGAACCGGCTGAGTGATTACCTGTTTGTACTGGGCAGGCATACCAGCCAGTTATTAAATGCCGATGAAATACCCTGGAAGCCCCGGGTATGATTATTGAATTTCTTTTGCGGCATACAACCTGCCGGGCCGGGAATCCGACATATCATTTTACCTCATCCCCACGTTATGTATAAAACCAGCGATATGCGGCCAGTTTCCGTTTTTCTCCTTTTATCCATAATGCTGTTTAGTTGTCAGCCTGAACCGGTTGACCCGCCCGCAGGTCCGGTAACACTGAGGGATACCACTATTTACAATATCGCCTATGGATCAAATACGGCGCAAAAACTTGACCTGGGACTACCCGCCAACCGGACCAATAATACCTCCCTCGTTGTGGTGGTCCATGGCGGAGGCTGGGCCACGGGGGATAAAGCCGAGCTGAACTGGTTGCTGAACGGATTAAAAGCAAGGGGATTCGCGGTCGCCAATATCAATTACCGGCTTACACTAAACAGTCCGGATAATTATAAAATGCAACTGGATGATGTGGACAGCGCTGTTCAGTTTACGCTACGTCAGTCAGCTGTTCAAACCTTTAACGGGCAAAAACTCTATATCACCGGGCATAGTGCCGGGGGTCATCTCTCTTTATCCTATGCCTATACAAGAAATGCCAGTGGTAAAGTAAAAGCGGTAGGGTCACTGGCCGGCCCGACAGACCTTTTCAGTATGTCGTATTACAATTTCAATATTTATAACACGATCCTTGAACCTTTCTTAGGTGTGCCCCTGTTTCCGGCCAGTGATGCGGCAACCACCCGTTATAAAAACTGCAGTCCTTTTTACCAGGCCACCGCCTCTGTGCCAGCTACTATTTTCTTTCATGGAGATTTAGATATCGTGGTGGCCCCGGATCAGAGCAGTTCATTGTATACCAGACTCGGCACTCTGGGAGTGGATCGTAAACTGATCAGTTATCCACTCACTTTTCATGACTGGTGGACAGATGGCGCTAAAGTCACCAATACCCTGGATGAATTAAAAAGCTGGTATATCGCTCACCCCTGAACGATTTTTCCGTCCTTCATGTGCAGTACCCGGTCGCTTAACCGGGCCAGTTCTTCGTTGTGAGTAACGATCAGGAAGGTCTGGCTGAACTGGCTGCGCAGATCAAAAAACAACTGATGCAGTTCTTTTGCATTAGCGGAATCTAGGTTGCCGGTCGGTTCATCGGCAAAAATAATATCCGGTTTATTGATCAGGGCCCTGGCCACGGCCACCCGTTGTTGTTCCCCGCCGGAAAGCTGGTTGGGTTTATTTTCGATCCGGTGACTCAGTCCCAGTAATTTCAGTAATTGTTCCGCTTCTTCCTTTACCTGTCCCTTTTTACGACCGGAAAGCCATCCGGGTATGCAGACATTTTCAATAGCGGAAAATTCGGGCAGCAAGTGATGAAACTGGAAAACAAACCCGATATGTTTGTTGCGGAAAGCGGCCAATTTTGAACCGGAAAGGGTGTGCAGGGGTACCTGGTTCATCAGCACTTCTCCCTGATCGGCCACATCAAGGGTGCCAAGAATATGGAGTAATGTACTCTTGCCCGAGCCTGAAGGGCCGACAATTGACACCACTTCACCCTTGCTGATTTCCACCTCCACGCCCTTTAAAACTTCCACTGTTCCATACCGTTTATATATGTTTTTCCCGCTTATCATTCGTCAAATATCGCAAATAATGGGTCCCGGAAAAAAAGGGGAAACAAGGCTTTGGAAAGATTTTAAGGTTTCCTTCAAAAACCGTGAACAACAAAGGATTTGGAAAATTCGCTAATACAACTACATTTGCGGAAAATTAGGGGGGATTGCCGTGCAAACCGGACCCCAAAAACCACCTGTAAATAACAGGGCGGATCACAAAAATTAAACCTGAGAAGATGTTCTGGACACTTGAATTAGCCTCGTACCTGGAAGATGCACCCTGGCCGGCCACCAAAGATGAACTGATCGACTACTCCATCCGTTCAGGCGCTCCCATCGAAGTGG
>CAZFLL010000207.1:0-4230 GCA_964519865.1 uncultured Chitinophaga sp. | reverse complement strand
TTAATTTTTGTACAGGATTATTTTTCGCACATCTGATGAGTTGTGGAAACTCCCAACCGGAACCGGGTAATAACAGTAATGCGGAGACGAAAACCAATCAGGCGGCCACAAAACCGGAAAGTCCGGTTTCGCAAAAAATAACGCCCTGCCTTTGGGTGGAAACAAAAGATGCGAAGGCCGTAGCCGATTATTATCTTTCCATTTTCAAAGATGGTAAACTGAAAGAGCACCGTCAATATAAAAATCCGCCGGAAGCCGGAGGAGGGAATTTTGAAACAGCCATTGTAGAAATGAATGGAATGGAATTCAGTATTTTAGCCGCGGGTCCCTTCTATAAGTTTAATGAATCTGTTTCTTTTGTTATCAATTGCAAGGATCAGGCAGAAGTGGATTACTATTGGGCCGCCCTGACCGCAAATGGCGGACAGGAAAGTTCCTGTGGCTGGTGTAAAGACAAATATGGTTTATCCTGGCAGGTGGTTCCCGTTGAATATTTTGATCTGATAAACAGCAATGACCCTGCTGTCAGGGATAAGGCCATGAAGAATACACTTAAACAGAAAAAGCTGATCCTTTCGGAGCTTAGATGAGCACACTAAATATACCGGGCAATCCGTAGGGAGAGATTGTTTATAATATCCATTTGGCTTTTTGGTGGATGAATCCCATGTATCTACTAAATAAGTAAGGTTTTATGGCAGTAATTTCATTTAATTTAGTGCTGTATTTCCGCCATAACGCCAGGACGACAACAATTGGCTGAAACTTACTTTCTGCTATGAACAATAAAAAAATAGTGGTAGTTATCACTTTACTAATTATCGCCAGCCTTTTTATTATAGGAGCTGATTGGGCCAGTGAAAATATTCATCGCTTTTTTCATAATTACTTTGCAGACATTGCTATTCCATTTGGCTATTATTTACTCCTGGTACTTATAGAAGACAAAAACAAGTTTATCCGCAAATGGTATGTAAAAGCAATTGCCGTTTTTGCACTTTGCTCATTATCAGAAACTTTACAGTATTTTGGCATTTATGCGCTGGCAAGTGTCTTTGACCCCATTGATTTCGTAATGTACGCATCAGGTGTGCTTTTAGCGGCTTTTACCGACCGGATTATTTTTACAAGGTTGTTTAGTTTCTGGCAATAAAGGGGATGTGAAAGCTCCTGTTAACTATGGTTTTTATGCAGAGCCATCAACATATATACCGACGCAGACTAATACCAGCAGCCTCCGTCCGGTCACAACAAAAATAATCTAACCTTTAGCGGTTATTGCAAAATAACCCCACATTTCATTAAACCATTATCCAGATATAATGATTTGAATTATAGCTGAATTGTTTATTTCATAGGATCTGCTTCAAGGCTGGCTGGATCAAGTCAGTTTCAGCAGTGGTTCCGGGTGCCCGGAATATTGTTTCCATACCTGCGGCAATCTTGTTTGTTGTTGGTAATTTTGGGTAATCTTTTTAATACACTATATGAAAAGACTTCTCTATTATTTATTAATTCTTAGCCCGGTTATCACAGTATTGAAGACCATTGCCAGAATTGGATTTTTGCATACTGGCCATCCGGGTATATTCTCAATAACAGCATTAGCCCGACAACATTCCGGGCTGGCACAGCATCTTAGAAATCTGCTAAAAAGAAAAGATCTTTAACCCGGCAACTGATGTATGCGGCCCGTCACCAGGATCCATGCCAATCGGCTGTATTTCCTGGACCGGTCACTGCACAAAACCTCATTACTTCAACAGCGTTTCTTAAATATTAGTATTCCATGAAAATTATTTTCTGCCTTTTTACATTGATTTTCACCAGTTCATCAGTATACGGGCAAGATCAGGCTGATGACAAAAAAAGAGACGATGAATTTTACCAGGCCACCAGTAAATGGTTTGCCGCCTGGAAACTGGTATCTAAAGACATCTACAAAATTGACAAAGTCCGGCCGGTTGAATTTGTATTTTTTGATGACAAATTTGTGTATTCCACTTCTGCGATCAGCATTAAATCCGGTCACCCGGTTAAAGGCAATCATTTAATGAATTTAAAACTGAAGTGGAAAAAGGAATTGCACAATGACACGCTGATTCTCCCGGACCAATCTGTTGTTCCCCTAAATATAATGTCCTTTGCCGCGGAGATCCCAAACAGCACCAAATCATTTTTTGTAATGCCATTGCCCGGCTTTTGGAAACAGGCAGGAGTAACAAGTAAAGAACTAGGACTGGAAAACCTGGTTACGGGTGTTTTCCTGCACGAATTCTCCCATTCCCAGCAAATGCAGAATTTCGGGAAGAAAATGACGGAGTATGAAAAGCAAACTAATTTTCCCGCCGCATTCAGTGATGACATCGTTCAGCATCTTTTTTCCAAAGACAGCAGCTATTTGAAGTTTTACAAATCTGAAATAGCGCTTTTCTATAGTTCAGTAAAGAATAAGGCCTTGGACAAAGAATCCGTAAAGAAAGGCTTCCTGGTATTTAAACAACGCCAGGCTGCGTATTTCAAAGGGGACTATGAGAATTTACAGTCAATAGATGATTTTTTTCTAACCATGGAAGGTCTTGGACAATACACGATGTACCTATGGCTGGTGCATCCCCGGGGTGCTAATATCAGTAAAGACATTGCTATTGATGGGGTAAGACGGGGTGGTAAATGGTGGTCACAGGATGAAGGTTTTGCTTTGTTCTTAATTCTGGATAAACTTGCCGGGGCGGACACATGGGCCGGAAAAATGTTTGGAGATAAAACCACAGAAAGTGTAACCTTCTTAATTAACAGAAAAATGAAATAGCCCGCCAGGATCTGAACCTTCAGCTCCTGTTCCATGGATATTGGTCAGCGGCAGGAAGGGCGGGCTTATGGAACCTGGCGGAATATTCAATTCATCCCATCCTTTCCGCAATTCATTCTTTACCCCGGTTTATTTCAAGGACTATTTCTGTTTCTTAGTCCTGAAATAAAAACTGAAAAAATGAATTCTCCACTCGAATCGCTGCAACAGCAGCTGGACCGGCAAACAAAACGGTTGAATAAACTTATTCTTTTTTCCACGTTAACCATCCTGGGCCTATCGTCCCTGCTCCTGCTTTCCTTCAGCGAACCCTCCTCCAATAAAATACTGCGGGCAAAAGGAATCATCATTGTGGATGATAATGGCCGTGAAAGGATATTGATTGGAGCTCCTTTACCGGCCGCCGGCAACCGGGTAAGAACTGATACGGCCCGGGTGCGCGCCCTCTGGTCGGGTCGTTTTGGAAATGCCAATCAGTATATGAAGTGGTACCAGGATTACAATCATACGGCAAACGGGATACTCATATTAGATGAACAGGGATATGATAAAGTCTGCCTGGGTGATGGTGTTCCGGATGCCAATATCGGCCCCCGTATCGGCAAGCAAACCGGGCTTGTATTCTGCGACCCTGAAGGATTTGAGCGGGGCGGCATAGGAGTAATTAATGTAGGAGAAAAACAAAACCGGGTCGTAATGGCATTGGATGGCGAAAGCGGAACAGACGCAACAGGCATTTCAGTCATGGAAGATGGCGAAACCGGTTTTTTTGCAGGGGCTAAGGGATACCGGATGTTCCTGGGAGCCTCCCCGGCAGATAGCTATAGCCCGGAACCACTTTTTGGAATGGCGATTAATCATAAGAAAAAACCGTTGTATAAATTGAATCTTATGAATGATTCACTTAAAAAAAGCAGTGAAAGATAAGCCGGGGCAGGCCAAAGAGGATTGAAAGAGTGTTATTATGCGCTGGCAAGCCAGTCTGCAGCCTCTGCTTCAAATAAAAAGGTTCTTAAACCGGCCAATCCCGCGCTTTTTTATTTTCCCCGGAAATACCGAACTTTAAGGAACAAATTTCAAGTGTATTGTTTCACCTTCTTAAACAGCAAGGAGGGTAAAACAATGAAACCAATTTCTGCAATACTGTTTGTAGTGATCCTGGCCTTTCTTTCCCAGCCGGTACTGGCACAAAAAGGGTCTTCCATCATCATCCATGATAACACCAGCCAGGGAAATGGCGGTGAAAATGCAACCTCGGATCTCCGGAAAGCGATAACCTCTGCCTTAAACAGTGAAAAGCCCTGTGTGGACCTGATGGACGATGAAGATATCCGTAATATCCTGGAGAGTGAGCGGCAAAAGGATCTGCTGGAAGGCGCAGACCCGCAGCAGGTATTAACCGATATCGCCAACCTGAT
>CAZFLL010000206.1:1382-4291 GCA_964519865.1 uncultured Chitinophaga sp. | reverse complement strand
AAAAGTCCGCAGCCAGGCTGCAGACTTCAGGTTCAGACAGGGCAGCTGGTTTACCACCTGTTCATACATTTAATGCTGTATCATCAGTTTCTCATTCATCCGGTTGCCATCCGCTGTCAGCAGGGACAAGAAATAGGTTCCGGAAGAATAAGCGCTGCAGTCAATGGTAAGACTGCTGATTCCGGCAGGGAGTGACTGGGTATTGTGTTTTACAATAGTTCCTTTTATATCCGTAATCAAAACCGTGGCCATGCCGGCTTTTTCCTGGTTAATGTTAATCGTAACTGAATTGACGGCCGGATTGGGGAAGAGTCGGAGACTGCCGGCTTTTTGGCCCAGGTCCAGCAGGATAATTTTGCTGTAACTGTATTTCCCATCCTGGTCGTTCAGTTGCAACCGGTAATAGACTTTGGTTTCGGAACGATGGGCCAGCCCGGCATCGGTATAGTTATACTCGGACCTGCTGATATACCCATTGGCATTTACTTCTCCGATTGTTGTAAAATGAATACCATCAAAGCTGCGCTGGATATTGAAATGACTGAATCCGGCTTCCTGTTCTGTAATCCATTGAAGCCGGCTGGTACCGTTATTAAGGGTGCCGCTAAATCCCAATAATTTAATAGGAAGTACAATAGAATAACTGCTGATCTTCCACAGATCGTTGAGGATGCCGGATGTACTGTCATCATAACCATATCCCCCGAATAGCCAGAGATTGCCGCTATTGTCGGTCCAGGATACACTGCCCTGTCTTGCCCCGGTTTTATTACCTGTGCAGCCCAGCCCCTGGGTTCCATAAATTCCAGGATGATCCACTGTTTTATCTCCCTTAACCCATGTCCAGGTATTGCTGAATGGGCTATATTTCCAGAAATCGTTTAAATAGCCTGTGGCACCATTTGTATCATATCCATAACCCCCAAACAGCCATAATTCACCATTCGGATCTGTCCAGGAACTGCTTACATATCGGGCACCAGGCTTATTTGCCGCATTGGAAATTCCCTGGGTACCATAGTTGGGTAATTGATTAATTGTATTATCACCTGAAACCCAGGTCCACTGATTGGTGGAAGGATTGAATTTCCATAAGTCGTTCAGGTTGCCACAAATTGTTGCATCATATCCATAACCCCCAAAAAGCCAAAAGTTGCCGTCTGCATCCTTCCAGGAGGAACAAACATATCTTGCACCAGGTTTATTACTTGTACTGGCTATGCCTTTAGTGCCATACACTGCCTTTTCTTCTACACCATTATCTCCGCTGATCCAGGCCCATTTATTTGTCGCCGGATTAAATCTCCATAAGTCATTCAAAATTCCACTTTCACTTCCGTTAAAACCATATCCACCGTATAACCATAAATTGCCGGCCTCATCTGTCCATGTACTGCTTCCATAACGTGCACCCGGTTTATTGTTGTTATGTTCATTACCTTTTACGCCATATACTCCAGATTTATCAATTACTTTATCACCTTTCATCCATGTCCATTCGTTTGTTGCCGGACTGTATTTCCAGAGTGTATTTAAAAATCCAAAATCGGTATCTGTATATCCGAATCCACCAAATAGCCACAGGTTGCCATTCTTATCAGTCCAGCTTACACTGGCGTATATACCGCCCGGTTTACTTGATTCGGACGGGTTACCTTGATTACCATAAACACTATATTGATGAATACTGCTGTCGCCTTTTATCCAGGTCCATTGATTAGAAGCCGGGTTGAATTTCCAGAGATCGTTTAAATAACCCTGTTCGCTGTTACTCATTCCCATACCACCATACAACCATAGGTTCCCGGAGTTATCTCTCCAAGTGGTAGCTGAGGTGCGTGCTCCTGGTTTATTGGTTGCAGAAGCAATAGCTTTTGAGCCATAGATGCCAATATTATCAATTGTGTGGTCCCCTTTCATCCAGGTCCACGGTGTGGTTGGATCAATCTGGGCATTTAAGATAAATGCCTGAAGGGCGAAAGAAATGAAGAGTACGGTGGTCTTCATAGTAGGATGGATTTGGATACATACCAAACTTACACCGGCCCGCCGCCAAATCCTATGAATTCCTGCAGTTATATTGCAATATATGGGTTAGTACTTATACCCGGTTAATAGTAATACTGTTAATGCTTATGCATTCTTTCCTAATGGGAAAGACAGGGAAAATCACGTTTTTTCAGATAATAACGGACATGTATAGACGTAAAAAAAATCAATAGATATAGTACTTAAAGATCCGCGCGCGTATTTCACCTTCGGGATTCGTGCACTTGACAATTGTCAATATATAGTGAATTCGCAGTCCGGGTGCCGGTAGATCTACGATGAGAGCCCGGGTATTCTTACGGAATCTGGCTTTTTCATAAGATGAAACCATTAGCATATTCAGGGCAATACCTATCATTGTACTTAGGTTACGTTAAGGGTAATCATTTAATATCCGATCCATTGAAAAAATTATCCGCTGTGAAACAACTGATTATAGCATTACTGTTTTGTGCTGGCTTTATACCAGCCAGTGCGCAGACTACGTACACCTGGAACCTCGCCGGTGGAGGTAACTGGGCAACCGCGACCAACTGGACTCCCAGTCGTTCATCACCATCAGCCAATGATATACTGGTGATTAACGGAGGTGGCTCCAAGTCAATTACCAATGTCATTACACAGACAATCGGCCAGCTGCAAATCACCGGCAACACTTCTGTGGTGCTTTCCCCATCAGGGGCAGCCCGTACGCTTTCTTTATCCAACACCGGCCAGGCTTTATTGATCCAATCCGGCAGCAGCCTTTCATTGATCGGTGAAAGCGGAGGCGGTACACGTTCCATGACGATCAGCTTCAGCGGAACAGGGAACACAGCCCTGGTAGCCGGTACACTGAACCTGAACATTACTGCGAATGA
>CAZFLL010000206.1:0-1282 GCA_964519865.1 uncultured Chitinophaga sp. | reverse complement strand
AACCTGGTGATTAATAGCACCAATGATGCCCTGCTCGCTTTAGCATCAACGGCCAGCAGTTCGTATACACTGCAGGTAGGTGGTAAACTTCAGGTCAATACCGGGTCCTGGCTGGCAATCGTGGGAGGGGATAATATTAATGCCACCGTAAATGTAGCCGGCGATTTTGAATTGAACGGGGCAACTTCCTCTTCGAGTTATTTTGATTTTTATTATTATACAGCCGGTGGCGCCACACTCAATAAAGTAGTGATGAATGTTTCCGGGAATTATATCCAATCCGGGGGATTGATGGACCTGGCTTACGGGAACTCGGATGTGGCAGCGTACAATGAGCTGAGACTCTCCGGAAATTTTCAATTGAGCGGAGATGCGATACTCTATACTGGTACATCTGATAACTCAGTGTCCAATGGCTTACTGGTATTTATGAAAGCGGGTACACAAACCTATGCGGTAGCCAACCCGTCGAATATCGGGTATGTCAATTACCAGGTGAATCCGGGAAGCACACTTCAGTTACTGGCCGAGGTAATACTCAGCAGTACGTCCACTGCAGTATGGGCTGGTCAGTTTACTGTCAGTAACGGGGGAATACTGGATGCGGGTACACAGCGGATCAGCAGTTCAACCGGCAGCGGGGCCGGTGTCAATAACGCTTTTGTCCTGAATGCCGGGGGCCGGCTGATCAGTGCCAATACATCCGGAGTCCAGAATGATGCGGTTTCAGGTACGGTTTCCACCACCATTGCCACCCGCACATTTAACAGTGCCGGTGATTATGAGTTTACCGGCGCGGTGACCGGAATCTTTACCACCAGCCCCAGTGCCAATACTGTCCGGAATCTTATTGTTAATAATAGCGGCGGATCTGTCGCCTTGAGTCAGCCATTGACCGTCACAGGATCACTGCAACTGAATAATGGTATCCTGGTGAGTTCAATGACCAACCTGCTGACCATTGCGGATAATGCAACTGCCAGTGCGGGCAATTATACACCAGCCCGTTATGTTGAAGGACCTGTCCGGAAGATCGGGAATGACGCATTTACTTTTCCCGTGGGCAAATCCGGGGTGTATGCCCCGGCTTATATCTCTGCTCCTGGTGCAGTTAATGCGGAATACCGGGCAGAATATTTCAGGTCCATACCTCCCAACCGCAATAATATAACGGCACCAGGACTGGTAAAAGTCAGTCTTTGTGAATACTGGGATATTGAAGAAGTAGGACCCGGAAGCCCGGTGGTGGATGTGACCCTTAGCTGGAGCGGATTAAGTCCCT
>CAZFLL010000205.1:0-4353 GCA_964519865.1 uncultured Chitinophaga sp. | reverse complement strand
GCCACCATCATTCTCAGTCACCGGCTGGGGAACAGTTCTTTCTTCACTTTATATGGTCACCTGAGCCTGTCCTCGATTTCAAACCTGCAGGAAGGGAAAAGAATCAGTAAAGGAGAATATTTTGCAGCATTGGGTATTCCTGCGGAGAACGGGCAATGGCCGCCTCACCTGCATTTCCAGGTAATACTGGACATGAACGGATGGTCCGGGGATTACCCGGGTGTATGTCCTTTCTCTGAGAAGGATAACTGGCTGGCCAATTCGCCTGATCCGGACCTGATCCTGCAACTCAATCAATATCTTCCTGCATCAGGCCTTTAGTAACTTGAACGCATGCGTCCACTGATTACGCAGGAACCCGGGAATGCACCAGAGCATACACAAGGGTTCTATAGCCCGGGCGGCTTCTGTGCCACCCATGTCTTCTGCTTCCCAGCCAAAGTCATGCAGGATACGGGTAACCGTTTTCTTTGCTTCTGCATCATTGCCACAGATAAACATAGTGGGTGGACCACCGGCAAACACGGGCTTATACATATACGCGTTTCCAACACTGTTGAACGCTTTCACCAGTTTTGCATCCGGAACCAGTTGCTGCAGTCTTTCCATCAGTGAATCCTCGAGGGTGGTAAAGAAGCGAAGCACTCCATTATCCGGAGGCACGGCGGCAATCGGGTTAGTCGCATCAATCACCACTTTTTCAAAAAAATGTGCTTTACCCGATAAGGTAATTGCATCTTCTGCCGCTAAACCGCTCACAGCAAGTACCAGTAATTCCCCGTGTTGTGCCGTTTCCTGGAAAGAGCCTAATAAAATGGAGGAATTGTCCTGCTGCCATTTCACCAGCTCGGGTTTGGAGATATTCCGGGTGCCGATCATTACGGTATGTCCCTCTTTATAAAAGGCCGAAGCCAGTACACGGCCTACCAGGCCGGAGCCGATAATACCTATTTTCATACTGGTAAGTTTTGTTGATTAATAATTAGCTTTACAAATATTACAAAAAATAGTTGATGGCGAATTCAAATCTCAATTCAGACAAAGAAGGGTTAAGTGCGGCAGATGCGGCATTTGAGAACACGATCCGCCCATCCCAGATCAGCGATTTCTCCGGGCAGGATCAGATCATTGAAAACCTCCGCATCTTTATTAAAGCGGCCAAGATCCGCGGGGAAGCACTGGATCATGTGCTGTTTCATGGCCCCCCGGGATTGGGAAAGACCACCTTATCACGCATTGTGGCCAATGAACTGGGCGTGAATATTAAAGAAACCTCCGGTCCCGTGATTGAAAAACCCGGTGACCTGGCCGGTTTACTCACCAGCCTGGAGGCCAATGATGTATTGTTTATTGATGAAATACACCGGCTCAGCACTGTAGTGGAAGAATACCTGTATGCAGCCATGGAGGATTACAGGATCGATATTATGATCGATAGTGGTCCCAATGCCCGCAGTATACAGATCAACCTGAACCCTTTTACCCTGATCGGTGCCACTACCCGCAGCGGCCTGTTGACAGCCCCGTTATTATCCCGGTTTGCGATCAAATCAAGACTCGAGTATTATAAATCGGGTGTGCTGAATAAAATCATTGGACGTTCAGCCGGGATACTCCAGGTAAAAATTTCATCCGCGGCCGTGGAGGAGATCGGCCGCAGGAGCCGTGGTACACCACGGATAGCCAACGGATTACTTCGCCGCGTTCGTGATTTTGCCCAGGTATTGAATGACGGGGATATCGACCTGGGGATCACCCAGCATGCTTTAAAGGCCCTGAATGTGGACGAACATGGACTGGATGATATGGATAACCGGATACTTGGCACAATTATCGATAAATTCAAAGGGGGACCGGTGGGAATCACCACCATCGCCACGGCTGTGGGTGAAGAAGCAGGAACCCTGGAAGAAGTATATGAGCCTTTTCTGATCCAGGAAGGCTTTCTCCAACGCACCCCGCGCGGACGGGAGGTTACCGCCAAAGCCTATGAACACCTGGGCAAAAAACCAGGTAACCAGGCCGGCCAGGTGCCGTTATGGTAAGCAACGAAACGGCCCGTTCTAAAGTCATTTAATAAAACCTTTAATATGAAAAAAGTGATGTTTGCTTTTGTGTTGTCTGCTGTCTTTATGTTTTCCTGCAATAAGGGAGATAATCCGGGTAATTCCGTTTACTTTAAGGCTGAAGTGGTGGATACAGATGATATCAGTTGCCATTTGCCACTGATCAGGATTGACCCGGCAGATACTGCAGCGGTCAGTCGTATTTCCGTTAATTATACGGATATGTATATTGCCAGCCAGCTTCCGGCCTCTTTAAATACGGTTGGACAAAAAATTTCGATCCGGATCGAACGATTTGCGGACGGGGAGGATTTTATCTGCAACCGGATAGGGTTTTCCTATGCACACCTGAAAGTGGTGGAAGCGGTCAGCCGTTAATAAAAAAAGGATTGCTGGTCCTCCGGCAATCCTTTTTTACTAAAATAATCCTTCGCAATTACTTTACCGGGGGGAGAAACCACTTCCAGGGAAATTCATGATCCTGGTCCGTTGCCATATTTCTGGCATTTGTGGAAGGAGCCGGATAATGCTATGCAACGATACAGGAACTTTACCTGTCAGGCATTATAAATCGGTTGTATGAAATCCCTGGTTACCGGCCTCCTGCTGATCTTTTTTTCTTTCTTCTCCTGCACCAAACGGCTTTGTGCCTGTGACCCGCTCGTTGATATCAACGTAAAAGCGGTAGTGTCGGCTGTGTCGGATATTTCCTGTGGCCGCCCGTTACTGGATATTGACCCATCAGATACGGCCTTTCTGAGAATGGCTACAGGGCTGGAAGGCAACCGGTTTGTGGCCAATGAACTGCCGGCAGCCTTTAAAATCAATAACCAGAAACTGTTCATTTCCGTAGCTGTTCTCCAGCCAACTGAGGAATTTGCCTGTACCACTATGGGTGTCTCCTACCCGCATATTAAAGTGCTGAATGCCTGGGTACGGAATTAAAAAAGGGATCACAGGTGAACCTGCAATCCCTTGAATAAACAAAACTGATTTATTACTGAACCACGAGCCGGAAACCGTTACCGTGGATATTCACGATCTCGATCTTGCTGTCATCTTTCAGGTATTTGCGGAGTTTGGCAATATACACATCCATGCTGCGGCCATTGAAATAAGTATCACTGCCCCAGATTTTCTTCAGGGCCTGTTCCCTCGGTAACAGGTCATTCAGGTGTTCGGCCAGCATTTTAAGCAACTCATTTTCCTTGGGAGATAAGGTTTGTGTGGACCCGTTATGGATCAGCTGACGAAGTTTCGGATTGAAATGATAGCTGGCCAGGTCAAACTCTTTATTCTCACTTTCCTTATTTTGTTCCTCATTCCTTTTCAGGATCGCTTTGATCTTCAGCAGCAGGACCTCACTGTCGAAAGGCTTGGTGATATAATCATCTGCCCCCAGTTTATAACCCTGGATCACATCTTCCTTCATGGTTTTGGCACTCAGGAAAAACAGGGGAATGTCGGGGTCCACATCGCGTATTTCTTCTGCCAGGGTAAATCCGTCCATATTTGGCATCATGACATCCAGCAGGCATAATTCAAATTTTTCACGCTGGAAAGCGGCCAGGCCCAGGCGGCCATCCCTTTCCAGGGTTACATCGTAGTCATTCAGTTCGAGGTAATTCTTCAGCACACTACCCAGGTTAGGGTCATCTTCGCACAACAAAATTTTAGGTTTCTTCGCTTCCATTTTCTGGTGGTTTTATATTGGTGACAAATAAAGTTAAAGCATTTCAGGGGTTCAAGTATCGGGGACGAATTTTTTGTTAAAACATGGTTTTCCGTACTTTGCCCTGCGAAGCTTTAGCGAAGCAGGATTTTGTCCTTCGAATCTTCAAAGTATCAGGAGCCTCCCCCGTACTTCGTACTTCTGACTTCGTACTTTGTATATAAAAAACTGTGCCATGCATATCACCCCGGATAACCGGCTCAAGAAATTAATTGTAATCGGAGACCGTATACTCGTAAAACCGACCCGTGCCGACGAAAAAACCGCCAGCGGTCTTTACCTGCCCCCGGGGGTACAGGAAAAGGAGAAAGTGCAGCAGGGATATGTGATCAAAACCGGTCCCGGCTACGCCATTCCCATGCCTGTGGAGGACGAGCCCTGGAAAACCGACGAGGAAAAGGTGAAATACGTACCCCTGCAGGCCAAAGAAGGCGACCTGGCCATTTTCCTGCTCAGCGGGGCCACCGAAGTCATGTACGAAAATGAAAAGTACTATATCGTGCCCCAGGGAGCGATACTGATGCTGGAGCGGGAAGAGGAGCTGTGAGGGAAGTC
>CAZFLL010000204.1:1379-4424 GCA_964519865.1 uncultured Chitinophaga sp. | reverse complement strand
GAAGAATTGCTGCGCTTTCTTGTTCACTTTTCCCGGATCGTAGGGCTGTGAAAAAGAAATCAACTGCAGGAAACAATAAACCAGGAGGAGAAAAAGTTTTTTCATGGATCTGTTGATAGAGTTTAAAGGTACTCAATCCTTTTTTCCGTCATAATCCCATGTACTAAATTTTATGTAATATTTTCAGTAACGGCATCTCTCAAAAAAACTGTTTATGGGCAAGTTGTTTTTTACGGTTCTCCTGCTTTGTGCATTTTTGCAAAGCCGGGCGCAGGTTGACTTTTCCTCCGCTCTCTGGCAGGATATTGACAGCTCCCTTCAAAAAAAGACAGCCCTTAAAGGCTTGTCCCGCCGGGTGGATGAACTGATCCCGGTTGCCATTAGCCAGGGGAATTACCTGGCGGCTGCCCGTTGTATCGATTACCAGGTCAGGTTGCGTGACCAGCTTACCGAAGACAGCCTTTTTTTCTATAATTCAAGGACGGCCGACAGCCTGCTGAGGTTGCCCTCCCTGCCGGCAGATTTTAAAACGGCCCTGAACCTCCAGCTGGCCCGGCGGCTGACCTTGTTTACCCGGAGAGGCTTACGGTTTAACCGTAAACTTTATGAGCGGAAGGACCTGCCGGTCAATTATGCTGCCTTATCCAATCCGGAACTGTTACAACTGGCCAATCGTCATTTTGAAACGGCCAGGCAGCTGGCCCGTAACCTGGGAGCATCCCCTGTTTCTGATATTATCTGGATGTCCTCCGATCCTTTACAGTTTCTTTTTCGCCCTGGTATATATGATATCATTGTTTCGGAGCAGATTCAGTTGTTGGGGAATGGATATTCGTATGATAATGCTTTTTCACCGGAAGGGACAACGGTGCTTGACTACAGTCCGGATGAGTTTATCAGCCGTATCGGCAGCTTTACATTTACAGACAGCAGTAAAAGATTCACGATGCGTCTCTATGCTGAATGGCTCGGATACCACCGGAATTCGCCATCATCCTATTATTTTATTGAAAGCCTGGCCCGGAAATACTGTTTTGAACAAACCCAGCTTGGATACAGTAAAAATGAAATATGGCTGTCAAAGTACGAGCAATACCTGGCCGGCCGGATCCAATCACCCTATTCTCCCGTTAAAGCATATGCGGTCTACCAGTTATGCCTGATCTGGAACCAACAGGCAAAAAAATACTGCCCGGAATTCGGATACGATTATTATGCCTATCGCTCAACCGATAACGGTGAATTTGATACTACCTGGCGTTATCACGGGGTAAAAGCCATGCAATTGTTCCGTAATAACTATGCTTTACTCGACAGTTTTGTCTATCTGCGTAATATCCTTACCAGGATGGAAGAACAACTCAGGCAGCCGGAAGCTGACTTAAGGCTGGAGGAGTTTACGGTTCCGGGAAAACCATTGCTGGGGGAGCTGAGATTCCGGAATTCGGACACCCTTTATTACCGGGTATGCAAGGGTAATTACCGGCATTCTTTTTCATATACCACCCGGGAACAGTATTTGAAAGAAATTCTTGCATTGCCAGTAATCCGTGAACAAAAGCAGTCATTGCCAGGTACAACCGATTATAACCGGCATATCAGTTACCTCAAACTGGAAGCCCTGCCTGCCGGACTTTATTATATCGTTTTCTCTGATCAGCCCATTGGCCTTGAGAATAAACGGATGAAGCAACTCAGTTTTAAAGTATCGGGCCTGGCCGCGGTTGAAAACGGCGACCGGGTTTATGTACTGGACCGGCAAACGGGGATGCCGGTTAATGAAGCACTCGTGAATGCGAAGTTTTTGGTTAAGAATAAAAAAGGGCTGGACAGTACGGTTTACCGGGCGTATCATACGAACAGGGCCGGCTATGCGATACTGATGGATGAACGGATTAAAGAAGCGGAGATCAGTTTTCAAGACGATACGCTTGATTTGTATAATATCCGGGTAAGGGAAAAGGATGACGAAGAAGATATATATTCCAAAGATGAGTATGAGGACCTGGTGGAGTATTTTGAAGAGAATGCCGAGATGCATATTTATACCGATCGCAGTATTTATCGTCCCGGTCAGACAGTTTATTACAAAGCGATACTCCTGACCCGTAATCCCGGAACCGGGGAGCCGGTTTTGATGAACCCGGCGAATATGGGCCATGGTTTATTTAATCATACCTATAAAAAATGGCTGAAGGAATCTGAGCCTTTGCTTTATCTCGAAGACGCGCTTGGAAAAACCATTGATTCTGTTTCTTTCAAACCGGATGCCTTTGGCGCCATCTCCGGCAGTTTTAAAATTCCAGTAAGCGCGGCCACGGGTGAATGGGAGATCAGTCCGGATTATATAGATAAGAAATGGAACAATGGCAGTTTCAGGGTGGAAGAATACAAGCGGCCATCCTATGAAATAACCCTGGAAAAGCCGGTACGCATTTTTAATCCGGGAGATACCCTGGAGTTTAATGTGAAGCTGCGTTCATTTGCCGGGGCAGCCCTGAATAATGTACCCGTAAAATATACTATTACAGCTTACGGGAATATTCCAGGGTATACTGATAAATTGAAACTGTCATCCACCCGGGAAATTGCAGATACCACGGGTTTGACCGACAAGGAGGGGAAATTACAGATCCGGTTGAAAGATCCTTTTTTCACGCCTGACTTACAATTACCGGATACCAGCTGGCGGATTTCTTATACACTAGAGGCCGAAGCATATGATCCTTCAGGTGAAGTATTTGATAAAGAAATAAGTCTTACTGTTTCCTCAAGACCGGTAACGATCGTATACAACGGGCCGGATAAAATAAACAGGAGCCGGGAAAATAAAATCAGTTTCTCCGCTAAGGACCTGAATGCCGGCATGGTTAAGCGGAATGTGCAGGTGAAAATTTACCGCTTACCCGCTACAGGTACATGGAAGAATGACCGGGTGCTTTTACCGGTGGATACCTGGATCTCTTCACGAAATGAACTGCAGGCATGGTTTCCTGACTATTCTATCGGGCAGCCTGCCAAAAAAGACCCCTTGCTGATTAACAG
>CAZFLL010000204.1:0-1369 GCA_964519865.1 uncultured Chitinophaga sp. | reverse complement strand
GCTTTGAATATTTCACTGGTGCAGGCGAATCATTCAAACTGGATACTTCGTTGACAGAGCCTGGCTTGTATAAAATGGAAGCCCTTTGTATGGAAAACGGGAAGCTGACCGGCAGGCTGGAAAAAGAGTTCAGTGTGTTTGATGAAACCACCCATCGTTTACCGGATGCTTCCGGAAATTTCCACCTGTTACCGCTCAATAGTTTTTTACCGGGCGAAAAAATAAAGCTGTATTCCGGTTTCCCGGATAAAGAAGTGTATGTGATCCGCGAATTGCAATATTATACCACCCGGCAGAAGCGGCTGGCAACCCGGGTCTACCAGGAGAGCATACAACCGGCGGGATTGCAAAGCTGGGAATGGAAAATTCCAAAAGATGTTTCAAACCAGGTATTGATCAGCCAGCTGATAATATATGGGAATCAGCTTTACCAGTTCAGGGAAACCGTATACGTCAATGATAAAAAGGAAGAGGAACCGGAAATTATTGTGGAGCGTTACCGCAGCCGCTTACAGCCTGGAGCACAGGAAACATTTGCTATATCCATCAAAACAAAGAATCCCAGGGCAATGGCCGAACTGATGACCGTGATGTATGATGCATCCCTGGACAAACTGGAACCACATAAATGGGAAAAACCAGTCAGCAACCGGTACCGCAATATGTCCAGCGAATGGCCTTACCGGATCAATGAAACGGTGAAGAATAATTCAGCAGATTTCAGTCAGCCCTACTATGAAGCAGCTATTATTTCTCCTGGCCATTCCAGGGCGCTTTGGTGGCTGAATCCGCAGGATTACACGGATATAATGGGTGACTGGAACAGAACAGGAAGCATACAGTCCCGTTCAGTTGCTTTCAATGATGAAGACGGAGTGAATGATGTATTAAAAAGAGTCCCGGGTATAAGTCTTGCCAGCAGCCGGGGATTGGATGAAGTCGTGGTGATTGGTTATGGCACAAATGTCAATCATACATTGGCAGGTAAAGTAGCAGGGGTATCTGTAACAATCCGGGGGATGAACAGCCTGGCTAGTTATGCACAACCGATGATCATTTTGGATGGGGTTGTGTATGAAGGTGATCTTTCTAAACTCGATCCGGCGATTATCACAGCAGCCCTGGTGCTTAAGGGTGCTGATGCATCTGCAATCTATGGATCAAGGGCGGCAAGCGGGGTGTTGGTCCTGAGTACAAAAGGTGAAATTATTTTACCAGGTCAGGAGCCACTACCATCTGTTCCGCCACGTAAGAACTTTAATGAAACCGCTTTCTTTTTTCCTGCTGTTCACGCTGACAGGGATGGTTTTTTCAGTTTCAGTTTTACTATGCCCGAAACGGTTACCGAATGGAACTGGAAAATGCTGGC
>CAZFLL010000203.1:0-4427 GCA_964519865.1 uncultured Chitinophaga sp. | reverse complement strand
AGTTCCGGAATTTCCCTTTTGATTACAATACCAACCATATCTGCCGCTGGTATTTCCATATGTATGGTATTACAGCCGACCTGGGCAAGCCCTGGCTCAGTGTAACGCCTGATCCTTCATTTAAAAACGAGATAGTGATTGCCCGCAGTTTCCGTTACCGGGCCCCGGGTATCCGGTATGATTTTTTACAAGTCTATCCCCATATCACATTTGTGGGATTAAAGGAGGAGTATGAGGACCTGAAGCTTTCCATTCCGGGGCTGAAGCACCGTACCGTGAATGATTTCCTGGAATTCGCGCAGATCATTGCCGGTTGTAAATTTTTTATTGGCAACCAGTCCTTTCCCTTTGCCGTAGCGGAGGCCTTGAAAGTGCCCCGGGCCCTCGAACTTTGTTTTGAATGTCCCAATGTTATCCCGGAAGGGCCGGACGCCTATGATTTTCTTTACCAGCCGCAGTTTGAGAAAGTGGTGAAGCAGCTTAATCAGCTTTCAAAATAATCAAACAAATTTTTTCTCCAGCGAAAGGAACTGCTCCGCCAGCTGATCATCCTCTTCATGAAAGAGGCAGATGTCATAATACCCGATTAGATTTTTTGCTGAAGAAGCATAATCATGCAGGTAAGTCACCACTTCCGTGTTTTTAACAGAAGTAGCCAGTATGAGTGTTCCTTTGTGATCAAAGAAGGCTACTTTATTATACCCTGCCCCGGCAAAGGATAACAAGGTAGGAAGCCCGGCTTCCTTAATAGAGATCATATTCTGCCTGTTATACTCAAGGAAAACAACCGGTTTATGTTTTTTGATAATATCGCCGGCTCCGCGCAGCACAATTGTATCAAACCCTTCCACATCCACTTTGAGTAATTTGAGAATCCGGTTATCAAAGCCGCCTTCTGCAATTACTGCATCCAGGGTTTTGAACTGAATCTGTTTACCCCCTTTTTCACCTGGTATGATCGTCGCATTCCAACCGCTTTTCTCAAAGTTCACATTCAGTTCCTCTGTTTTTTCCCCAAGAAAAGTCTTTACGATGGAAACGTTATTAAATTGTTTGCTGTTTTTCTCGAGGTAGGCATAGGTCACTTCATCCCCTTCCACACCAATCACCGGCAGGTCAACTTCTGTTTTCACCACGGCAATCGTATCTCCCACATTGGCTCCCACATCAATCAGGGTCATTCCGGGGTATTTAGAGGCGATGGTCTTTGCCAGGCGGCCGAACTGGGCATTCAGGTCAGGGTACAACCGGTAATTGACTGCCTGGATATTATAACCGGGCATCCAGACCTGGAATTTACCAACGGTTACCAGTACATCGTTATTGGTTTTCGGAATATAGGGCACCCCGGTTTTTACAATATCATACCCGAAACGCTGTAAAAAATTCCTGATCAGAGTTCTCATAATTTATATCAAATTTTTTCAAAATAAACGCGCAGCGAATCCTGTTTTGCCTCGCTTCGCTATCTTTGGCGGCTATAATACTTATTTCCGATGGGCTTCTCCTTAACCAGTGCAATTAAGAATCTGCTTACCCGTACCTTTTTCCGTCATGTAAGAAGAAGCTATTCTCAAAGTGGCGAAGATATAATTATTAGTGATTTATTCAGCCGGCTCCAGATAAAGCCGCCCCGCTACCTGGATATCGGGGCCAATGACCCGGTTTCGCTCAATAACACCTACCGGCTTTACCAGCGGGGAGCCAGCGGGGTTTGTGTAGAACCCAATCCGATTCTTTGTGATAAAATCCGTCAGAAACGAAAAAGAGACACCTGTATTAACGCCGGGGTGGCTTTTGATGAAAAAAGAGAAGCTGATTTTTATGTTTTCGAAGAAAAATTCAGCGGGCTGAATACTTTTTCCAAAGAAGAAGCGGAGTTCTGGGAAAAAGAAGGGAATGAGGAAATCGGTAAACACAAGGTGGAAAAAGTAGTAAAAATGCAGCTGCTGGAGATCAATGAACTGATGCAGCAGTATTTCAATCCCCATCCCAACCTGATTTCAATTGATGTAGAGGGCTTTGATTTTCAGATTATCAAAGGCATTGACTTCAATCGCTTTAAACCGGAAGTATTTTGTATTGAAACCCTGGGATTCGTGGAAGATAACCGGGAAATCAAGAAAAAAGAGATCATTGAATTCTTCCTGGGTAAAGGATATTTTGTTTATGCAGATACATACATCAATACCATTTTCTGCCGGAAAGACAGTTATACCATATTAAAACACGATTGATCTTTATAAATCCCTGATCTCATCCAGGAATCGTTGCATGCCTTTCTTTTTGAATTCGTCGAGTTTATAACTGAGATGTAGCCTGTAGTACTTTTTCAAGTCATATAATGGGAAAGGATTGGCCGCCACAATCTCATCAATCTTTTCCAGCCCCATGGCGTTTGCCGCATTAAACAACTCAATAAACTCTTCTGGCAGCTGCCTGGTACTGACCCAGGCGGCAAATACAAAAGGCAAACCGGTAATCTTTTTCCATTCTGATCCCAGGTCGTAAATAAATGTGGAGATCTTCCGTTGTTCGAGGGCCCGGTCACCGATTACCAATCCTGCAGTAGTCCCGGTTATTTTTTCACGGTAATCCTCCCCGGTCGCCTCAATAATTTCAGGTTGTATTCCCCAATATTCCTTCATCAGGAAGCGGAGCAGGGCCACGGATGTGCGGCTCTGGTAATCGAGGTATACTTTTTCAATCTCCTGCATCGGCACTTCACTGAACAGGGCCACAGAAGCAATCTCTCCTTCGGCACCAATACAATAATCCCCCACAATATGGTATTCGGGTAATTGAGGAATCACCGCCACCGGGATCAGACCCAGGTCAATTTCCCCGCTGATCAGCATCCGGGCTATATTGGAAGGATAATCCCCGATCAGCTCAATGCGTTCAGCCACAGGTGGTTTCTCCAGTCCATAGATCAGGGGCCGGGTATTGAGGTAATTGACGATGCCTGTACGAATCTTCTCCAATTGGGTTATTTTTGCGTTGCAAAGGTAATGGAACAACCCTTTGTTTAAACATCTCTCATGGAACTGACCCCACTCACCGCCATTTCTGCCATTGACGGACGTTACCGTAAGCAAGTGCAGCACCTGGATGAATTTTTTTCTGAATACGGACTGATGAAATACCGGGTGAAGGTGGAGATCGAGTACCTGCTCTTCCTGGAAAAAAAGAAGTTTTTTAAACTGACCGGGAAAGCCATCAAGCACCTGGAAAAACTGGCCGAGGATTTTGGTCCGGAAGATGCCCAGGAAATCAAGCAGATTGAATACACCACCAATCACGATGTGAAAGCGGTGGAATATTTCCTGAAAAATGAACTGGAAAAATGCGGGGCGGCCGAAGCGAAGGAATGGGTGCATTTCGGACTAACCTCCCAGGATATCAATAACACGGCTATTCCGCTTTCCTGGAAACATGCCATCGAATATGAATACCTCCCTGCCCTGCTCAACCTGAATACCGAACTGAAATTACTGGTGGATGAATGGAGGGATATTCCCTTGCTGGCCCATACACACGGTCAACCGGCCAGTCCCACCAAACTGGGCAAAGAGATCATGGTTTTCGCGGAGCGTATCCAGAACCAGATCGAACAATTCATCGGGGTACCCTTTACCGGAAAATTTGGCGGAGCGACCGGCAATTTCAATGCCCATCATATAGCCTTCCCAAAAACAGACTGGATAAAATTCGGAAATGAATTCCTCGACAAACTCGGACTGAGCCGTCAGCAATTCACGACCCAGATCGAGCATTACGATAACCTCGCGGCACATTTTGATGCCATGAAGCGGATCAATACGATCCTGATTGATTTTTGCCGGGATATCTGGACCTATGTATCCATGGAATATTTCCGCCAGCGTACCGTTAAAGGTGAAGTCGGTTCTTCCGCTATGCCGCATAAAGTTAACCCGATTGATTTTGAAAATGCGGAGGGCAACCTGGGTCTGGCCAATGCGATCCTTGAACATCTGTCTGCCAAATTACCCGTATCCCGTTTACAACGTGACCTTACTGATTCCACTGTATTAAGAAATATCGGGGTGCCGTTTGCGCATACATTAATTGCTTTCAGGTCAATAGAAAAAGGATTGAGCAAGCTGGTAGTGAATGATGCGAAAATTTACGAGGACCTGGATAATAACTGGGCAGTGGTGGCCGAAGCCATACAGACTGTATTAAGAAGGGAAAAATACCCGAATCCGTATGAGGCACTGAAGGAACTGACCCGTGGCAATAATAAGATCGACAAAAAAGCCATTCATGGTTTTATTGACGGGCTGAAAGTGAAAGAAACCCTGAAGAAAGAACTGAGGAAAATCACCCCCCATAATTACACGGGTGTAAGCCCTTTTAAGTAAATTCATGCCCAGATTTATCTGTACATGAAAAAAACCTTATCC
>CAZFLL010000202.1:0-4468 GCA_964519865.1 uncultured Chitinophaga sp. | reverse complement strand
TGCCCCATGCCCCTTATAGCATTTCGCCGGCCACTTTCCGGATGATCAATGAGGCCACGGCCGGACAAATTATTTCCATTCATAACCAGGAACACCCGGCCGAAGATGAACTGTATAAAACAGGCGGAGGGGAATACCTGCGTTTCTTTAAGATCTTCGGAATGGATAAATCGCCCTTCCCGGTTACCGGGAAAAGCAGTATCCGATCCGTATTACCCTGTTTTACAAACGGGCAAACCATTTTCCTCATACATAATACGTTTATGCCCGAAGAAGATATTGTATGGGCGAATGAATATGCCGCCACCCATGGACTGAAACTGGTATACTGCCTGTGCATCAATGCCAACCTGTATATTGAAAACAAAGTGCCGCCAATTGATCTGCTGATAAAACACCAATGCCGGATTGTACTGGGCACAGACAGTTATAGCAGCAACTGGCAACTGAGTATTGCCAGTGAAATCGGATCCATCCGGAAACATTTTCCGCATATCGGGCAAGAAAAAATACTTCAATGGGCTACCTGCAATGGAGCCGATGCACTGGGATGGGGAGATGACCTGGGTCGTTTCAGGCCGGGCACTTCACCGGGATTGGTTCAAATGAATACCAATTTTGACAAGTCGGCTAAACTTATCTTTTAAAACAAGCTCATTTTATTTAATGTATTCTATGTGTCTTCTATGTTTTCTATGAATCTATGTGTTAACTGTATTCTATGTGCCTCCTATGTTTCCTATGAATCTATGTGTTAATTGTATTCGCTGCGCAGCAGAACCACCACGCTTTTCAAACTTACCCCAATACCTCCCTCAGCACCGGCAGTGTCTTCATCGTTCCGAAATCCTGAACATGCAAGGCATAATACAATTCCAGCTGGTGAAGCAACAGCCGCCGGAAATCATGGTTTAGCCGGATCTGTTCCAGTTCCCCCGGTTGCATCACTTTGAGTAACTGGGAAGTGATGGCGGCCTGCGGACCTTCGAGAAAATAAGGATGTCCCGGATGTTCGGTTGTAAAATGACCTTCTTTGAGATCAAGATAGGCGCAGTCTTCACTATAATCATCCGTCATCCGGAAACCAAAATGAACCGGGAGATGAAGGGCAAAGAAAAGAGAAAGATTGGCCATCACGGGACCCACGCTATGATCAAGGTGCAGGAAACAATCCTCCGTAAAATGAAAAAGGTCCGGATTGCCTTCAGGCTGCCGCAGGCATTTGGTGAGCAGTTCCACCATAAACAAAGCCACCGCATTTTTGGGAACGTCTGAAAAAATATGCGTGTACAGACTGGCCCATTTATACTCCTTGATCCGGTTGAGTTGTTTCAGTTCATTATGATATACCACGAGGTCCAGCATGGCTGCCGGCTGAAACATACCCGCTTTACCCGATCCTTTTTTTGAGGAACTGCGTACGCCATTGACCAGGTAGGACTGAACCCCAAAAAGTTCGGTGAATATGGTCACGATAATACTGGTCTCCCCGTATTTCACAGTCCGCAGCACCAGGCCCTTTGTTTTATGGAGTTTGTCGGCCATCAGCGGTTGATAAAAAATATTTTTGTGGCGGTATGTTCTTTCCCGCCTTCTTCTTTCACCAGGACCAGGTATACCCCGCTCGAAATTTTTTGTCCCCGGTAATTCCGTCCATCCCAGTTGGCCTGGCCACCCAAAGCCCGGGTCTGGTAAACCAGTTTTCCGTCCAGCTCAGTGATTTTCACAATAGCATTATTCACCAGTCCCCGGATTGCGATCGTACCGCTGAATCCCGGTGGTACGGGATTGGGAAACACCAGCACCTCTTCGTTGATGGTACCGCCTTCTGTGGCCATACCCCTGAAAGAGCAAAGTCCTTTCAAAGTGGCAAAGAAAATTTCGCCTGTCTTTCCATCGATAGCTATTTTTTTCACTTCATTACTCAGCAATGGACTGTTTGTCTCTGTAAAATGCGCCAGTACCTTTTCCCCCGCCGCATCCACCAGGAACACCCCGTTGCGGGTGGCCACCCATTTACGATCAGCCCCATCCACTGCAATACTGCTTACTTCCTCCCCTTTAAAAAGATAGCCGGCAAAATTGCCATTAGGGACCACAGGCCATATGGCTTCACATCCCCCGGCAAATACCTGGTCCGGACATTGGATCACGCCGATGCCATCGATGGTACCCACCCAGATAAACCCGTTCTTGTCCCGGGCGATACAGTTCACCCCGCTGGATGGCAGGTTACCATTCCCGGTACCACTACCCAGTTTTCGCCAGCGGTCATCGCCCGTATTATCAATGGAGGATCCCTGGTCATATACGATCAGCCCGTTTCCCAGGGGGGACACGATCCATTTATAATTAAGATCGTCAATCAGGATTTGTGCTAGTGCATTTTCAAATAAAGTAAAGGGAAGGGAAATACTCTTCCAGCTGCCATCTGCTTTCCGGACACGTAGCGGTTGCGCAGCCCCAAAATTGGAGATCCATAAATTATTTTCCGCATCAAAAGCAAGTCCTGCCACCCGGTAACTCCCGGGATCACCCACCGTTGCATCCAGGAAGCCCTTTTTGTAAATGGTAAAAACCGGGCCCTGCTTTATTTGCAGCAACCCGCCACCAAATGAACCGGCCCAGACCGATTCATCTCTTTTGTCAACAGCCAGCGCGATATAATCCAGCAGGGTATCGAGTGGCTGATAGCGGTAACGGTTAATATTGGTCCACCCGTCCCCATTCAGTACAAAGAGCCCATCCCCGTTATACTGGTAGTTCCAGGCATCATTGACCGCCCCGGCCGCTGCATAAAGTGTTCCATCCCTGGTCATCATTTCCCCGCTGCCGACCGCCTGCGGCGATGCCGGGCTGTAATTCGTATAGGCATTACTGTTAGCGATCCGGGATAGTCCCGCGTATTGGTCCGCCACCCAGGGCTCATTGTTGACCAGTATTGCTTTCCGGGGAAAGGAAACCGCCCCGGTATTATCCAGGATCCGGCTGACTGTTCCACTGGTATTCAGGATCACCACCCGGCTGGTTCCGTTTGTCTGACGTTCACAGAGCAGGATTTTATTTTCGCTCACTTCACAACTGATCAGGGGCCATCCATCGCTATAAAAAAAGGTCCAGGCATTTCCAGTCTGAATAAAAAGGGAATCGTTTTTCTGCAAGAGCATCGCCGTGCCTGTATTCACCACCTGAACAGCACCAGCGGTGGTGGGAATGGTCTGCCAGTTCTGATAATCGGCCAGGTTGGAGGCACCCAGTGCTGCTTTTTTCAATCCTTCACTGGTGGCTGCATAATAAAAACCGGCATCACTGGAAAAACCGGTCACACGTACCGGGTTGCCGGCATTGCCGATCATCCAGGTGTCTTTTATTTCATAGCGTTCAGCATCCACCACGATCACTCCCAGGCCGGTGCTGAGATAAAAATATTGTTGACGGGCATAAGCCCGGTAAATGGTTTTATCACCCGGGATATTATCCCGTTTGATATCCGGGATATTGTACACCCGTCCGTTCAGCAGTATATCCAGGTTACTGTTACTGTATGCTACCAGTAGTTTATCCCTGTCAGCATTCATACAGATAGTACGGATGCCGGTTTCACTTAGTCCGGTTACCCGGCTGAACCTTTCAATAACCGGTTCATTGAGCTGTATGGAAAAAAGACTGTAAGGGGTGGCACAGAATACCCGGGTATTACCGGCTGCCAGGTCAATGGCACTGTTATACGGCAGGTGTTCCCGCCATTGGCCAACCGGCACAGGCAGTTCCTGTGCTTTCAATGTAAGCCCGGCCAGCAGAACAGTAAGGATAAACAGCATTCTCACCCGTCAAAAGTATCACAATCAGTCATGTTCCTATTGGGCTTTTTTGCCTTTCTTTGCAACCACTCAATTCCTGAAACCTATATGTGGTACCGGCTCGGACAAATTATCCTCCAATATCGTATTGCACTCCTGGTTCTGTTGCTGGCCCTGACCGGATTTATGGGTTATCATGCCAGTAAAGTACAGCTGAGTTATGAGTTTACCCGGGCCATCCCGCTGGATAATCCAAAATACAAGGCCTACCAGGAATTCAGGAAAAAATTCGGTGAAGACGGTAACCTGCTGGTGCTTGGCATACAAACCGACCAGCTGTTTCGCGAAAAAACATTTAATGCCTATACCGCCCTGCAACGAAACCTGAAGCAGATAAAAGGCGTGGACGATATTATTTCTGTTCCAACTGCGGTAAACCTGGCCAAGAATCCCGAAACAGAACGACTGAAAGCGGTGGCTATCTTTCCTGACCGGGTATTGAACCAGGCGGAGATTGACAGTGCGGCCACTATTTTCCGTAGTCTGCCCTTTTACAAGGGACTTTTATACAATCCCGAAACCAATGCCTGGCTGATGGGGCTCAGGATCAACAAAGACCTGCTCGCCTCCAAGGCCCGGGAAAAAGTAGTCAATAACATCAATAAAGT
>CAZFLL010000201.1:0-4476 GCA_964519865.1 uncultured Chitinophaga sp. | reverse complement strand
TTTTAATCATTCCTTTCCTGTATGCCGTAGGTGACAATCCTGTTTCCTTTTTAAAAAATTTCCCAAATGCAGACTGATCCGGAAAATTCAGCATCAGCGATACCTGTTGTACGGAATAGTCCGGATGCTGCAGCAACATCTCTGCCTCAAGGGCCAGTGTGCGGTCAATCCATTCGCCGGCTGTCTGCCCGGTTAATTCCTTTATGGTTTCCGTTAAATGTTTGGGCGTGATAAATAACTGTTCCGCATAAAACTGAACCCCGTGCTCCTGCCGGAAATGCCGGAACAGCAATTCATTGAATTTACGATGCAGCTCTTCCTTACGCGTTCTTTTTTTCTCCGTCAGCCCATACTGTTGCTGGTAGATCGCTTCAAAATCATGGAGCAATACCATCAGCAGGTTACCAATGATCTCTCTCCGGTAGGGATGGTTGTTTTCATGAAAGCGCTTCCAGATATAAATAAACAGGGATTGCAGTTCATTGGCGGCTTTTTCTTCCAGTTTGATAACGGGCACGGCACCGGCTTCGGAAAACCGGAAGGTATCCAGTATATGCGGGTTAATAAAATTGGCGGTGAGAAAGCGTTTGGAAAAAACAATAAACCGGCAACGGAAATCAGCACTGGTTTCCCTCACCTGCAATACCTGGTGCGGACTCGTAATGATCATATTGTTGACCCCGCCCCTGTACTCTTTGCGGTTCACTTCCATCCGGGCACGTCCGCGGGTACAGATGCCGATCACATATCCATCCACATGCGTGGGCATATCATGGATACGCAGGTAATGTTGTTCATCGGATACCAGGAAATCATGGATACTCCAGTCAAACCGGTAATTGAATTTGATATCATCAATACTCGTCTCCTTAACTGAAAAGCGGGGCATACCCAAAATTACCTCTTTTTAGCAAAACTTCTGTTTTTGACCAGTTTGTCCGACTAATGGACCAATTCCGCCTTTCCGCTTATTGGAGCTTTGTACCTGCAATAACAACAACACATGCGACTAAAAGAACTGATACAAAGAAAGACCACCGGACTCCTGCTGACTGCCCTGCTGTTTGGCGGGGCATCGCAGGCCCAGTTATTCAATACGGAGTTTAAGAACCTGCTGATCCGGGCCCTGGAAAAAAATGATACCCTTCAGCTGAATAATCTCCGCATCAGCCAGGTAAAACTGGATGAACAAACCACCCGGTTCAGTTACCTGCCCAGGTTAAGCGCCAATGCCACTTATACCAGACTGAACGCGGATCTGGTATTCCCCCAGAACACACAAACCCTGCTGATGGGCACCCAGCGCTTACTGATCAAGGAAGCTGCCGGTATTCCCTTTAACAGTCCGCTGCCCGCTTCCGTTAAACTGCAACCCGTGCCCCCCATCCAGGAAAAAAATATACTGAAGCTGAGTGCCAATACCCAATGGTTATTGTTCAGCGGCTTTAAAGTGGAAAACGGGATCAGGGCTTTTCAGCACCAGCAGAAAGCCTTGTCCTTTGGCAATGACCGGCAGCAGGCTAAACTGGCCATCGAACTTTCTTCCCTCTACGATAAACTCGCCCTGCTCCGCGCAGCGGATGCTGTGATCGATCGTTCAGCTACAGTGCTGAATGAACAAAACCGTTTTGTAACCACCGCGATTAAAAACGGGCTGGCCACCCCGCTCGACCGGAAAAAGATCGAACTGGTATTACAGAAACTGGAACTCAGGAAAGCAGAGAATGAAAGTAACCGGATCGTATTGCTGGAGAAACTTCAGCAACTGACGGGCGCCGGTTATTCTGTCTTGCAGGAATTACATCCGGTACTCGAACCAATGTTATTGGTAACAGACAGCGAACAGAAAGAGCGGCCTGAAATCAGTTCACTGAATGAAGCGATCACCGCTTCCCGGTATAAAGAAAAAGCAGAAATGAGTGAGTACCTCCCCAAGCTGCTGGCTTTTGGTCAATATGAATTCAGGGAAAAAGATCTTTCGTTGCTGGATCCCAAATGGTATGCCGGGCTACGCCTGCAGTGGAACCTGTTTGACGGATTCGCCGCCCGTAACAATGCCCGTAAAGCAGCCCTGGAACGTAAAAGCTTTGAAGTACAGAAACAATCAGCAGAAGATCTTTTACAATTAGGCAGGGCCAAGGCCCGCCAGGAATGGCGCATGGCCAATCAACGGGTAAAAATGGTGGAAGCGCAGGAATCACTCGCAAAAGAAACGCTTGACTTTGTGACGAAACAATACCGGAACGGGCTGACCATCATGACCGAACTGCTCAATGCACTGAACGACCTCGAAAAAGCAGGATTTGATCTGCAACAGGCTTTTTATGACCAGCGCCGGGCCTGCCTGCAACTGCTCGATACCAATGGAACCTTAACCGATCAACTTTAATTAATCGATTATATGAAAAAGCATTACATCATTTATTCAATACTGATTGTGTCTGTGCTGACTGCCTGCGGGAACAAACAGGCCACGGATAACCTTACCGGTAACCAGGGAAAAGTGAAACAGGAAACCGTTGCAGTAGCTCCTAAACTGGCCGGCCGTATCCTGGAAATATTTGTAAAAGAGGGACAATCCGTCAAAGCCGGTGATACCCTGGCCTTGCTCGATATTCCCGAACTCAGTTCAAAACTGCAGCAGGCCAGCGGGGCCATTGAGAGTGCCGAAGGACAGCTGAGCCTGGCGGTTAACGGGGCCACCACCGAACAGGTGCAGCAGGTACAGGGGCAGATCGATGCAGCGGCGGCTCAACTGGATTTTGCCAATGAAACCAACCGCCGCATGAAGAATATGTTTGATGATTCACTCATATCCGCGCAGCAATACGATGAAGTACACAGTAAGTATCTCGCAGCAAAAGCACAACTGGCCGCCCTGCAGGCCCGGAAAACAGAAATTGTAAAAGGCACAAGACCAGAAACCATACAGGCGGCCCGTGGACAGGTGGAAAGAGCAGTCGGGGCAAAGAATGAAGTGTTACAGGCGCAGAAGGAAATATATCTCACGGCACCCGCTGATATGGTAATTGAAAGTATTACGCTGAAAAAAGGTGAACTGGCCTTACCGGGTTATACACTTTTCAACGGTTACCAGCTCGAAGGAACCTGTTTCCGTTTTACCATCCCTGAATCAAAAATAAATGGGTACCAGGTCAATCAGTCATTGATAGTGAAAGTGCCCTATACCCCAAAAACCATTCCCGTAACCGTGGCCAGTATTAAACAACTGCCCCGCTATGCAGAGAATACGAGCACTGCTCCGGATTACCAGTTAGGCGAAGGACTGTTTGAAATTAAACTGGTACCGGTGAATGCCAGGGATGCGGAAGGGTTGTTTGCGAACTCCACCGTTTTGCTGGCCAATAAATAAGTACTGAAAAAAAAGTTTATGAAAAAGTTTACCCGTTTACTGAGAAAGGAATTCAAACGGATTTTTACCAACCGCGTGGTGATGCTGGTATTTTTCGGGGCTCCGCTGGTGTACGGACTGCTCTTCGTATATATGTACGAAAAGGGAAAGATCACGGAAATGCCGGTGCTGATCGTGGATGAAGACCATAGTCCTCTTTCTGCGAAGATCATCGATGCGCTGGATGACAATGAAAACCTGCGGGTGGCGGATATCCGTTACCAGAAAGAAAACCTGTACGCGGAAATGCCATCCAAAGAATATGTATCAGTGATAACCATTCCAGGTGGCTTTGAATCAGCCGTATTGCAGAAACGGTATCCTGAATTATTAGTGGATATGAACCTCACCAACCTGGTAACCGCCAATTTTGCGACACGGGCTATACAAACGGTGATGGGTTCCATGAGTGCCGGGGTGGAAATGGAAACAATGAAGAAGAGTGGGATGAACCCTCAGTACGCGGCACAACTTTACGAACCCTTCAAGGTAAATTATAACCGGATGTACAACCCGGCCGGTAATTATAAGGAGCTGATGATGCCGGGCATATTTGGCACAGTGATGCAACAGGTCTTATTCCTCGCACTGGCGCTTGTGTTTGCCCGTGATTTTGAGGATGATTATTTCAGGAAACTGGTTAAATCAAGCCGTTGGGCCATTTATCATGTCATTCTTAAGATCACTCCATTTGTGTTTCTGTCTGCTGCGCTCTGGATGATCATCGGCCTGTTTTTCCCGGTTTTCAATATAGGCATGCCCGTTTTCACCTTACCGATGTTGGTACTGGTTGGTATGTTTACCCTGGCCTGTATGGCGATGGGGATGGTTTTTTCCCTCCTGCTCCCCAGCCAGTTAAAAGCCACAGAATTCCTGATGGTGCTGGCCACGCCTTCCTTCCTGCTGAGTGGTTATACCTGGCCCACGGAAGCAATGCCAGTGCTGGTACAACGGTTTGCGGATATTATTCCCCTGACCCATTTTCTCCGTGGATTCAGGAAAGCGGCCGTATATGGAGGCACTTTAAACGATATACGGTCTCAGCTCTGGGCCTTAGGATGGAT
>CAZFLL010000200.1:0-4486 GCA_964519865.1 uncultured Chitinophaga sp. | reverse complement strand
TTTAAAACCCTATCTGCTATAAGTCTCCCTCAATTCATACTAAATAATCCTTAAAATAAGTCACATTTCAAAGTACCATCCGCATTCCGGTTATCTTCGCCGCTGATGAAAAAAATTATATTCCCGGTATTTTTTTTACTGGCATTTGCCGGAATCCATGCACAAACCGGTGACTGGGATACGTACCTGGCCAGGTATGAAAAAGGGCCTGGCAGTACAATGGTGAATATGGGGTTAAAGGCCAAAGCGCCTGACAGTACCTGTCCGTATTTATTTGCGGCCGGAGTGAAATTCAGGAATTGCACAAACGAAGGCTTACCCGCTCCTACTTCTTTTATTTCGCTGAACCGGATTTCCGATTCTATTGTTTCCCTTATGGGGCGCCGGTCAAAGTCAATACTGACCGGTACCTTTTCCTACCAATGTGAAAGAAAGGATTATTTCTATGTTTCAGATACCACCGGACTGAAACAAGCGGTGACCACCTTACTGAATAAAGAGTTTCCGGACTATACGCCTGCTTTTCTCATTAAAGAAGATAAAAAATGGGACGCCTACCTGCACTTTCTATACCCCAATGAAGAAACACTGGAATACATGGCCAACCAGCAAATAGTCATGCGCCTGCAGAAAGCGGGGGACAAACCGGAATTACCAAGACCAGTCGATCATTTCCTGTTCTTTAACACAGCGGCTGACCGGGATTGTTTTATTTACAAAGCCATCAGCCAGCACTACAAAATAGTTTCCAAAGACAATGAACAGAACCCGGTTGTTTTCAAACTCCATATTTTGCGTACAGACAAAGTAGAACTGGCTGCCATAAATAAACAAACCCTCTGGTTGAAAAATGAAGCCAGGAAATGCAGGGGAAATTATGAGGGTTGGGAAACGGCGATTGCCAAATAGTAATTTTCCCTTTTTACGGATGCCGTAAGTAAATCATTTGTCATTTTTAATATGTACCTGCCACATATAAACCGGCTGTTTTCTGTAATTAAAATAAATAAATGATAATTGATCCGGATTTGTTGCTGATCATTTCCCTTTTGTGATTTATGGATTAACTTAGAACAAAATATACCGATGATGTCGCACAGTGGAAATGCTGCTGCTGATGACAGCGGATCAGAGCCTGAAAGAAATAAGCGAAAGGGACATGCCCCCTACCCTCCTATGCTCGCTTACTGGGATAAAAACCAGGTTTGCCGGTTTATTAATAAAGCCGGACTCGACTGGTTCAATAAAAAGGCGGATGCCGTTATTGGCAAAATGCATATTCTTGAATATGTCGGCCCCGAACTATACAGCGAAAATCGTTTCTATATTGAGTCAGCATTAGCCGGTCACCCGCATGTAGTGGAGCGTTCCCTGAAAGCGGAAGGCAAAGGTGAAATTTCTGCGATGGTCACTTTCATACCCGATTTCCGCAATGAGGAAACAGTTGGATTTTATATGCATGTGGCTGATGTGGGGCAGCTGAAAAGAAAAACAGAGAAAAAACTGGCCGATGAAAAAGAACTGCTGAAAGCAATCATTGATATTCAGGAAAAGGAAAGACTGACCATTTCAGAATTGCTTCGGGATAATGTGAACCAGCTGCTGGTTTATGTAAACCTGATGCTGCAGGGTAAAAACGCCGGGGAAGACAGTGGTCATTTATCGGAGGAAATGACGCAGGCCATACAGCAGGCAATCCTGGAGCTGAACAAACTCAGTAACCAGTTGTACCCATCCGGACTTTCATTATTGGGATTATTACCCAGTATTGATAACCTGATCAGTATTTACCGGCAGGAAAACAATACGGATATCAGTTTTTACTGCAATGATTCCTCTATTGAAGAACTCAGCCAGCATGATAAATTATCGGTTTACCGGATTATCCAGGAATTTATAATGCTGGTGGTGAACAAACGCAAAAGCAGTTATATCCAGATAGAACTGAATTACCGGGATTATTGCCTGATGATCCGTTTTGTTTATAACGGGCAGGATATTGAAATCGATCATACCAGTGATGAATTCAGGGATATCAGCAGCCGGATAGACTATTACTCTGGTAAAATAAAAGAGTTCCGGGAAGAAGATGAAGCCGTTTTTATCACACACCTTGTGTTTCGTTATTCCTGACCATATATATCAACCCGACAACTTACACCTGACCGCTTAAGTAATATATTTCAAATGAGTTTGTTTTGAGATATATTTACTTTTTATTATATTTCGCTATGCCTTTCCTGAGAAAATGTGGTTGGTTGCTTTTCCCGATAAGTCTTGCCGGCCAGCAACCTGCAGATTCAATCAAGGCTGTCCGGGCATTTTCATTGACTGTTCAGAAAGGAACTGTTTTTATTCAGAAACCTGTTGTACAAGGGGTCCGGGGAGCCGTCCCGTTCTCAGTCGGGGCCGATTATTTTGTTCAGCCGCTTGATTTTTCCTCTTACCATTATTGCGGGGCCTTTATCCGTACGGGTGTCAGCCTCAATTTTACGGATTTTCACAGCAAGGTGGTTGGAAAAACAATTACAGCTGCTGTATTTATAGAGCCGGTTTACCGGATCAATCGCTGGTTCCAATACCAGTTCAGGGCAGCATCGGGCATCGGGTATGCCTCTACCCCTTTCGACCCCATCAGCAATATGGCTAACCAGACATACAGTACCCATTTAAACACGTACCTCCATTTAAGTACAGGGGTGGGATTCAGGGTAACAAAAAAAATAGTTGTTGATTTTAACGGGCATATGCACCATATATCCAATGCTAATTTTAAGCAGCCCAACAGCGGGTTAAACTGGCTGACCTTATCCGGATCAGTTATTTATTATCCCAATGGAAACAGGTTGCCGGTATATAAAAACCAGAAAGGGAACAGCATTCATAGCCGGGCTACCCTGGATGCCGGGTTGATGTTTACACCCGGGCAGGGATACCACCAGGCCTGGAATACCAAGCGGAATTTTATGGCCGGGTTATTTTTACAGGTTTCAAAAGTGATCAGCCGGATCAATGCCTTAACGGCCGGATCAGAACTAACCTATGACCGGTTCAGGGACGATCAAACAGCTGCTGAAAAAAACAGTAAACCCGCTTTTAAAGCGGGAATAAGTGCCGGAAATGAATTCCTGATGGGTCGTTTCACCTGCAGCCAGCAGTTGGGTATCTATATCACGCATCACCCTGCTTTCACTTCATCTGTTTATCACCGCTGGGGAATCCGGTACAGGCTCAGTACACATGTATATACAGGTTTAAGCCTGAAAGTACACCGGGAAGTAGCAGACCTGGTCGATCTGCGGGTGCAATACCGTTTCTGAATCAGAAATTAATCAGTTGTTTTACTTTCCGGGTCAGCAGGGCCATACTGAGGTATTTGATATTCAGGAATTCAAAATCCCTTATCAGCAGGAGAGAAACCGCGGCTTCCTTTAAGGCCACAGCACTGTTGAAACAATCCAGTGCTTTTTCCCGGGATCCGGCATGCGCATAATCCAGCCCCATCCAGAGTTGTGAAACATATTCGCTCCGGTTACGTAACCCGGCATAATGATCATCCACCATTTTCTGAAGGGCCGAGTAATCCCCGTCCGTATAGAACTTCAGCAATGGAAGATTCCCTGATTTCTTGGCGGCACTGATGGCCTCCGCTTTTTCATTGTAATTCCAGTGTAACCTGGATAACTCGTCAAATCTTTTCCTTTTTACCAGGCTGTCATGCGATTTTTCAATCAATCCGTTCATACAGCTGAAGGCCTCCTCTTTCTTATTCATATTCACCAGCAGCAGTATCTTGTTTTTCTGCAGGTAATCCCACATTGGATTGACTTCAAGCCCCATTTCAAAAACTTTCAGGGCTTCCTCCGGATCCCCTTTGGCTTCCAGTAAAATAGCCAGCCACAGGTATACATTGGTCTGATTGGGGTTGAGACTGATAGACCGGCGATAGGTGATTTCAGCAGCATGCCAGTCAAAACTCTGAAAATACCAGTACCCCAGGGATGCCTGCGTTTCGCCCGAAAATGAATCCAGGCTGGCCGCTGTATCGATATATTTTTTGGCCTGCCAGAGCATCATGACCGGATCTTCATAGCCCCGGAAGGAAGACAATAAATACGTATCTGCCAGACCGGAATAGGCTATGGCAAAGGTTTTATCCCTGTTAACGGCCTGGATGAAATAATCCCTGGCCAGCAATACATCCGCTTTGTTCCGGTTTTCCAGCAGTAGTTTACCCCGGAGGTAATAATCATAGGCGAGCAGGTCAGTTGTAGGTATATAGTCCAGTTCCCGGGTCTCCTTATTCGATAAACTGGTATTCAAAACAGCGGCGATCGCCAGGGCCACCTCCCGTTGTATCGTAAAGATGTCGAGCATGGGGCGGTCATAGGAATCGGCCCAGATATGTTCATCGGTAATGGCATTGATCAACTGGGCTGTGATCCGGACCTGCTCCCCGTGCCGCTGCACACTTCCTTCAAGTATC
>CAZFLL010000199.1:2444-4543 GCA_964519865.1 uncultured Chitinophaga sp. | reverse complement strand
AATAATCCCGGCTATATACTTAAATACTTCGCCCCTCCAGGGCTGATGTAATAAATTCTCCCTCCCCCTCACCGCAAACACCGCCTGCACATATAACTGCGTGAATGTTCCTGCCATAAAACCTTTTTTAACCCGCTACCTGCGGAATGGCAAATTACCCGGACGGATAAACCTGGCCATGGGAAAAAAACCATTTTCCTTCGTATCTTTTCCGGAAATCTTTTGCCATGTGGACCAACCTGCTTCACTATTTCCAAAACCTGGAACAACGACCATTGGAACGGCTGGCGATCCTCGTGGGGGGAATGCTTTTCTTCTGGATCCTCGAAGGGGCCATCCCGATGATGCCCCTGCACTATAAAAAAAATAAAATCAGGCACGCTGGCGTAAATTTTTTCTTTACCGTAATGCACCTGATCCTGCATACCGGGCTGGCCCTGATCATTATTAAGATATCCGACTGGTGCCTGCAACAGCAATTCGGACTCGTATACTGGTTCCATACCCGTACCCTGTTAACGATTATAATCGGCGTGCTCGCCCTCGATTTCAGCAGCTGGCTGGTGCACCTGATCATGCATAAAAATAAATTCCTCTGGCGCTTTCACCTGATCCACCACAGCGATACCAATGTGGATGTCACCACCGGGCTGCGGCATCACCCCGGCGATAGTTTATTAAGAGGTATTTTCTTTATGCTCCTGATCCTGGTTTCCGGTGCCCCGATGTATGCCGTGATGATCTACCAGACCCTCGTGGTGCTGGCCACCGCTTTCACGCATGCCAATATTCATTTACCCAAAGGACTGGATAAGTTCCTCAGCTATTTCCTGATCTCTCCCAATATGCACAAAGTGCATCATCACTGGAAACAACCCTATACCGACAGCAACTACGGCGCGGTGTTTTCCATCTGGGACCGCTTGCTGGGTACTTTCTCTTTCCTGGATACAAAGAATCTGAAATACGGACTCGACCGCTATTACCCCGCGCAGAAAGATGAGGACGTGATTAACCTCCTGGTCAGTCCCTTTAAAAAACAGGATGATTCCATCATGAACCCCTAAGCTTATCGAAATGAATAAACGAAACCTTATCTTACTTGTCTTTCTGCTTTTCTGTTCGGCCACATTCAGCCAGACCCGCACCCTCTGGGTGGCGGCAAAATCCGGACTGAGCATTCGGGAAAAACCGGCGATCGGCGCAAAAGTGCTGGACAAGATTCCTTACGGAACAAAAATCACGTTGAAGCAGACAGAGGAGCAGCTTGTAGCTGTTACCACAGAAGGCATACATGGTTACTGGGAAAAAATAACGTTTAACAACAAGACCGGTTATATCGTCAGTTCCTATCTGTTACCAGTAGCTCCACCTAAAATGGCCGTCGTAAAAGAAATGGCTGATTATTTCAAACAGGTCTATACCCCTTTCGGGAATAAACTGGTGGTAAAAGAAGGTCAGCGGGATAATATTGAAGAAGAAGGATATGAAATTCAGAAGCAATTGTATAAGAACGGGGCTGAGTGGCATCGTTTCATGGGCTATGAATATGGTTCAGACACCTGGTTTCTTCCGGACTTTACGCTGGAACAGGGCTTTATCCTTCTTCGCCTGGTGCCTGAATTCAGCGAGGTATTCGGGGATAAAGATGAGTTTCCAACGGAGAACCGGACATTCAAAAAAGGGGAACGGGAATACAGTATCAAGGTGGAAAAGGAAATGATCGGTGAATTCCCCTGGATCAAAAAGATCAGTATTGAATACGAGGATGGGGCCGTATACAATTTTGAAATGTACCAGCTCGACAACCAGCTGGTCATCTTCTTCGGCTCCGGGGTATAAGCTCAATCCCTTCCGGAAGCCCCTGTTCAGGGAACTGTATTTCAGTATTTTTGCTAAATGAAAAAAATCGCCATGATCCCGGCGCGCTATGGCGCCACGCGTTTTCCCGCCAAACTGATGCAGCTGCTCGGTGATAAAACCGTGATCCGTCATACCTATGATGCCACGGTGGCCACCGGCTTGTTTGATGAAGTGGTGGTGGTGACCGACAGCGAGATCATTTTCACGGAAGTAACCTCCGCCGGGGGAAAGGCCGT
>CAZFLL010000199.1:0-2344 GCA_964519865.1 uncultured Chitinophaga sp. | reverse complement strand
GAAAACACACGAAAGTGTGCTAAGTGTATTTTTCGTGTCAATTCGTGTGATTTCGTGGCTAAACTATTGTATCGCCGCAGGCGATAAAATCCGTGCCTATCCGTGTGATCCGTGGCCTGCCTTTCTGTATTTTTTTTCCCGCATGAGGCGGGACAGGCGTGTCCTTTTGTGTTAATTCGTGGCCACCCTCTTTTTTTGCCGCAGGCAAAAATAAATCTGTGTTTATCCGTGAAATCCGTGGCGAAAATTCAGCCGTAGGCTGCATTACATTAATTTTGCAAAAATTCTCTCTATGGCTTTCCGCAATTTCAAAATGATCGGCTTTGTGATCTACGGCCGTGGCGCCTTCAACCAGCTCGATGAAATCCTGGCCCCCAACCGTAAGGAAGGCAAACCCATGATCTTTCTGGTGGACCATTTCTTCGAAGGCAAACCCCTCATCAACCGTATCCCCCTCCGTGGCAATGATAAAGTGATCTTCGCCGATGTGACCCACGAACCCAAGACGACCTATGTAGATAAACTGGCCAATGGACTCAAAGAGGAATTCGGCACCGTTTCCGGCGTCATCGGTATCGGTGGCGGCTCCACCATGGACCTGGCCAAGGCCGTTTCCCTGATGATGAATAATCCCGGTTCCTCCGCCGATTACCAGGGCTGGGACCTCGTAAAGAAACCCGGTGTGTACAAAGCCGGTATTCCCACCCTCAGTGGCACCGGTGCAGAAGTCTCCCGGACCACCGTACTCACCGGACCGGTCAGGAAACTGGGTATGAACTCTGACTTTACCCCTTTCGACCAGATCGTGCTGGATCCTGATCTGATTAAAGATGCCCCGGCCAACCAGCGTTTCTATACGGGTATGGACTGTTATATCCATTGTATTGAAAGCCTGCAGGGCACTTATCTCAATGAATTCAGCAAGAGTTATGGGGAGAAAGCGCTGCAGCTCTGTCGCGATATTTATGTAAACAAAGACGGATGGGATGAAGACTGCGATGAAAAACTGATGATGGCTTCCTATGCCGGTGGTATGAGTATCGCTTACTCACAGGTAGGTGTGGCCCATGCGGTGAGTTATGGCCTCAGTTATTTACTCGGCACCAAACACGGTATCGGGAACTGTATCGTCATGAATCATCTCGAAGAATATTATCCTGAAGGCGTGAAGGAATTCAAATACATGGTGGAGAAAAACAAGATCGACATCCCCACGGGCATCTGCAAGGGCTTAAGCGATGAGGATTTTGATAAAATGATCAATGTAAGTCTCGGTATGAAACCCCTCTGGGAAAATGCACTGGGCAAGGACTGGGAGCAGATCATGACCCGGGAGAAGCTGAGGGCGCTGTATGACAGACTTTAAGGGAATAGAGAATAGTAAATAGAAAATAGGGAGTGGCGGTGGCCGCTCCTTTTTCATAAGGTAAGAGGCAGGCCCTCAGATTTCGAGCGTAGCGAGAAATCTTGTATTCCAGTTTATATCCCCACGCAAGCCTGTCATTCCGAACGAAGTGAGGAAACTTCTTACTGGGGCGGGGATGGCCTGTTTCCCTTCTCGCTTCTAGCCTTTTGCTTCCAGCTTGTTTCTCAACAATGAAAATTATCCCTACCCTTGAAGTTAAGTTTCCTCGCTGCGCTCGGAATGACAACAGGTCGAAGGGAAAAGTGTTAAGATTTCTCGCTACGCTCGAAATCTGAGGGCCATCACTTTTTCATCTTCTCCCTGGGCATGTAAAAACATCACCCCCCCTATTCTCTATTTACTATTTTCTATTCTCAATTTCCCGATTCCGCAATTTTCATTTCCCGATTCCGTCAGATTAGAATATTTTACGCCACTATTTTTACCCCTTAAACAAGCAACATTCGAAATGGCAACTAAATCCCTCAGTACCAGTATGCGTGTTATTCACCGTTACCTGGGCTTCTTCCTGGCCGGCATTATGGCCGTTTATGCCCTGAGCGGCATCGTTATGATCTTCCGTGATACGGATTTCCTGAAAAAAGAAAAACTGATCGTGAAGGAACTGAAACCCGGGCTGGAAGAAAAGGAACTGGGACAGGAAATCAGGAACCGTGAACTGAAATTCACCAAAACAGAAGGCGACCTGGTGTATTATAAAAACGGGACCTACAATAAAGTCACCGGGCATACCGAGTATAAAGTGAAGGAACTTCCTTCGGTCATCAATAAACTCACCGGTCTGCATAAAGCCAAATCCGGCGATCCCCTGTTCTTCCTGAATATATTCTTCGGCGCTTCCCTGTTCTTCTTTGTGATTTCCTCCTTCTGGATGTTTATGCCGAAGACAAGCATCTTTAAAAAAGGAATGATCTTTAC
>CAZFLL010000198.1:3450-4547 GCA_964519865.1 uncultured Chitinophaga sp. | reverse complement strand
TGAACGAAGTGGTGGTAACAGGTTATGGAACGGCCAAGAAAAAGGACCTTACAGGATCTGTAGGTTCTTTGAAAGAAAAAGACTTCAATAAAGGAGTATTTTCTTCTCCGGATCAATTGATCCAGGGTAAAGTCTCTGGCGTACAGGTATTAAACAACAGTGGTCAGCCGGGTGGTGCAGCTACCATCAAGATCCGTGGTAACTCAACTGTAACAGGTAGTGGCCAGCCACTGTTTGTTATTGACGGAGTTCCCCTGGATGGACGTTCTGCCCGTCCTGGTGTAGGTGATGTTGGTTTTGGAGGTGGTAACCCTGCCAGTAACCCGCTGAACTTTATCAATCCTTCTGATATCGTGTCCATTGATATCTTAAAAGATGCCTCTGCCACAGCAATCTATGGATCACGTGGTGCTTACGGGGTGGTTCTTGTCACCACCAAACGCGGTAAATCCGGAGAACCAAAAGTTGAATTCAACATGTCTATCGGGCAATCATCCCTGATGAAACGTATTGAAGTACTGGATGCCACCCAATTCCGTCAGGCATTAACTTATTATGGTGCCAATTCTTCCAACGATAAAGGCGGTAATGTGGATGCACTGGATGCAATCCTGAGAACTGCAACCATACAGAATTACAACGTAGCTGTAAGTGGTGGTAATGAATCTGCCAAATACCGGTTATCTATGGGCGCTCTTGATCAGGAAGGTATTGTACGCAAATCAGGAATAAAGAAATATTCTGCTAACCTGAATGCCAACTTCAAATTCCTCGAAAGCAAGAAACTCGGCCTGGATGTGAACATCCTTCCCAGCCAGTATACCGAGCAGATCGCCCCTATCTCCAATGATGCCGGTGCGGGAAACAGCTTGATTGGTATGGCCCTGCAATGGAATCCCACTCAACCGTTGAAAATCGGTGATTCGGTGGTGAATGTAGGTGGTAACTCCATCTTCAACCCCCTGGGTGTTTCCAACGCCATGAATGATAAGGCAAAAGTAACTACAGTACTGGCCAGCATCTCTCCCTATTATAAATTCAATAGCTGGCTGGAATATAAAATGGTATACACCGTGAACTACGCTTCTGGCGTACGC